>NZ_VFIY01000015.1:2500-334238 GCF_006385175.1 Emcibacter nanhaiensis
TCCCCCACCCTGGAAGACGAGGTTTTAGTTCAGCATCCTGCCGAGATGGATGCTGGATGGGATTTGATTTTACGATCTGATCTCTGTACATGGCGGTGATCTCAAGTATGACAAGAGCATATGGTGGATGCCTTGGCGCATAGAGGCGATGAAGGACGTGTTACGCTGCGATAAGCGTTGGGGAGCTGCGAAAAAGCTTTGATCCGACGATTTCCGAATGGGGAAACCCACCCTTCGGGGTATCCTTACCTGAATACATAGGGTAAGGAGGCGAACCCGGCGAACTGAAACATCTAAGTAGCCGGAGGAAAGGACATCAACCGAGACTTCCCTAGTAGTGGCGAGCGAACGGGAACCAGGCCAGTGGCTGTAGATTAAAAACCGGAACATTCTGGAAAGGATGGCCGTAGTGGGTGATAGCCCCGTACGGGTAAGTTAATTTACAGTCCTCGAGTAGGGCGGGACACGTGAAATCCTGTCTGAACGTGGGGGGACCACCCTCCAAGCCTAAGTACTCCTATGCGACCGATAGTGAACAAGTACCGTGAGGGAAAGGTGAAAAGCACCCCGATAAGGGGAGTGAAACAGACCCTGAAACCGTATGCTTACAAGCAGTCGGAGCACGCAAGTGTGACGGCGTACCTTTTGTATAATGGGCCAACGACTTAATATAACATGCAAGCTTAAGCCGATAGGTGTAGGCGCAGCGAAAGCGAGTCTTAATAGGGCGACTGAGTATGTTGTATTAGACCCGAAACCGAGTGATCTAGTTATGGGCAGGTTGAAGGTGCGGTAACACGCACTGGAGGACCGAACTCACCTATGTTGAAAAATGGGGAGATGACCTGTGACTAGGGGTGAAAGGCCAATCAAACTCGGAGATAGCTGGTTCTCCGCGAAATCTATTTAGGTAGAGCGTTGAATGAATACCGCCGGGGGTAGAGCACTGGATGGATGCGGGGGGCGCGAGCCTTACCAATTCTAACCAAACTCCGAATACCGGTGAGTACTATTCAGCAGACACACCACGGGTGCTAAGGTCCGTGGTGGAGAGGGAAACAGCCCTGACCAACAGCTAAGGTCCCCAAATCATGTCTAAGTGGGAAAGCAAGTGAGAAGGCCAAAACAACCAGGAGGTTGGCTTAGAAGCAGCCACCCTTTAAAGAAAGCGTAACAGCTCACTGGTCTAATAGCCATCTCGCAGCGAAGATGTAACGGGGCTCAAGACATGTACCGAAGCTTTGGATTTGATACTTTGTATCAAGTGGTAGCGGAGCGTTCTGTAAGCCTGCGAAGGGTGACCCGCGAGGGCGCCTGGAGGTATCAGAAGTGCGAATGTTGGCATGAGTAGCGATAAAGAGTGTGAGAGACACTCTCGCCGAAAGTCCAAGGGTTCCTGCGTAAAGCTAATCTGCGCAGGGTTAGCCGGTCCCTAAGGCGAGGCCGAAAGGCGTAGTCGATGGGAACTCAGTTTAATATTACTGGGCCTGATGAGATGTGACGGATGGTGTAAGTTGTTCCTCCTTACTGGATTGGAGGGGCTGCGAAACTGTTCCAGGAAATAGCCTCATCATATAGACCGTACCCGAAACCGACACAGGTGGACAGGTAGAGCATACCAAGGCGCTTGAGAGAACTATGTTGAAGGAACTCGGCAAATTGCCTCCGTAACTTCGGGAGAAGGAGGCCCTCCATGAAGGCAACTTTTTGGAGGGGGCACAGACCAGGGGGTGGCGACTGTTTACTAAAAACACAGGGCTCTGCGAAGTCGCAAGACGACGTATAGGGTCTGACGCCTGCCCGGTGCCGGAAGGTTAAAAGGAGGTGTGAGAGCACTGAATTGAAGCCCCGGTAAACGGCGGCCGTAACTATAACGGTCCTAAGGTAGCGAAATTCCTTGTCGGGTAAGTTCCGACCTGCACGAATGGCGTAACGACTTCCCCACTGTCTCCAACATAGACTCAGCGAAATTGACTTGCCCGTGAAGATGCGGGCTACCCGCGGTTAGACGGAAAGACCCCGTGCACCTTTACTACAGCTTCAGAATGATAATGGATATGTTATGTGTAGGATAGGTGGGAGACTTTGAAACCGGTGCGCCAGTTCCGGTGGAGTCGTTGGTGAAATACCACCCTTAACCTGTCTATTATCTAACCGCGCCCCGTGAACCCGGGGCCGGGACCTTCTGTGGTGGGTAGTTTGACTGGGGCGGTCGCCTCCCAAAGAGTAACGGAGGCGCGCGATGGTAGGCTCAGGCTGGTCGGAAATCAGCTGTGAGAGTGCAATGGCATAAGCCTGCCTGACTGCGAGACTGACAAGTCGAGCAGAGACGAAAGTCGGTCATAGTGATCCGGTGGTCCCGTGTGGAAGGGCCATCGCTCAACGGATAAAAGGTACGCCGGGGATAACAGGCTGATACTGCCCAAGAGCTCATATCGACGGCAGTGTTTGGCACCTCGATGTCGGCTCATCTCATCCTGGGGCTGGAGCAGGTCCCAAGGGTATGGCTGTTCGCCATTTAAAGAGGTACGTGAGCTGGGTTTAGAACGTCGTGAGACAGTTCGGTCCCTATCTGCCGTGGGCGCAGGAGAATTGAGAGGAGCTGTCCCTAGTACGAGAGGACCGGGATGGACGCACCTCTGGTGGACCTGTTGTGGCGCCAGCCGCATTGCAGGGTAGCTATGTGCGGAAGGGATAACCGCTGAAAGCATCTAAGCGGGAAGCCCCCCTCAAGATAAGTTCTCCCTTGAGAGCCGTGGAAGACCACCACGTTGATAGGCCGGATGTGGAAGTGTGGTAACACATGAAGCTGACCGGTACTAATTACTCAATAGACTTGAATATCCCGTCATGAACAGAGATGAGATCTGTAAAAGATCCCGTTCATGCGCGCTCATGCAAAACTTATCATTGGCCTCAAAAAGGCCAAATCAAAACGGAATATAAAACAAACCCATGTTTTTAATTGACCTGGTGATCTTGACGCCTGTGTCCCACCCGGCTCCATCCCGAACCCGGAAGTGAAACCAGGTTGTGCCGATGGTACTTCGTCTTAAGGCGCGGAAGAGTAGGTCGTCGCCAGGTCTATTAAAAACATGAGTTTAAAATACAAACCCATTCATAATGTCAGAAAATCATCGCGCTCAAGTAGCCGCTAGGCGATAGCGCATGAAAAAGACAGCGGCCCATAAAGCCGCTTTTTTTTGTAGGTTGATTATCTCTCGCGGCAGGCTCGCTTACGCTCACGCCTCCGAGGGGGCGCCGAAAAGTCGGCGGCGGTCAGTCGACCGCTCTGGAGTATACACTCCAGCCGTCCGTAGGACGGAAAGGCCAAGCGGCCGTCGCGCACGTTTGCGCGGAAGCCAAGGCCGGAGGCCGCACGGCGCTTGAGTGCCAATAAAGTTTACCGCGGGGTCGAGCATGCCCCAGCCTCGGGTCCCCCGAGGCGGAATTAAAAATGCCGGGCTGCACTGCGCAGCCTTGAACTAACTTGACGCGGGGTGGAGCAGCCCGGTAGCTCGTCAGGCTCATAACCTGAAGGTCGCAGGTTCAAATCCTGCCCCCGCAACCAACGGAAGTTGACGCCGCCCAGAACCATCACTAATGGACCCCTGGGCGGCGCTTCCTTTTTGAGGCCTAGCCTTGTCTTTCGGCTCTACAAAGTGCAGGATTCCGGCCAGATCCCCTACAAGCTCAATGCCTAACCCCTCTCCCTCCGGCACAAGCCTTACCGCCTCAATCAGACTGCGCAGGGTCTGCGACGCCTGCGCTCTTAGATCGGGCTCGTTCAAGGTCTGCATCAGATCGTCCAGCTTCTTCGCATAGGTCTTGGCCATATTGGGATGAAGCAGGGGCGCCGGTTCTTTGGCTTCCGCCAAGAGGGCTTCGAGTTCTTCCCTGCGTGTCTCCAGTTCAATCATACGGCCCTTGACCTTGGCGGCCGGGACACCTGCACAGATGGCATCCACCAGCTTGTCCTGTTCTTTATCAATGCGGACCAGTTCCTGTCTCTGGGCCGTGAGGCTGGCGGACATCTCCAGGCGAAGCCGGTTGAGCTCTTCGGTATATTCCTTGCAGAACTCGGCAAAATAGGCGGGTTCCATAAGATGGTTTTTAAGACCGTCGAGGACGACCTCTTCCAGATGGTCCCTTCTTATGGAATGCTTGTTATCACAGGTGCCCTTGTTGCGCCGGTTGGAACAGGCGAGATGGGTTTTGCTGAACATGCTGAAGCCGCCGCCGCAGGTCCCACATTTAAGCAGTCCTGAAAACAGATATTGCGGTCTTTTGTAGCGGCCGAGTTCATTGTCCGCCTGCAGGGGCTTGCGATGTTTAAGCGCGCCCTGTTGTTCCTTGACCTTGTCCCACAAATCCTGGTCGATGATCCGGAGCTCTGGCACCTGCTGGATAACCCAGTCCTGTTCCGGGTTCAGTCGTGAGATCCTTTTACCCGTGTCCGGGTCCTTGATATAGCGGAGCCGGTTCCAGACCAGTCGTCCGATATAAAGCTCATTGTTGATAATGCCGGTGCCCCGTTCCCGATTGCCATTGATGGTGCTTTGGCCCCACCCGGAGCCTCTTGGCCCGGGCACGCCTTCCTGATTGAGCGCCTTGGCTATCGCGCGGGGAGAGTGTCCGGCGGAAAAGTCTTTAAAGATGCGGCGCACCACGGCGGCTTCTTTAGGGTTGATCTTCCGTTCCCCGGTGACCTTGTTGCCCTCCGCGTCCAGGGAGCGGCGGACCTCGTATCCATAGGTCAAGCCGCCGCCCGACTTGCCCTGTTCGATCCGGCCTCTAAGCCCACGGCGGGTCTTATCGGCAAGGTCTTTCAAATAGAGGGCGTTCATGGTGCCCTTGAGGCCAATGTGCAGGTTGTTCACTTCGCCCTCGCTGAGAGTGATGATCCTTACATCGGCAAAGCTCATGCGCTTATAAAGCCCGGCGATGTCTTCCTGGTCGCGGGACAAGCGGTCCAGAGCCTCGGTCAAGATGATGCTGAACTTGCCCTTCAAGGCGTCTTCCATCAGGGCCTGGATGCCCGGGCGCATCAAAGAGGCTCCGCTCACGGCGCTGTCCTGATAGGTCTTGGTGATGGTCCAGCCTTCCCGAGCGGCGGCTTCCCTGCAGAGACGGACCTGGTCTTCTATAGAGGCCTCCCTCTGGTTGTCGGAAGAATAACGGGCGTAAATGGCGACGGTATTGGCGGCGGAGTTGTTAGTGGTCATCATTGTCTCTTGCTGTGTTCAAGTCAGGAAAAAGATAAAGCTGCGTGCCGGCAGGGAGATTACTGAGGGACGGGGCGCTTGTGCTTTGGGGAGTTGGGTCGGTCGCTGGTGATGGCCCCGCGACCGTCACGTTGTCATTGGCGGTCTGGCCGTCGATCAGGTCTCGCACGGCGGCCCGGGCAATCAGCCGGGCCAGGCACAACAATCTCGGGTCCGGCGGACTGCCGGAGACACTGCCATTGTCATTGGCGTGCGGATAGGCCTTAAACCTTATGGGAAGCTCTTTCCTGCTCATAATCCATAAAGTAGACGCTGCAACCACACCCTCGTCAAGGGTCGTGCGCGGGGCGCGTTGTTCACCATTGTGTCTGCAAAGCATCCTAAATACCTCTCCAGAAACCCAAAGATATCTCCCGATATCCAACGACCTAAAAATCTACCCCGAAAAAACATCAAAAAAATTACAGGATTCTGCACCAACAACCACAGAAAAGGCGGGAGAACCCTGTCAACCTGTATAGCCATACAGGGTCGCTCCCGCCGAGTCTCCGTTCCAGGCACGGTACGCACACCGGAGGAAATCAGGCCACCCGGCTGGAACGGTAAGGAGAATGCTCGGCATCCTCTTTTGTCTCACTGTCATTCGTCTTGGCGTTTTGGAGTTCTTCATCCGGAACCCGGAGCTCCCGGATAAGATCGAAGATGCTATACACCTTGTCTTTGAGGAGGGAAGCCCGTTCCCGGGTCACGTCTCCCATCAGGCTGATGCCGTCATGCTCCACATCTCCGCCTTCCCATGCCAGACACTTCATGACATGGGAGATGGTCATCAGCTGACAGCAGGGGTCTTCCAGATCGAACAGGCTGCTGAACAGCCGGTCCAGCTTCTTCTGCAGTTCGGGAGAGCGGGCGATAAAGTCTTTGCTGGCTTCGACCGGCAAAGGTCGCAAGGGCAGGTCTTCCCGGGCGGCGTCCACTATAAAAGTGTTTTGATCAATCTGGGGCCGGTCGAGACTTCCCTCTTCAAGTGTCTCAAGCTTTTTGCGGCAGAGATAACGGATCAGCCGGAGCAGTTGGTCAGTGCAGGAAAACAGCCGATCCAGTTCTTCAGTCCCCACCGTGAAACGGGAGGAAAAGCGGGTGCCGGTGAAGGATTGCTTGAGAATATGAAAAGCCTGTTTCTGTTCGGTCCAGGCGTGGGCCAGTTCCGGATGGATCGCCTCGGAGAACTCTCTCAGGTCAGAGAGGTCCCGGCTCCGGGGCACATGCAGGCTGTGGATCAAGAGGAAGGCCCTGTAGGCCTGTTCCGCACTCAAGTGGAGATAGAGAGCCGCTGCCTCATTCTGTTGCTCAGCGGCCAGTCTATAGGCGCTTGAGAGGAAACTGCAGGCCAGTGGCCAGACACTTCCGAAATGCTCTTGAGAAAGTTTGTAATGATCTTCGGCTGAGGGACGTTCCGGGGTAGAGAGAAGGTCCAGTCCTTTGTCACCGGACTGATAGAGCAGGGTGCCGGTCTTGGAGATATCGCGATAGAGAAAATAGCCGTCCCGGATCTTCTCGTTCACAGAAGTCTGGCTCTGGAAGGATAAAGATACAGGCGTGGAAAGACCCGGTAGATTATTGATGGCCTTCTCTGCCTGTACCACGGGCCATACAAAACGGGGCAGGATCCGGTTCACGATCACCAGCAGACTGTAATGGTCAGGATGACGATCCTGGCGGTCATCAGCATCGCCATGGTCGCCATGGAGAATAATGGACCGTATCCGGGACCGCTTCTGCTTCTTCGAGGTTCCCGACCGTGCCGCCGCGTCATATTCCATAACCAGAAAACGGGTCAGGCGGTCCAGGTCGTCCTGAACCAAAGGAGGAAAGGCGGATAGGTCCGTGTGCATGGCGGGCTCCAATAGTCGCTGTAGATTTAATTTGCACCTTCAGAAAGGTGGTGAGACAATCAACTACTGTCGGAACGCACACAGAAGTTCGCCTTTAAGTAGATGTACTTAGAGGGGAATATGAACTAATATAGTTCAATACTGACATAAAAACAACTAAAAACATTCAATAATGACAGAAATTAGTTCAAAATGATAACCTCAAGCCAAATACGTGCTGCTCGCGCATTGATAAAGTGGTCCGCTCAAAAGCTGGCTGATGAAGCCGGCATCGGAATATCCACCGTACAAAGGATGGAGAAAGCTGAAGGGGTGCCGACAGGCTCGATCAAGAATCTGGATCTCATTCAGAAGACCCTGGAAAATGCAGGTGTGGAGTTTATTCCCGAAAACGGGGGTGGAGTAGGGGTGAGGCTACAACGGTGAACATCGTCTATTTTCTATAACACAATTTATCGGTCGAACTATTTAGTAGCGGCCAAATTCATCTGAAGGAAATTTTATGGCAGCGAAGAAAAAGGCAATTCCAGAAATTCCTTTGGTAGATGATGATGAAAAAATTCCTCGTCCTAGACTTCATAAGTTAAAAATCCAAAATTTTAGATCTATTGGTGCAACCGAAGTAGAAATAGAACTGGACGATATTGTTGTTCTGGTTGGGCCAAATAATGTTGGTAAGAGTAGTATTCTTCGAGCTTATGAAACCGTAATGTCGCATGGCTCTAAGGAAGGGAAGTTGTCTATAAATGATTTCCCTAATGGGCAGGTTGATGTGGAAAATCTGCCGATGATCGAGTTGCATACTATCGTTTTTAACAAAGCACCTGGAGAAAGGTGGATTCAGGAAACTGCTGAGGGAGAATGGTTGATCCGCGAAAAATGGACGTGGGATAGTCCTAACAAGGACCCAAAACGTCAGGGATTTGATGTTCAGAAAAATGAATGGGATGACGAGGTGCCATGGGGTGCACCGAATGTGGCTAATTCCCGAAGGCCTTTGCCCCATAGAATTGATGCATTTGCTACTCCGGAAAAGCAAGCAACGGATATTACCAAGATTATCACTAGTCTCTTACAAGAAAAACTCACGGATATCAAAACTGATCCAGCACAGGAGAAGTCTGACTACGATTTGATTCTTGAAAAAATCAAAAGCTTACAAACCAAAGCAGTTCAAGCGACGGAAGACGAAGTAAGCATAATTGAAAATGAGATATCCGCCTATTTAGAGAAACTATTTCCAAAGCATAAAATTAGATTTGATGCCAAACCAGAAACGGATATTGAAAAAACTTACCGGCCATTTTCAGGAAATGCAGAACTTCTGATGGGGCCTGAGGGAGGTTATTTTTCTACAATTGAGCATCAAGGCAGCGGCGCGAGGCGAACATTACTTTGGGCTACACTAAAGTATTTGTCTGAAGCTCAAGACAAAAAAGATTCAAGACCGCACGTACTGTTATTAGATGAACCCGAAATTTGTCTACATCCATCTGCAATTCGTGAAGCGAGGTCGGTGTTATATGAATTACCTGATGCTGGAAATTGGCAGGTAATGATTACATCCCATTCGCCAATTTTTATCGATCTTTCCAAGGATAATACCACAATAATTAGAGTTTATAGAGAAGATGATACTGAGGTTAAAAGTACGACTCTCTATCGGCCGGAGAGGGCTAGACTCGACAATGACGACAAGTCAAATCTCAAGTTGATGAATATCTGCGACCCTTATGTGCATGAATTCTTCTTCGGGGGTAGGCAAATTATTGTTGAGGGTGATACCGAATATACAGCATTTTCGATGATAAAAGAGCAGTACCCTGAGCTCTATAGTGATGTGCAGATTATTAGGGCGAGGGGAAAAGGCATAATTCCATCGGTTGCTAAGGTGCTTCTTCAATTCTCAAAGAAGTTTTTTATTCTTCATGATACTGATGAAGAACTTGCTCCTAGCGGAAAGAAAAACCCAGCCTGGGGTATGAATAAGACAATTGCTGGTATTCTAGATATTGAAGGAGCGGACGGAGTTGCAAATCTTGTAGCATGTAAAACGTGTTTCGAGACGGCACTTTTTGGCGAGGAAGTTAAAAATGAAAAGCCATATACTGCTCTTGTAAAAATAAAAACAGATGAAGCTATCAGAGGGCGTGTGAAGCAGCTCCTTGATTATTTGATTGGAGTTGAAGGAGTTGCATTGCCCGAAAACTGCATTCATTGGCAAAAGATTGAAGATTTGGTTTGAAATAGTTTTTTGAATTGCAAACCAAGGACACTCTAGCATTTTAGAGGAAATGTAATGCCCAGAGCCGGACAGATATATCGAATACTTATCGCCTCTCCATCGGATTGTGTGAAAGAACGCGCGGCTATTCCTCAAATTATTTATGCATGGAATGCTGCGCACTCACTACATTCTGATGTGATACTAGAACCGATTATGTGGGAGAGCCATGTAGTGCCGGAACTGGGCGGGCGCCCGCAAGAGATAATCAACAATCAAATAGTAGCTTCTTGTGATTTTCTTATTGGGGCTTTTTGGACGCGAATTGGTACGGCTACTGGGAACCACATTTCTGGTACTGCGGAAGAAATTGATTTATTGAGAAAACAGGGAAAAAAGACACTCCTATATTTTTCTTCTGCACCTGTAATGCCCGAAAGTATTGATGCCGAACAATATAAGGCACTTAAGGAGTTTAAGGATGGCCTGAGAGAGCAAGGTATCACTTTTGAATATTCAGACATCGGTGAATTTAGGGAAATGTTGCAAAGACATATTTCGTCAATCATGGCTGAAATACTGAAAAACCAGGCTCCTCTTCAGTCTTCCCAGGACCAAGAAGAAAATGGCCTTGAGATGTTTAGGTCACAATTTGAGTCCTTTTCTAGGAGATTTAGAGCAGAATGGGCTGCAGAGCGAGATAGTGAACCAATGAGTATTGAAGAAGCCCAATATATTATTTCATCAGCGGTTGACGATCTTTTGAATTTTCAGGCTCAAATTACTTCCGATCCCCAGGGGAAGTTAATTCCCAAATTTGAGCATTCTACCAAAGCGTTAAAGACCTTGCTCCGACACCAAGTGTATTTGGACGGCGGGAAGTCATTTAGGGAGTTTTGGGAAAAAGGAGATCGGGCCATTGAAAGTTTGCAGGAGATTTCAAATATTTTGTCTTCGAGTAAGGGCTAATAGTGCTAGCCATGTATGTCTATAGCGGCCCTAATGGCGAGGGGCATTTCCCATTCGAATAACCCCCATTAACTCCTTATGCAATAAGGCCAAATCAACATTGGGCTACGCTTACTTTTATCTTGCACACTATCCCCTACTCCACGCCCCACACCTCTCAATAACTCCAGGATCTCCGCGCCTTTCCCACGCCCCGCGTTAAAATCGCCCTTACCCCGCAACCAACGCGCATATTAGCCTCTCTACTGGTTGCGGGTGATTTGGTCATTCGGGGGACAAACATGATGAACATGCCATCGCTCTTTAACCAAACTTGATTCCCCTTGATCGCGTTGGGTGTGTTCCGTATGATTTTTTCAGTAATACTTCAGTTCAGGGGTCAGGTTTGGGGGATCAGTTCGAAACATATCTATTGGAAAACGGAGTGCTGTCGCCCCAGGCGCTGGAGCGTGCCCGCAAGGGCACGACGCAGAGCGGCGACGGGCTTGGCGATGTGCTGACCCGACTGGGGCTTCTCTCGGAATCCGATCTGGTGCAGGCCTATGGTGACGTGCTGTCGCTGGAGCGCATCGACAAGAGTTCTTTTCCCGGCGAGAAAATCCCGCTCGAGGAGGTGTCAGAGCGCTTCCTGCTGGCCCAGCGGGCTTTGCCGCTGTCCACGGATGACAAGGAACTCCGTCTTGCCGTCGCCGATCCGCTTGAGGAGTTTACCCGCGAAGCGCTGGAATATGCCATTCACAAAAAAGTCACCTATCTGATTGCTCCGGCGAGCGAGATCGACCTGGCGCTGGAAGAGCTTTATGGCGATGGGCCGGCTGCAACAATGGAGGGCGCCGGCCTCATGGAAGAGGTGGACGACGACATCGACCGGCTCCGCGACCTGGCCAGTGAGGCGCCAGTGATCCGCTATGTGAACCGGCTGCTGCATCAGGCGGTGAGCGAGGAAGCCTCGGACATTCATGTCGAACCGATGGAAGCGAGCCTCAAGATCCGGCTGCGCAAGGACGGCATGCTGGAGGATGTGGAAAATCCGCCGCATCAGTTCCGCTCTGCTATCACTTCCCGGCTCAAGATCATGGCCGGGCTTGATATTGCCGAACGGCGGCTGCCCCAGGACGGGCGCATCCGTATTGCCGTGCAGGGCCGGGACATCGATTTCCGGGTCAGCACCACGCCCACGGCCTTTGGCGAAAGTGTGGTGTTGCGTATTCTCAATCAGCACAAACTTGAACTGGATTTCACCACCCTCGGTTTTCCCGAGCCGGAGCTCGGCCGCTTCCGGGCAGCGCTTGACAAACCGCATGGCATCATCCTGGTGACCGGTCCCACCGGCAGTGGTAAAACTACCACCCTTTATGCGGCGCTCAATGTGCTGAACCGGCCGGACCGCAAGATCCTCACCGTGGAGGATCCGATCGAATATATGCTGGAAGGAGTGAACCAGGTCCAGGTCAACAGTCGAATCGGGCTTGGCTTTTCCTCGGCGTTGCGGTCTTTCCTGCGCCAGGATCCGGACATCATGATGGTGGGTGAAATCCGAGACATGGAAACGGCGCAGATCGCCGTGCAAGCCTCGCTCACCGGCCATTTGATCCTGTCCACCCTACATACCAATACGGCGGCCGGCGCCATCTCCCGGCTTTTGGATATGGGCATGGAAGATTTCCTGCTTGCCTCCACCCTCAACCTGGTGATGGGGCAGCGGCTGGTGCGGAAGCTGTGCGGTTCCTGCAAGGAAGAAGTGGTAGTTGAGGGCAATAAATCCTGGCGCGCGGTTGGCTGTCCGTCCTGTCATCAGAGCGGCTATCAGGGCCGGACCATGATCGTCGAGGTGTTGCCCATCAGTGACAGGATCCAGGACCTGATCCGTTCCAAGGCCACGACCTCGGAGATTGAGGCCCAGGCCGTTGCGGAGGGCATGCGCACCATGGATGCCCAAGGCCGGGAACTGGTGGCCCGGGGTGTGACTTCGCTGGAAGAACTCTACCGCGTGGTCGGGGAGGGCAACAATGCAGAAATTTAGCTACAACGCTCTCGACCGCCAGGGGGAGAGCCATTACGGCGAAATGGAAGCCATGAGCGAGCAGGCGGTCCTGGACCGGCTGGTCAAGCAGGGATTGATGCCGGTGGAGGTCAGCCGGGGCGGTCCCTCGCTGCTGGCAGCGCTGAATAAACCCCTGTTTGAAGGCAATCGGCTGTCCAACAAGAAACTGCTCGACTTTACCCGCAATTTATCCACCCTGGTGGGGGCCGGCCTGTCGCTGGAACGCTCGCTTGTCACCATGAACAGCATGGGGAACGATAAACGGCTGAAAGGGATCGTGGAGACATTGCTTGGCGAAATCCGCGAAGGGGCAAGTCTGGCCACGGCGATGAAGGCACAGCAAAGGGTTTTCACCGGTTTTTATATCAGCATGGTCAGCGCCGGCGAGGCCAGCGGCACTCTGGATGTGGTGCTCTCGCGCCTGACCACCTATCTGGAGCGGCGGGTGGAAATCCAGGAAAAGGTCAGTTCCGCCCTGGTCTATCCCGCATTGCTGTTGATGATGGTGGCGGTGACAATGGTGCTGCTGATCACCGTGGTGCTACCCCAGTTCCGGCCGATCTTTGAGCAGGCCGGGGATAAATTGCCATTGGCCACCAAGTTGGTGATGGGCTTTGGCGATTTCATGCATGACCATGGCTTGCTGGTGCTACTGGGGCTCATTGGCCTTGTGGTCCTGACCGTAGCCCTGCTGCGGCAGGAAAAATACAGCATGATGCTGCATCGTTTCTTGCTGAAGATCCCGTTGCTTGGCGGGCTTTTGCGGAAGGGGGAATTTGCCCGCTTTCACCGCATGCTCGGCACCTTGCTGCAGAACGGCATTCCGCTGACCTCCGCCTTTGTCATCGCCCGGGACGGGATCGCCAATCTGTATATTTTCGATCATCTTGGCAAGGTGATAACCCGGTTGCGCGAGGGCGGCAGCCTGTCGACGGAATATGGCAAGGCGGCCTTCGTGCCGGCCATCGCCCGGGAGCTGACCCGGGTCGGCGAAGATACCGGCCGGCTCGATGAGATGCTGCTCAAGACCGCGGATATTCTGGAGGAAGATGTTAAGAATCTGACCGATCGGCTGATGGCATTATTGGTGCCGCTGCTGACGCTCGGCATGGGCCTGATCATCGCCGGCATGATCGCCGCGGTGATGCTGGGCATTTTGAGTATAAACGAGATTGCTTATTGACGAAGGATGGATGTAGGTGGAGCATAAAAATAAAAACAACAACAAGGACGCAGGCTTTACCCTGATGGAGCTGTTGGTGGTGATCCTGATCCTGGGACTGCTGGCCGCCATTGCCGTGCCGCAGGTGGTGAAATACCTGAGCCGGGCCAAGGCGGATACGGCGAAGCTTCAGGTGGAATCCCTGGTGGCCAATCTGGATTTTTACAAGATCGATGTGGGGGCCTATCCCACGACGGAACAGGGACTGAAAGCACTGGTGGAGAAACCGGGCGAAGCCTCCAACTGGTTCGGGCCCTATATCAAGAAAAAATCCAGCCTGGTCGATCCCTGGGGCGAGCCCTATCAGTATAAAATGCCGGGCGATCATGGATTTTTTGATATCTATTCCTACGGCGCCGACAAGAAGGAAGGGGGCGAAGGGGAGAATGCCGATATCGTCAGCTGGGAGGACTAAGAGCGACCCGCAAGCCGGCATGACCTTAATGGAAGTGCTGGTCGTGCTGGGTATCCTGTCCATGGCCTACGTGTTGCTTTCACCTCTCTCCGGCAGGATATTTCCGGGGGCCAGCTTGAACGCGGCTAGTGAACGATTGGCGGGCGACCTGCGTGATTTGCGTAGCCGGGCCATAT
This sequence comes from Emcibacter nanhaiensis, assembly GCF_006385175.1. Taxonomy (NCBI): domain Bacteria; kingdom Pseudomonadati; phylum Pseudomonadota; class Alphaproteobacteria; order Emcibacterales; family Emcibacteraceae; genus Emcibacter; species Emcibacter nanhaiensis. Next base: position 16,671 of record NZ_VFIY01000015.1, read on the forward strand.
TATCCGGCAGTCCGACAACACTCTATTTATTGGAGGACGGGCGTGCCTGGGGCTTCTCGAAAAATGAGATAGAGCAGAGTATGCCACAAGAGGGAAGGATTATTCTCGAAGGGGAGAACAGCGAGGAAAATTTGGCAAGCTTCTTTCCGGATGGAAAAAGTAATGGATTTACCTTGGTGCTGCAGCTGGGGGAGCGGACTAAAACCATCCGGTCCGACTGGATAACCGGCAAGATCATTATTGAGTGAATGATGGATAGTAACGAGAGCGGCTTTACAGTTTTGGAAGTCTTGGTGGCCTTTGTCATTTTGGCCTCCGCGCTTGGCGTTGTCTATCAGATGGTTGCCATGGGTGGGTTGCGTTCGGACAGGGCCCAAAAGGAGCAGACCGCCCTGCTGCTGGCAAAAAGCAAGCTTGCGGATGCAATGACCATTGGTCGGAGCACAGAAGGCCAGGAAGGGAATTATCACTGGGAACTGGAATGGCAGGCCTTGCCGGTGAAAGAGCCGCGCGAGCGGCGTAATCCGGTACGTCTGGCGCAGGTGACCGTCACAGTGTCCTGGGGAGAAGCGGGGCAGGAAATCCGCCTTGCCACATTACGGCCGGAGGTGCAAAACTGATGTCCCGTTGTCTGCAAATAATTCGGCGGTTTAACCGCGGATCCGTTGCGGAGCAGGATCATCAAGGCGGAGAGGATGGCTTCACCCTGGTTGAGGTTCTGGTCTCCTTTGTTTTGCTGGGCTTTGTCCTGGCGCTACTTTATGTCGGGTTCAGTTATGCCAACCGGGTGTTTGCGCGGACCACAGACCTTTCCTCCTGGACCGATGATGTGGTGCAGGTGCAAGACCTGTTACGGGGCCTGATCAGTCAGGCTTATCCCGATCCGACTATGTTTCAGGGCGGTCTGGATCGTGTGGATTTTTTGGCTCCGGTAACGCGCCAGGGCAGGGAGAACGGTCTCCACAAAGTGGTTCTGCAACGTGCGAGCGGAGACGGTTCGGATAAACTGACATTGACACTCAGTTCTGTTGGAAAGGCTGAGCCGAAGGATGAAGAAAAATTTGTCCTGATGGAAAATATTGAAGCGATGGAGTTTTCTTACTTTTCCATAGGATTGCACGGGCAGACGGGTACCTGGGTGTCGCATTGGGAGAAAGGGCGGGAATTGCCACAAGCATTTCGACTTTCATTGAAACTAAAGAGGGCTTTGAAAACAAACGAGACCCAGAAAACACAGCAGCACGGGCAAATTGATTGGCCGACCTTGATTGTGCCGTTGCAGGTAACTCAAAATGTCGACTGCCGGTTTGATCCGGTCAGTCGCAAGTGTATTTAAGGCGGGGATATGGGGAAGAGATTTAAAATACTGAGCAACTATCTTAGATACTTTTGGACCTGGTGGATCGGGGAACTGACCGGCATGGTCCCGGACAGGGTAAAGTCTGCTTTTTTCCCTGATGAGAAGATCGGTCGCCTTTGCCTGTCTAAAGCGCAACTTGAATTGCAGTTTGTGGACGGAGAAGGTACTGAAGAGAAAATTTCCCATGCCAGATCTGGAAACTTGCGCCAGGATCTAGAAGAAGTTTTTGATCAGGCCGAAAGAAAAGGATTTTCCTCTAAGACCCTTGAGGTAGAGCTTTTACCGGACATGATCCTCTCCCGCCTGATCCGGCTGCCGGAGACGGCCCGGAATAACTTTCGCCAGATCATATCGCTGCAGTTTGATCGCTATTTTCCCTTATCGGAGGACAAAGTCTTATTCGACTGTGTGGCGGGACCGGGGAAGGATAAAAAAGAAGTGACGATTGAGGCCGCTCTGGTGCGCAAGACACTGGCGGAAGAGCTTTCGCAGCGTCTTGAGGCTCAGAAGATCACACTCAAGAAGATTTACGTTTCCGAAAAGCAACAGGAAAAAAGTGCGGCCCGGTGTTTTACTTTTCTGGATCGTACTGGGTTTATCGCGCCGGAAGAGCGCAAGCCGGTCTTTGCTCTGGCCGTTTGTTTATGTCTCCTCCTGCCCGTTTGGCTCGGAGTCTACTCTTATAAATTATCCGCTCGGGAAACCTGGCTGCGGGAACAGGCTGTTGAGTTGTCCCGAGAGGTCAAAGGGATAGAAAAAATCAGTGCCAAAATAGTTGCGGAACAACAGCAACGCCGTCTCTATCAGGAAAAAATCGAGGAAGTGAGACTGTCCGAGATTCTCACCATCCTGACAAGAGCAGTTCCTGAGGACAGCTGGATCACGGAGCTGAACAAGAGTGGGGATCGGTTGACCATAAGCGGCAAGACACCCAACGCTTCACAACTTGCAGCGGGACTGGATCGGGACGGCTTTTTCAAAAGGGTGTCCAATAGCTCGACGGTTATTCAGCCAGGCGAAAATTCGGAACGGTTTACCCTTTCCCTGGAGCTGAAACCTGAGGACCAGGAGGATGATCAACAGATGCAAGCCAGCGCGAAGAGGGGAGAGGCTGAGTAATGAGCACGGTTGGCCCTCTTTATCGCAAGGCGCTGGCAGCTACCATTCTGATGGTATTGCTGTTTGCCGTTGTATTTGGCATTTTGCTCCCCTTGTCTGATCTGTTTGGACAAAAACGGGACAGTGTCAGCACTCTGGAAGACCGGATCGCCCGCTATCAAAATATTCTCGGTCGAGAAGAGGCCTACAGGGAGCGTCTCGTAGAGATTGAAGCGGCTCCCCTGCCTGGCATTGCCTATGAGGCGACCAGCCTGACGGCGGCTAGCGCCAGTCTGCAGAATGACATCAGGCAAATGATTGGCAGAAGTGGCGGTCGCATTGAAAGTATGCAAACACTGCCTCCTCTTCAGGAGGGTCCGTTTCGGAAGATTGGCGTCCGGATGTCGCTTCGGACAGATATGAAGTCACTGGTTCAGTTTCTCGAAGGGCTTGACCGTCATCAGAAGCTCGTGCTTGCGGACAATATCTCCATGCGAACCAGTGAACGGCAAAACAATAATCGCCCGCCTGAGGTTGTAATCCGCTGGGATCTTTATGGCTATGCTCTCATGAGCACCCTGGAGGAGGCGCAGCCATGAGATTCTCCCCGCTTCTGACCGGCCTGATGGGGGCCAATCTTGTTCTTTTGGCTGGAGCGCTGGGGCTCGTGTTTCTATATAAAACCGATGTTATGCCGGTGCCTGTGCGAGACAGTTTTAGCCTGGAGGCTGAGGCTCCGGGAGCTGTCCTCAACAAAACCAGCGCCGACTATGCCCTGCTTTCGGAAAAGCCATTGTTTCATGCCACCCGAAAACCAGTGGAGATCACCAAACCGGAACCGGTTCAAGCCCGGCCGCAGGTTGTGAGAAGCAACTTGACGGACTATCTGTTAACAGGCATCGTTTACATATCTTCCGGGGAGAGCCTGGCCTATGTGCGTGGCCGGCGAAATGGTAAAAACTACAAGCTGAGGCTGGGGGATGAGTTTGAGGGATGGACGGTTGAGGAAATCCGAAAAACCGAGGTTGTGGTTTCCAGAGACGGTCGGCGGGAAACGCTGCCATTGATCAAGAAAAACTAAAAAGGTTGGGGGACGTGTATTTACAGTTCAGATTTCCAGTTCAACTTCTGAGGAGCGGTTGTCTTCTCGGACTTGTGCTACTGTTAAACTCATGTGCGGATCAAGGCCAAAACGAGCCGCCTACGCTGCAGCAGACCAGCACCGCCGGGGAAAGCAGTCCCTATATCCTGCTGAAGGAAGAAGCCTCGGATGCCGGTAACGTCACCCAGGGTAAACATTCTGCCGCCGAATATATCTATGGCACCGGCGAGTTTATGGCGCCGGCCCGACCTGGCGGACTACCGTCGGTTACCAAGAGTGAAGATGGCACTATTGATCTGAACTTTCTGGAAAGTGACGTGAGAGCAGTTGTCGATGCTGTGCTCTCCGATATGCTGTCCCTGCATTATGTGCTTGATCCGGCCGTCAAAGGGAAAATCACCCTGCAGTCCAACCGGTCTCTCGGGAAAACCGAAGTCCTTATGGCTTTGGAAGAAGCGCTGCGTCTGGTCAATGTGGCGATGATCAAGAGCGAAGGTGTCTTTCATATCATTCCACTGAAGGATGCGCCGCGCCGGGTAACCAGTATTCGTCGGCCGGTGCCGCCCAGCGTCAACCTGCCGGGCTTCGGCGTCCAGGCGGTCTCCCTCGATTACACCACGCCCAGCGAGATGGCCAAACTCTTACAGTCTTTTGCGCCACAAGGATCCATTCTTTCCATCGACAATAGCCGGAACCTGTTGTTGTTAGCCGGCACGGCTAAAGAACTGGCCACCTTGCAGGAACTGATCCGTACCTTTGACGTGGATTGGCTGCAAGGCATGTCATTCGCGCTATTTTCGCTGCAGCAAGTGGATGCCAAGACTGTCAAAGAGGAGCTTTCAGTTATTTTCAATGATGCCGAGACCCCGGTGAGCGGCATGATCAAGTTTATCCCCATGCCAAGGTTAAACTCTCTACTGGCCATTTCTCACAGCAAGGACTATTTGCGCAGGGCAGAGGAGTGGATTGCCAGGCTGGATACCGGCGGACAGACTTCGGGCAGACAGATTTATGTTTATCATGTCGAGCATGGCAAGGTGGAAGGTATTGCTTCGGCGCTGAGCCAGATTCTCGGGGATACGAAGGGCGGAGAAACCAAAGAAGAACTTGGGACACCTGCGCCGGCTGCAGGGATAAGGAGACCTTCTTTCCAGCCTTCACCTGGTGAGAGCGGTAGTTTTTTCAGCGAAGGTCGATTGAAGATTGTGCCGAATGTGGATGATAATTCTCTTCTTATCCTGGCCACACCGGAAGAATACGGGGTAATTGTCAAGGCCATCAAACAGATGGATATTGTGCCCCGTCAGGTCATGATTGAAGCGACGCTTGCGGAAGTGACGCTCAATGATAATTTGCAATATGGGGTGAATTGGTTCCTGGAGACCGGCTCTAATAGTTTTACCTTTTCGGACAGCAGCAGTGGCGGAGTGGCTTCTTCCTTTCCCGGCTTTTCCTATGTCTATACCGGATCCAACTCCAACAGGGCAGTATTGAATGCCATCTCATCGGTTACCGATGTGAAAGTGATCTCCTCTCCGAAGCTTATGGTGCTGAACAACCAGACCGCTAACCTTCAGATCGGGGACCAGGTCCCCGTCGCCAAACAGTCCTCCCAGAGTTCCACCGATAGCAATGCGCCAATCGTGAATACCATTGAGTTCCGCGATACCGGTGTGATCCTCAATATCACCCCTCATATCAACAAGGGCGGGTTGGTATTGCTGGACGTTTCTCAGGAAGTCAGTGATGTAGCGGAGACGATTTCCTCCGGCATTGATTCACCGACCATTCAGCAGCGCAAAATCGAAAGCAGCATCGCCATACAGAACGGGGAAACGGTGGCCCTTGGCGGATTGATCCGGGAAAACATAACCGATAGCAAGTCGGGGCTTCCCCTGCTCAAGGATATTCCTCTGTTGGGCGCAGCCTTTAGCACCAATTCTACCGTCACTCGCAGGACGGAGTTGATCGTGTTGATTACGCCGAGAGTATTGGAAAACTCTGGGGACGTGCGAGAATCCCTCGAAAATCTCAAACAGGAATTCGAACGTCTGACACCTTTCCCGACATCGGCATTTGAAATCAAAGATGACGCTCAAGCGAACTAACAAATCTTCAGATCAGGGAATTGCTCTGATCAGTGTGTTGTGGGGGGTGTTGGTTTTGTCCCTCATTGCCATGACGGTGCTTGCTCTGGCCCGGGTCAACAGTCATCTCGCGAAAAACATGATTGAGCAGGAGAAGGCCAATGCGGCGTCTGAAGCTGCACTCTATGAGGTGATCCGACGGTTATCTTCTCCTTCCGAAGGACGAGAGATCAAGCCGGTTGTGGGGACGACAACGGTTAATTTTGAAGGTTACACTATCGAGGTAGCCATCGAACCGGAGCGGGGAAAGATTGATCTCAATTCGGCAGATCCCTTGTTGATTTCCGCGGCTCTGGCCTATCGGGGCATGGAAGAGGATGAGGCACTGGATATGGCGGCTCATATTGCGGAACTGCGAGAAAATAGTCCGGAAAAAGTTTTTCGCGTGGTTTCTGATCTCTTGCAGAAAGCCGATATTCCGGAAAACATCTATCACTGTGCCGCACCCTTTTTCACCGTTTATACGGGTGTGATTGGCGTGGACCATTTGGCGGCGACAGAGGAAATCAAAGAACTTCTTCAGTGGGCTGATAAAAAAAGATGGGGAGGGCGAAACTGGATGGAAATTAGTGGAACGAGCAGCGGCGGTTTGGTGTCGGAAGCTACAAACTCTGTTGTGCAAAATAGTATATCCCATTCCGGCCGAGTCTATACTCTGATTGCTAGGGTCAAATCACAAAAAGGGGGTTTTCTGCAGAAAAGAGCCATTGTGCGTTTGACTGGAAATCGCAAAGAACCTTTTTGGGTATATGCTTGGAGGGCGGAGTTTTCACGTGAAAGTGAATGTAGTCAAAAATAACCAGACAAATATGCATGTAAAAATAATCATTGACATAGTTAATATCTATCGTAGGCTTTAACTATAAAAAATATACAATTTCTTCTACGGATACCTTTGGGGGAATCTATGAATATCTCGCGAGCCATGTGTGGGGGGCTTGCCCTCACTGTATTTACATTTGTCAGTCTGGCATTTTCTCAGACCTTTGAGTATGACGATCTCGGGCGTCTGAAGAAGGTGGTCACTCAAGTGGGTGATCAGATCGAATATCAGTATGACGCGGCGGGCAACAGAACCCAGACCATACTCACCGACAAGATCCCCTCCCGTGCTGTAGGTCCAAATCTGATTTCTCTGACGAACTGGCCTGTAGATTCTGCTCCTGCCGGTGCTGCGGTTGTTTCAGACTGGGGAGCCAGTGTATCTTTTTCCAATGAAGCACGATGGACACGTGTGAATGGTCCTGGAAACACGTCAACGATTACAGCAATGGAGGCTGGTCAGACGGAGAGTGATGCCAATGGGGGTGGGGCAAGTAAAACGAACAATTTCACCATTGATCCGACCAAGGGATACGAATTTACGATCTACTTTAAAAAATACGATCAAGCCTATCAAAGCATTTATTTGGGAACCAGAACCGCTGGCGTCGTTAAATACGCTACAAATACGAATGTCCACAATAATCCCTATTTTGTAATTTTAACTCCCTCAGTTCAAAGCGCCGATCTGGAAGAAGACAAATGGTACAAGATTGTCGCTTATGTGCTTCCGGAGGGCTATCCCTTGGCGCAAAGTTATTCCGAATGGGGGGGGATATTTGACGTTGATAGCGGCGAAAAAGTAAGAAATGTTTCTAGTTTTCGCTGGTATGAAGACCGGGCGACAGACAATATGTACGCCCGTTTTTTCGTCTATTATGGCGAAAGTGAGCAAAACAGATATACGACCTATTTTTACAGGCCATCGGTCCGGGTCACAGACATCACTTATACACCCGTCGTCCCGGGATTGAGTATCACGCCTCACAATGCTTTGGAGGGTGAGGATCTGAGTTATGAGATCGTCCTATCTGAGGCGACAACGGTGGATGTGAAGGTGGATTATGAAGTGGCGGCGGGGACAGCGTCTGCAGATGAATTTACAGCCACGTCCGGTACCCTTGTGATTCCTGAGGGCCAGACGTCCGGCACCATTACGGTGGCGACCGCGGAAGACAGTGTTTATGAAGCTAGTGAGACCGTTGTTTTGACACTTACAAATCCTGTGAGGGCAACAAGGTCGGAAATAAATGATTCTGCATCGATCACTAATGATGATACTGCACCCAGTTTTTCCATTAGCAACGCGACGGTTTTGGAAGGCGGTACACTGACCTTCACGGTGACCAAATCCGGTTCGACAGCGCTTAGCCACAATGTGAATTACGCGACGGCTTATGGCTCGGCAATATATACGGATTTTACTTACACGAGCGGAACGCTGTCGTTCACGGCTGGACAAACGAGTAAGACTGTTTCAGTCATTACAACTCAGGAGTCCATCAATGAGCATAGCGAGACACTCTATGTGAATCTCAGTTCCGCCACCAATGGAGCGACCATCTCTGACAGTCAGGGTGTGGGGACAATCACCAATGACGATAATGTGGCGCCGGTGGCCAACAATGACAGTGTTACCGCAATTCAGGCATCGCAGGTTACGGTCAATGTTGTGAGCAATGACACAGATGCCAATGGAGACAGTTTGACGGTTACGTCGGTCAGCGCCGACTATTGCACGATTTATAGTTCGACGTCTCTGGATTGCAGTGCAGGTCCGACCGGTACAAGAACATTCACCTATACCATTTCTGACGGGTTCGGGGGAACGGACACGGGTACAGTCACTTTGACAGTGACTGGCGGGGGAGGTGGACCTCTTGATTGAATATGAGGGTGGAGTCACCCAGGTTGTTGTTGATATAGCCACAGATGAAGGCAAAAAGGGGGAATAAAAGTGGTGCGTTTTTGTTTAAAGGTTTTTGAATTTCTGTCTTTCCTGGCATTGATCGCCATAGGAGGAAGTTCATATGTCCATGCGGCCAATCCTCCCACTGTGAAAATTCTCAAGGGCTCCGGCATATCTCCCTCCGATGCCATTACCGAGCTGGGTTCAGCCACAGCTCATTCTTACTCGGTGGTGAATGACACGCATCAGGAAATTGTTGATCTGGCCGCCTCCCTCAAAAATGACCCGGATCTTATTTTTGAATACGTTTATGACAATGTTGAAACGCTACCCCTTTATGGCTTGAAAAATGGCGCGTTGGGTGCCGTTATTGATGGCAAAGGCACAGCCTTCGACCAGGCGCATCTATTGGTGGAGATGTTGAGAGCCGCAGGGTATACCGCACAGTATCGGTTCGGGACTGCCACCTTATCTGGTGCACAGTTCAGTAACTTGTTTGGTACGACCAGTGATCGTTCTGCCTGCGAACTGTTGCGGGCTGGTGGCTTCGGCATGTCCGTCAATGGAACAACAAGTTGTTCCTCCTTGTCGTCTTCTACAGCAAGCAGCGATGTTGAATTTGTTCATGTCTGGGTGGAAGTCTATATTGATGATGGATATTATTATTTCGATCCATCCATCAAGACCCAGACCCGCATCAGTGGCTGGACCCTGTCTTCCCAGATGGGGTATAACGGGTCAACCTTCTGGACAAATGCTGATGTATCGGCGAACACGGTTGGCTCCGGGGCTACGGCCTACAGCTATGCGGAGACAGCAGACTCTGCGCAGATCGAGACGGATCTGGCCTCCTACGCCGACACACTTGTTGCTAACATGCAATCAGAAGCCAATCATGACCTGTCCGTGACCGATATTGCCGGCGGTTATGAAATTGAGCCTGTCACCATTCCATCCGGTGGCTTGCGGCAGACAGAAGCTCAACTGGGCCACACGGTTTCCAGTAATCCGGATACCTGGACAGGCGATATTCCGGATCAGCACCGAACAAAAGTCACCATCTCCTATAACAATGTGGATATTCCTCTATATGCCGACGATCTGTATGGTAAACGCATGTGGTTTGAGAAGCGGGAAATCGCCGGAGAGCCAGTCATCTCTTTTCGCATAGGCATTCATTCGAGGGTTGCCTTCACATATCAAACATCTACCGCTTTACTTGTGAGCATTGACCATCCTTACGCTGAGGGAGGGAATTCATTTGGCAACCATACGGAAACCCTCAATCCCTTGGTTGGGGCAGATGCAGAAGCAGGTCTGGTTCTCGGATTTGGATACATCGGGATGGGCCTTCAGGGCAGATATCAAAATCTGGATTGGCAGAGCCTGACGCCTCCCTTCTGGCCCGAAGTGGCGGAAAAAGAAAATGCGATGTCTTTGACCTCCATCGCCGCCAGCTGGATGGCGCAGGCGTCCTACCTGATGACGCTCAATGATGGGGTGAATGATCTTTATTCCGTGGTCCATGACCATGTGGGTCTGGTCTCCAGCGAAAATGATACGGCGGGCCTGATCCAGCCGGTGATGGATATCCGCTCCCAGATCTCCGTGACTGATCCGACCCATGTGGCGGCAAATCGCACGGCTGCTTTGCAAACCGTAACCTCCGCTCTGGCCATGCTGGAAGGGGCGACATTGGACCAGGTGGCGGATTCTACTGCAACAGCGCCGGACTCTGTCGGAACGACAACACTGTTTTCAGAAGCTAATGATGACAGCGTACGCTTTTATGATGTGACCAGTGGAAACTGGTCGACAGTTCAAAGCTATATCTCTAATTATTCGAGCGCAGAAATTGCCGATATCACCAGTTTCTTGAGCGGCAGCCGGCGGATTATCCTGCCGGATGACGGTAGCTTGGTGAAAGGTGATTTCACCGGTATGGCTTATATTTACATCGATAGTGATGACGCCATCGGCCACAATATGGATGATGGGGTGTCCACACCCAATAGTCACCTGAAAGGCTATATTGAGCAAGGGGATGTGGAGCCGGAGTTCGTTGCGAAGACCACGGGCGTCACCGGCAGTAGCGCCGGCAGCAACAGTCAGGTCAACCCGGCCAATGCGGCGGCACGCAGCAGTTCAACGGATCTGGTGACCGGGAACGGCGCCTTCCCCTTCTCCTTGCCGTTCACCCGGTCTTTCCGGGCTGACGCCAACGACGGGACCAAGGGAGGCTGGACCCATAACTATGCGGTGACCGGTGAACTGAGCAGTGATGGCACACTGGCGCTGGGACGTCGTCATGCTGTTGAGGCCGCGCGGGCCATGGTGGCGCTTTATGTGGGCCGGGAGGTTCTGAAATCAGGAAACTCTATCGAGCGAGTACTGGTTAACAGCATCATCCAGAACTGGCTGCACAAGGGTCTCTACAACAATGTTTTTAAACTCCGCCAGGCCCATAATGTGGCCGAGTTTGTCCGTCTTGCTGACGGCAGCTGGAGTACGCCGGCAGGGCTTTCCTCTTCGCTTACTTTCAGTGGCTCCGGCGCGTCGACAACAGCGACTTATACGGCCAAATCAGGGGTGGAAATGGCCTTTGCCGCGACCGATTCCACAGCGCGGGAGTTTCGCCTCGGCACCCAAAGTTGGCCTGCCGGGATGGCATTGACCCTGACTTATCCGTCCGCTACCCAGATTGTGGCCTCTAATGGCCTGGGCCGAACCCTGACCATAGATATTGATAGTGAAGGTCGAATGACCAAGGTGGAGGATAATACCGGCCGCTATGTAGAATATGGATATACGGGGGCAGACCTGGTTTCAGCCGATCTCTATGAGATCATCGGCGGGGCGAGCACTTCTCTGGTGGACTATACCTATTCCGGGATTGCTCTGAACACGATCTCCACCCCGGAAGTCACCAATTCCGTCACCTATACCCATAATGCCCTGAAACAGGCGACGGCGATCACCACACCGGAGCGGGGCACAACCTACGTCTATGAAAACAACTGGCGTACCGAACTGGTGGATCCCAGTGGGGCCTCGGTTGTGACCATTCGCGATCCCTACGGCCGCTGGGTCAAGACCATCAACGGCACAGGCGATGTTACGGTCACCACGCTCGATCGGCTTGGGCGCACTGTCAATGTCGAAGCACCCGAAGGAAACTCGGCCGACTATGAATATGACCGCTATCACAATGTGAGCTCTGTCACGGTGAATCCCAAACCGGCCTCGGGCCTGAGCAGTGAGACCAGCAGCTATACCTATGAAGGGGCGGCCAAATTCCGTCAGCTCAGCACGGTGACGGATCCCGGCAGTAATGTCACCACCTTTGCCTATGAGACGACCACTGGCCTGTTGTCTTCTGTGACCCGGCCCGCCGTTTCCGTCAATGGCGGCGCCAATCAGAACCCGGTGACCAGCTATAGCTATAATGCCAACGGACAGCCGCTGACCATAACGGCGCCAGACGGCACGGTGACCCGCTTTACCTATAATGCCAAAGGGGAAGTGACCAAGAGCGAAGCCGATGACGGCGGTCTCAACATCAACACGACGTATGGCTACAACGCAGTCGGTGACCTGACCACTGTAACCGATCACCGCAACAAGGTGACCACATTCAGCTACGATTACCTGCGCCGTCAGACCGGCATGACTGGTCCGCTCAGCCAACAGGCGGCCTATGTCTATGACGATGCCGGCCGGCTGGAGCAAAGCAAACAATTGATTAACAGCGTCTGGCATATCACCACCCGGGCCTATGATGATGACAACCGGGTGATCTCCATCACCGACAATGGCAGCAACACCACCTCCATTACCTATGATGATGTGAACCGCACGGTGACGGTGACCGACCCGGACACTAGAACCGTCAAGACCCTCTATGATGAAGCGGGCCGCAAAATAGAAATGGTGCGTGGCGAAGGCACAGCTGACGAAAGCCATGACTATATCACCTATAATGACAACGGCACCATTGCGACCCTGAAAGACGGCAAGAACAATATCACCAGCTATAGCTATGACGGCTTTGATCGTCGGGTGGCGACCAATTATCCGCTGAGCGTCAGCTCCACCGTCAATGCCTTTGATGATCTGGGCCGGCCGACCAGCGTGACCACCCGCAAGGGCGATACCATCACCATGAGCTATGATGCGCTTGGGCGTCTGGACAGCCGCACGGTGCCCGGCGTGGGGACCTATTCCTACGACTATGACATCATGGGGCAGGTGACGACCGCCTATCTCGGTGCACAGACGGTCACCAGCACCTATGACGCCCTGGGCCGTGTCACCCAGGAGGTGGGCAGTCTTGGCCGCCAGATGGACTATGTCTATGATGACGCCGCCGGCACCTGGGATGTGAAATATAACTTCCCGGGAGGTGAAAGCGACTACTGGCTGCGTTATGCGGTTGATGATGCGGGGCGGCTCGACACCATCAAGGAATCCGGTTCAACGACCCTTGCGGATTATGCCTATGACAGCGGTTCCCGGGTAACCTCCATCACCTTTGGCAACGGCACAACGGAAAGTTACACCTATGATGATGTGGGGTATGTGGAAACCATCACCCAGAACTTCACCGGGACAACGGACGACAGTGTCTGGACCTATACCCGAAATGATACCGGGCAGATCACCAATCAGTCCATCAGCAACCCTGACTTCCGCTGGATTCCCAGTTTCCTGGAAAGTGAAACCCTCAGCTATTCAAGCAATGGCCTGAACCAATATACCTCCATCGCCGGCACCACTCAGGGCCATGACGCCAATGGCAACCTGACCCAGGACGGCGTCCAGACCTTCGTGTTTAATGCGGCCGGGCAGATGACCGAGGCCAAATCCGGCGGCGTGACGGTGGGCACTTATGCCTATGATCCTTTGGGACGACGTAGCGAGAAAACCGCCGGCGGGATCAATACGGAGTTTCTCTGGTCCGGCAGCCAGGTGATGGCTGACTATGATGGCGATACCGGTAACCTCATGCGCCGTTATGTTTATGGTCTTGGCATCGATGATCTGGTCGCCATTGTCGATTCCTCGGACAACAAGAGTTATGTGCATAAAAACGCTTCCGGCTCTGTGGTGGCGGTGTCGGACAACAACGGCGATGTGGTGGACAAGTTCACCTATGGTCCCTTCGGCGAAGGGGCGTCGGAAGCCGAAAGTCCCTATAAATATACCGCCCGGCGGGTGGATCAGGAAAGCGGGCTGTATTATTACCGCAACCGCTATTATAACGCCCAGACGGGCCGCTTCATCAGTCCTGATCCCCTGGGATATGTCGACGGCATGAACATGTATGCCTATGTGGGCAATGATCCAATGAATTATCGCGATCCGATGGGTTTGTGTTCTGAAGATGAGGGGTGGGCAGATTGTACTGGCACAACAGGATCTTTCCACGATTGGGGCATGGACCCATGGCTGTTTGAGATGATCCACAGTTTTGTTCCGCCTTTTGCAAATCGATTTGCTGACACGCCAGGAAGACCGGCAGGCGGAGGAGGTTCCGGCTCAGGTTCAAACAAGAACAGAGGAAATAATGATTCTGAGGGTGATAATAGTTCTTCTTGTACAAATAGTATAACAGGTGAAATTTCAGCCGTAGATATTTCAAACGTTAAAATTCGACCTGGTGGTGATCCCTCAGCTTTGCCGGGGACCAAAAACTCATTCTTTGCTCCCACACCAAACCCAACATCAAAAGGATTCTTTACAGAACATGCATTCGATGTTGTCGGGAATTTATCAGGTACTCTCCAGGTCGAATTTTCATGTAGTAATATTTGCGTTGGCAATGAAACTTCTTGGACAACAACGGTAGGAATTAATATTTCGAACGTAGATGTAAGAATTCCCGTTACCACTATGTCTGCGTCGATACCTGTGGTCGGTCCAATAAGCACTGTCAATACTATTAATAATGTTTCAAGGGCAGTTAATGCAGGGACATATGTTATCGACAATAGTGAACTATTGTTAGAACTGGCCGAACAGGCTGTTGAAAGTCCCACTAATGTTTGTAAAGCTACACAACCGGTGTCAAATGATTAATAATGGAGGAGAAAGGATGTCCAGAAATTTGAAGAATATATTATATGGTGTGTTACAAATTTGTTTGATTTTTGTTCTTCAAGTTTTGACGTTTTCTTTATTCAATGTATTACAAGACAGTGGATTAATTTTTACACTTTATGGTGTTTTCTTAATTGTAAGTACAATAATAATCGCCATTTATCCGAAATTTTTTGTTCAGTTTATATCGCGCAACAACGTTGTGCGAATGGTAGGATTGATGCTATTCGTTGTAGCATTTATATCGCAATCAGTTAGTGTTTTGTGGATCGGAATTGGGGAATTTGAATATCTTGTTCAAAATTTCTCTATTGAGGGGCAATATAGGATTATACGGTTTACGCACATAATCTGTTGGGCAATTCTGCACTTAGTATTTGCGTTTAATCTTTTTCGGATAAAAAGTAGCCAGTCCAAATAAAGTCATGAATCAATGGGATCAGAGTTGAATAATCTCTCTATCACATGTTGAATATACTCCTAACTATATCAGATAGGGGAAATAAATCGTGGTGCGCATAAACGAACCTGCGCTACTCAAGATACTTCCGGCAAAGAGACTTTGCACGCCAAAGACTTTTGTAGCGAGGAATTCTGGAGATCGTTGAAAAAGGTAATATAGCTAGAGAAGTTACAACTTCCGTTTAAATCCTGCCCCCGCAACCAAATCCAGCGACAAGTCCTTATCTCCTTGAGAGATAAGGACTTTTTGTTTTTGCATAAATTGGTACAAGTTGGAAAAGTCCCCGTGAATGCGGGCATGGAGCACTTCGTCGATGGGCTGAAGTTCGATATAATCGATGAGACTGCGCAGGACTTCGACCGCCAGAATCTGGGTCTTCGGGTCCTGAAGATTATCATAGAGCGCGTCCAGGCGCTCATGATAGACGTCCGCCATTTTGGGATGCAGCAAGGGGGCAGGACGCTCGCCCTGGCTCACCCGGCGGCTGAGGTCTTTCTTGCGGGCTTCCGGGGTCTCAAGTTCTTCCATGATGGCTTCGCTTTCATGGCCCCTCTTGATCACGTCAATTAAGCGGGCAATGGATTTGCCGCAGGCATGCAGTTCCCGCCGGTGTCCGGAGAGCTGAGAGGATTCCTGCTGTTTGATCCGGTTCATCTCTTTGGTGAAGGCATCACAGAACCCCCTGAAATATTCCGGCTTCATCAAATTGCAGCGCAAGCCGTCCAGGATCACGTCTTCCAGTCGTGAATACTTCACATAATGATGATTGTCGCAGGTGCCTTTATTGAGCCGGGTGCTGCAGCCGAAGTAGCCCTGGCTTGCCCCGATATAGATGCCCTTGCAGCGGCCGCATTTGAGCAGGCCGGAGAGCAGATGCTTTGGGCGCCGTGCATCCCGGAAGGCATAGGGCTTGCGCGGCTTCTGGTGCAGGCGCAGTCCCTGCTGGCGGGTCTTGACCTTGTGCCAGAGTTCGTCATCGACAATACGCAGCTCCGGGACCTCCTGAATGACATGTTCCTCCGGCGGGTTAAGCCGGGAAATCCGTTTGCCCGTGTCCGGGTCTTTGACATAACGGAGCCGGTTCCAGACCATGCGCCCGATATAGAGTTCATTGTTGAGGATGCCGGTGCCGCGCTTGGCATTGCCATTAATGGTGCTCTGTCCCCAGCCCTTGCCGCTTGGCGAGGGCACCTTCTCTTCATTGAGGGCTGTGGCAATCTTGAGCGGGGGAATGCCGTTGGCATAGTCGGTCATGATGCGTATGACCACTTCCGCTTCCTTTTTGTTGACCTTGCGTTCGCCGGTGAGCTTCTCGCCCTTCTTGTCGAACTTTTTGATCACATCATAGCCATAGGTGAGGCCACCACCGGACTTGCCCTGTTCGACGCGTCCCCTGAGACCCCTGCGGGTCTTGTCGGCAAGGTCCTTGAGGAACAGCGCGTTCATGGTGCCCTTCAAGCCAATGTGCAGATTGTTGATCTCGCCTTCGCTCAGAGTGATGATGCGGACCCCGGCAAAGCTCAGGCGTTTATAGAGCCCGGCGATATCTTCCTGATCGCGGCTGAGCCGGTCCAGGGCTTCTGCCACCAAAATATTGAACTTACCTTCCATGGCCGCTTCCATGAGCTTTTGAATGCCGGGTCGGATCAGGCTGGCTCCACTTACCGCACTATCCTGATAACAGGCTTCCACCTTCCAGCCTTCCCGCTCCGCCGCTTCCCGGCACAGGCGCATCTGGTCTTCAATGGAAGCGGCTCTCTGGTTATCAGAAGAGTAGCGGGCATAGATGGCGACTTTGGGAACAGAGAGTTCCGGGAACAGGGAAGTGTTAGCGGTCATGGTCGGTCTCCTCACAGGATGGGTCATCTGACGAATTGACGTCATTGGCGGCGGGGCGCGTGCTGTCATAGATATCCCGGGCGGCCTGCCGACCGAGAAGCTCGGCCAGGGCCATAAGCCGGGCATCGGGTTTGTGTGCGTCCGGCTGGTTATCGTTGGCCGGAGCGGACGGGATGCAGGAGATGAAGAGACGTTTTTTGCTCATAACCTGACAAGTAGAGGCCGCGAAAAAGGCTCCGTCAAGGGGGGCGCCCGGGGCGCACAAGGCGGTTCCGCTACCATAGAGCAATGCAGATATCTCCCAAGAAATGCAGTGATGTTCAGCGATGTTTAAAGTCATCAATTATAGGCTCCGAAAAAAATCCAGAAAATCGCAGGAATCTGTATCTGCCCCGCAGGATTCTGTAACCTGACTGCAGAATCCTGCGATTGCTCACGGAAACATGCCCGAGTCTTGGCTGTCTTCTTCATAGGTGCAGTCCTTGCAGGGACAGGGGAGAAATCCTTCCTTTATGGCCCTGTAGATCGCGCCATGGGTGGTTCTGGTGTTCAGCGCCTTGCGGGCCGCAGCGAGATGCTGGTTAATGGTGTGCACATTCCGCTCTGTCGTTTGGGCGATCCGCTGGATGTTCAGGTCATCCTCCGCCATCCGGCTGAGGATGGTGAGCGGCTGCACAGTCAGTTTTATCTCCTTGTTCAGTCCCATGGCCCGGAAATGTTCCGGGAACTTCCGCCCGCCAAAGCTCACCGAAATCTCGGCCACCAGCTGGATGGCTTCCGGGTGTTTGCGAAGCTTCGCAAGAAAGTCCGGCGCGATATCCTGAGAGGTGATACTGAACAGGTAGCGTTCCCGGCCCGCCATAATGGGGATCAGGTAGAACTCATAAAAGCCGTGGCTCTTGTAGAGGATGGACAAATCCTGGTTCCGGATCATCTCCCGGCTTTGCAAGGGAGCGGCGGCCATATAATCCTCAATCCGGGACCGCAGCATGGGGTGTCGTGAGCCGTTGGCATAAGTGATGGCATAATCCACCCGTTCATAGTATCCCCTCTCATAAGCGCTCTGCAGGCCGTCTGGCAGGTTAGAAAGCAGAAGGCGGGGATTAGGAGATAAGGCTGTCAGAGAAAAGGCCGAAAATCCCAGCTTCTCCAGAATGCTGGCCAGCCGGTCGCGGAACTGGGCCGGGGAGGTTGTGGGATAAAGGCTCTTGTAACAGGCCGCTTCAAAGCTTTTGAATTCCCGGGTGGAGTAGGCTGGCGGGTTCCTGGGAGCCCGGGGCAGTCTGCCTGAATGTCCGGCAGGGGGATCTCCTGTCAGTTCGCGCAGTGCGGACAGGGTATCAATATTGAAAGGGTCAGAATCCAGCATGGTCGAGCCTCCTTAAGGAGGCGCCAGAGACCGTCTCTGGCGCCGGGGGCTTCAAACCACTCCAAAGAAGTGTGGGCTGTATTCCTCCGAAGAGTATTTTATTCCAGCACCACCCCCGACATGAGGGAATCTCATATCCGGACAGCAGTCACCATAGGGGGGTCTATAGCGACTTCCCTGGATAAATTCCACTCATTATCGGGAGTGGGCCGACTTTGGAGGCGGTTTGAAACGCCATCACCTTGCGGTGACTCCCTTAAGGTAGCAGAATGAATCATATATTCAATCATAAATATTAGAAGGAAGGAAAGGGGCTGGAGAGGCTGGGAAAGTCAGGTTTGCGAGCGGGAAAGCGGTTATATGATCAAGGTCGGAATTAACTGGAGCTATTGCGAATATCTGTGTTATCTAGGGCTGCGGCTTCTACAGCTGCCGGCCCCTGCCTTATGTTCGATCCCCCCAAGCGAATAAAGGCGGGGGTCTGTCATTATTGGCCTCGTCACCTCAACTTATGCGTTTACTAAGCAAAGCATTGCCTCAGAAGGTTTTTGTTTTAACTTTTGAGTGTATAATGATTGAGAAAATACAGCGAATAGTAAGCTGGGGTTAGCGAAAAAATTATCTGAATTAGATAAGTATGGGGAGCAATCCAATGACGGACTATATTGTTATTATATTATTTTTGTGGGGACTTTATTCCATCGTTGGCTTGGTTTTTCCTATTGCGCCATTTTCCAGCCGAAAAGCTGCAAGTATTTCTTTAGTCATAACGATAGCTCTTTTGTTTTTTTCGCGTCCTCTCCTTGAACGAAAGGGATCTGATCAGACGTTGGATGATTTTAAATTGGATCAAACGCGAGAAACGGCTGACAGTGCAATAAAGGAAAACGCAATCAGGGACGTGAAAATCCCAGAACCGTGTGGGCAAGGAGGTATTGCCATGGGTGATGTGGTAGCAGTAACAGGAGAGCATCTGCTGCATGCTTCCGCTGATCAGAATTCCTCAAAGATAAAAAATGTTAAGGCCTCTAATATACTTGGAAAAGATCATTTTCATCAAATTGACTCTTCAACAACAGTTAGACGCTTGTGTGTTCAGGAGGAATGGGCGGAGGTGCAAATTGTGACACCAGATTGGTTAACTCATGTCAAAGGATGGGTTCCCAATACTGCTTTACGTGAAATAGAAAGCAATGAGTATGGTGGAAGGATTTATGTGGAGGAGGATTTCTATTGGGATAGCGAAACTTCGCAGTTTAAAAAAGACATCATAAATATCGTAAACAAAATCTCGCACGAGAACGAAAATTGTGAGTCAATTGACCCTTACACGGTAGCTAAATCGACTTCGCAGAGTTCGCCAGGGGATCCGGTTTTCTTTGTCACTTGTGGATCAGGCGTTGATGCATTTAATGTCTGGTTTAGACCTAGTGATGCTGATGTAGACACAACTTTTCTGGCAAAAAAACCTTTAGGTAAAGTGAGTGCTGTAAATCAATGTGAAGAGGTAGCAAAAAAGGCTGCATTAAACCCTTCGACGGTTGAATTTTCCAAGCTATGGGACTTAGCCTATTTGCCTCATAAGTCTGGTAGAGAAAGAGTTATTTCCACCTTTACTGCTAAGAACTCCTTGAACATGGAAAGAAGCTATAGAATCAACTGTCTCTTTGACGGAAGTCAGTTAATTGAAATTCAAATCGCGGAACAGACCAGTTGATTGGTTAACATGTGAAATCTCTGTGAATCTTGCCGGTCTTACTCACAGAGGCTCTTTTTATTTAGATGTTTGGGCCTCTGGCAATGCTGTAGTGGTTCAACCTACAAATTTGTTCTAAAAAAAAGAACTTGAAGAACGGCTTGTTATGGCTCAATCAGCGTTTAGTCTGGATCAACAATTTATTCATAATCTCTTATGGATAGCACCTCCATAGTGTCTGTTCGATACAACACCACTTTATCTAGATGCGCATATATTCGATGTATAGTGTAGTGTTCTTCAACAGGGGATGATAGCGTAGGCTCGTTACTCATATACGTTGTCTTAGCGTATGGGGGGACCAGAGAAATGATGAATGCTGCTCCAATTTTATCTTTCAATTGCCGAGCAGTTTCAGGATCCGCACGGTATATCATTTCCACTTTTATTTCTGCATTACCATAAAGAGTTCGCTTAGAAGATGGAAATTTTCCTTCCGGTAATCGATCTGTCGTACCCCACTCATATTGCACAGTTCCCCACTCGTAATGCGTTTGCCATGCTTCCCAATTGATCTTAGTAATGTCTTTTTTAACCCCGAATGCATTCTCTCCTTGATATTTTCCCGCATTAGCTTTTTCAACAATGCCAAGTGTGAATTTTGAAGCGTCGAAATAGAACTGCTGTAACTCAGCATCATATCCGAAATTATCTTGGTCTTTGCTTAAGTTTGTATCTGTAAGCAGAATTTGATCAGCTATCGTGGCAAATCCGACTTTTGCGTTAGAGTAGTATTCTTCCAACTTAATTTTATAATTTTCGTTGGTTGTAAACTCATCTTTCAACGGTGCATAAATTGTTGCTTGTTCAAGCTGTTCGAACAAATCTTTAATACGAGAGCCCTTAAAATCATCCGGCAATTTTTCGCTCCAAGAATTTTGCCAAACAACTACGGCTGAACGTTTGAGCTCTTCTTCTTTAACTGCTACTTCCTTCCGGACCTTCGCAATCACGTTGGTAATTTCAGGGAGTTTGGCATAGTCAGGGTGCTTATTTTGTAGTTCTTCAATGGCACCTTCCACACCAAAAGCGCCATATTCATCGAGAATATAGTTAAAATGGGCTTCTGTGGCTTTTACCAACGCTTTGCGCGCCTCAGGTATTTCTATAATGCTAGGAGTATTTTTAAGAGTGTCATTGACAAAAATTTTGATAAGAACTGATTGGTTATTTTCTTGATAATTGGTTACTACACTCTGTATCGCTTTAGCCAGTAACTCCTGTACCTCCTGATCATGCGCTACTTTGGGCTGCAACCGCATTACGTCAGTAATCCTAATCGGTAGGAGTACAGGGTCGCCATTTTCGACGCTAGTCTTCAGCGCAATAATGGTTTCCTGCTCACGTTTATTAGACTGAGCACTTTCCCAGAAGTAGTACGATGCAAGTAAAACAAGAATAACGCCGCAAGAAATAATCAGTTTTTTCATAAATCCCCCTATTAGCTAAATAAAGCCGATTTCAGCCCAAATATTGTTAGACTTTTCACAAAAAAGTCAATTTTCTTCTCGAAATGTAATTGGTCGCGCTAGTCACAGAAAATTGTGCGATGATAAAAGCTATATGTAATCCGTGAGAAACCAGTCCTCGTATTCTTCTTCTGGATACAACCAAAAGGGTTCGAACCTTGTTAGCGGGATTCTAAGCATTACTCACTCTCATTTTCCGGCTCATTATCTTGATCATTCCGGCGCTTGGATTGCACTTTGCCGTTCTCCTCATATTCTAGTGATAAGCCACCAGTTTTCGAGATGAGACGGGTCCTCAAACCCTGCATATTGCCGGACTGTTTCAGGGTCAGGAGCGCCAGCCCCAACTGCTTACCGATCTTTGCGGCTTCCTCGTCTTTTTCTTGTCTGTCGGGCGAAGAAACCGACAAGCTCTTTTGACCTCTGACGGGGGCGGGAGACTGTTTGTTATTGCGTTTGCCTGTCACCTGTCTCCCTGGACAGGTTGACGGGTTTTTCTCGGCGGACGCAGGTGGTTTTGAAGTAACCTGCCGTTCGCCTTCCCTCGCTTTGATCTCCTCCAGTACAAAGCCCATCTCCTTTGCTTCCTGTTGCCATGCTGCAAACAGACTGGCTCTTCCCATCTGCTCCTTGGCCTTTCGGGTTCTCAAGGTGGCCTGCTCAAGTTGAGCCATGGTGTGATAGCCTTTTTCCTTTTGCACTTTTTCGATGGCCTGTCGGCGTTTGGAAAAGGCCCTTTCAATGTGCCGTGGCACAATGGGAAGCCTGAAGCCGTGTTTGGCCTTTTCAGTCTGATACCCAAGTTTCTGCATCTCCTCTTCAAGATGCTGTCGATAGACCCGGCCTGCGGCCATTTGATGAAGGTAAAGTTCCCGGCTGACAATGGCGCCCCAGGTGCCGTCCTTGCGGGGAGCCATATTGAAGATAAAACTGTGGGTGTGAAGCTGGGGATCAAGATCCCGGCTGGTTTCATGATCAAACTGGGCAATGAGAAGTCCCGCTGTGGCCTCCCTGACCTTTCCGCCTTTGCCCCTTCGGGCGAATGCCGCATTCTCTTCCAGCCAGGCGCAGGCGGCTTTTGACGCTTGTTGCTGGGCTTGTTCTATCTTTTCCCTCTGTTCAGGACCGGACAATGCCCAAACAACCGAGACGGACTTGGGAGCGCTGAAGGTCATATCCCATCCCGCGCTGTGGGATTTGGAATGACCTCCTGCTTTGACCAACTGTTCCCGGGTCATCGGGTCCATGCCTTGCAAAGCCGCCTTGAAGTGTCGTTCCTGAACCTCGTGGGGCAGGGAGAGCCGTTCTGCTCCCTGCCCAACCCAGCGGCCTGGAGCGGGCGCTTCTTCCCGCTCCTGACCTTTGAGATAATATTTTGCCTGATCGGCCTGCGTTCGGTCTGCCACTGAGTGCTGACCATCGCTGCTCAGATGACTGTAGTAGGAGAGGGCGGCTTCCGCATTACCCCGGGCGGAGAGGGACGCCACCATCAGTCCCGCTCCTCGTCATCATCATCATCGTCATAACCGTTACAATAACGACCCTCTTCCTCGGTGCCGTTGATTGGTCTCGGCGGTTGGTGAAGTCCGTAAAACTGTTCCAGTTGCTCCGGCGTTAGCATGGGCCTCAGGTTGTCATTGGCCGCCTTGAACCTTTCGGGACCTTTATAGGTCCATTCCGCCGGCACCGTACCAGGTCGTAGTTCGGGCAGGGAGATATAAGGCAGATCGATCTCATAAACATCCCGTCCTATTCCCATCAGAAGTACTCTTACCCCTTTCTTTTGCGGCCCAAGGTCATCGGCAATCTCGGAAGCTGTAATTACAGGTCGCCGTTCCTTATGCATGGAAGTGGTGGTACTGACATTGCCCCGGGATCTGCTGACCTGCTTGACCGAACGCTCGACTTCCTGTTCCCCGATCAGAAGACTGGCTTCCCGGGCGCTCTCGCTGAGATTGATCCGGGTAATCACCTTGGTGCCGATCATGCCGGGCCAGGCCCCGGCCTGTTCCCGTCCATAGGTGGCCCGGAGCTGGGCCAGGTCCTGAACGCCAAGGACGGCAATCACGCCTTTGGACCGGCCCAGCTCAATCAGGGAACTGAAGTGCCGGATCGGATGCAGCTGCGGGAACTCATCCAGAAACAGCCAGATGCGCCGTTCTTTGCTTTCATACAGACTGGGACTGCCTACAGCAGAAGCCAGGAAGCTCACCATGCTGCCAACCCAGATCCGGGACAAATCCGGATAGGCGGGATCATGCTGCAGGATCAGGGGACGGAAGGAGGGCGGATTATGCAGCCACTGACGGATGGAGAAGCGTTCCCGGTCTTCATAGCTCCAGGCTTCGGCAAAGACGGCGACAACGGACATATGGGCCTGAAAGGTGGCCAATGTGCTCTGGGTGGTCCGGCTGTCCGGCGGGGACAGGTTGCGAAGCGCATCCGGATGATAGAGACTTGCCAGTTCCGTCAGAGAAGAAACGTCCAGGGTGACCACGCTGTGCAGGTCTTTCCAGGTCCAGTCCTGTTTCTTGGTGGCTTGCAGGTAAACCAGACAAGCGACAAAGATCTCTCTCGCTGCATTGGACCACATCTGGTCATGACTGTCCGGGATAAAGCGTGCCGCCAGTTCCCGGGCGTCTTGTCGGGTCCGGCAATCCGCAGCCACATCCCACACCAGAGACCTTTTGTCATGGGGCGCAATCAGCAGGGGATAACCAGGCAAGCGGGACATCATGTCGCCTTTGGTGTCCAGCACCAGCAAGCCGTCTCCCCGCCGATAGGCTTCCAGGATATAGCGCAACATGGTCTGGGTCTTGCCGCCGCCGACACTGCCCCAGATCAGGTGATGCAGGGTCTCCCGGTCCCGGCTCAGAGAGACGGACGGCAGTAAAGCCAAACCAGTGCCGAACCTGCGGCATTCCTTCCGGCAAGCTCTGCCAAGCTTGCGAAGAGCTTCCCGGCCTTTATAGAGCCGGGGACCGCGCAGGATGCGAAAGCGGGACCTTCCCCAGCGGACGCACAGGGCGAACGTCAGGAAAGAGACCAACCCAAACCCCAGAACCCAGAGGAAGGCGGTAAGGCGGAAGTTAAGGGCGTCCAGAAGGTCATAGTGCTGGAGGCTTTGAGCGCAGGACTGCCAGTTCATCGTGGCGTTCTGGTCACCGAACAGGCTGAGAAGCCGTTCGCTGAGACAGGGCTTGAGCACTTCATAGGGATAATAGGCTCCGTCAGAGGCCATGGGCGGGTAGATCTCGAAAGACAGTTTCCAGATCAGAAAGGCTCCCGCAAATCCCAAAACGGCCAAAAGCAGGGAGATAAGTTTCAGTCTCATGGCAACCTCCTTTGGCTTTTCTCTGTGAGGGTCTCCAGCAGGTGCCGGAACATCTGATGCAGACTGTCCACCGGTTGTTTTAAATCCCGGAGCGCCGCATTATTCTCCAGCGCCGCCTGCTCCAGGGTTTTCAGGCGGTGCTCCATCTGCTGTTGTTGCCGCAACACATTCCGGATGGTCTGGTCATCCAGGCTCCGCTGAAGCATCTCCCGGATGACGGCGGTCAGGGATTTGGACTCCTTCTGCGCCCGTGTGCGAATTTGGTCATGGACCGACACGGGAGCCCGGAAGGCGATCAGTTTCATTCTTTCGGCCATGTCACTTCTCCCCTGTCTCGTTTGAGGGGGACTGAACGCAGCTGTTCAGCCAGTCGATCAGATCCCGGCGCCGATAGCGAACCAGGCGACCGCCCAGCTTGAGATAGGCCGGTCCCGTATTGTTGAGACGCCACTTACTGAGAGTGGAATAAGGGACCTTGAGGAAAGATCCGGCTTCAATCGGGGTGATTGGTTCATCCAACCAGGCGTCATCTGCTGCCGCAGGAACGGCAACGCCTTCTTCGGAAGCAGGATCAGGGATTGTCTTGTTCATGGAAACCTCCAGTGTTTGAGTGAGGTTTCCAGACCAGCAGACGGAAGGCAGGCGTAAAACGGGTTAAATTACGTGTAATTCAGCGTCATTTTTGTCGCACGGAACGGCTCAGGCCCAAGGCCTAATCCTTCAGCAAGGTTCCCACCTTGCGCAGGATCGTATTCTCGGCGGGAATTTTTTCATGAGGGTATTTTTGTCGGACGGTTTTATGCACCCGGTGGGCGATATTTTTGTGCAGCATGTCGGGATTTGAGTCGGCCACTTGCTGCACAAGATCCTTGATATCGTCCCATCTGGGATTGCGGGGACGGCCCTTGCCGGGAGCGGCGGCGTCTTCGGGATTGTCGCTGGCGGTGGGGAAGGAATTCAGGAACGAGGGAAGGGCAAACCCCTTGAGCAGCATCCAGTCCCGGAGTCTGGATTTGGAGATGAATATCTTTCCGAGAATTTTCTGCCCGCTCTTGGGATATGACTTGATCGGTATGTTGGAAAGATGCCGGTACATGAGAGGACGATGAAAGGGATCAGCTGCCGGTCCGAAAAACCTTTCCCAATCGTCCAGCGGTTCCGGCAGGCCCTCCTTGTGATAAAGGATCAGGGCAACCTGGTAGCGGTCCACGCCATAATATTTGCAGGGGCGGGCGGTGGGGACAAATTCATCGTTGGAGATTTCGGCGAGCGGCTGTGGGTGGAGGATACGGAGCTGGTTGAGATCCATGCCGTCAGTTTCAGGGGTGTTTTCGGAGCTTTCAAAGTCGCCTGCAAACAGCGCATGCTTGAGGCTGTCCAGCACCTGTTTTTTCTTGAGGTCCGGTCGTTCCAGGATCAGCAGTTTTGCAATCCTCTCGAAGGAGAGAAACCTGTCGTCCAGGGAGGAGATATATCCGGCCATCGTAAAGCCCCCATGATTGCTTTTCCGGTCACGCCTTACTGCTTGCGAGTAAATATCTTTACAGGAATGACGGGGCTGTCAAGGGGATGGAAGGTCCCGAGATCTGTCATAACTCTCTATTGCAAATGGCGAAATTCCAGAGCGCCATCAATAACGGGAAAAGGGTGGAAGCGGATTATTCTGCAGCCTCTGTTTCCCGGAATGTCGTTAAAGGTATCTGTATGTCGTGAGAGTCTTCTCGCTGCCAGGATCTGGTTGGATTCACTATTACCAGCCAGAAAGGCAGTTTATCTGGCGAGAGGCAAAAGGGCCCGAAAATGTTTTGCCGGTCGTCTCCGGGAGATAGAGAACCTGGTCAAATTTTTTTCGATAGCTTAGTTGGAAGAGGGCGAAATGACGGAATTTGACCTTCTATGGAGGGGAAACTGTTCCCTTGGGGAAGCCGAGTCCCTGACGCCAGATCCCTTCTGACTGAGATAAAAATCGGCGCAAAATAACCCCTAAATCAGGCGAATACAAAAAAGGGAGGATTTGTATTCGCGTCTTGATCGGGAAAGAAATGCCGGATCAGGGCGTTATGAAAACCCCGGAAAATAAAGCGAATACAGCAGAGCCGGAGGCGAATACATAAAAGTTGAAGGCATCCCAAATGCTTAGAATCTGTTTAGCACCGGAGTGTATTCATCCGGAGGTGCATGGGGTGTGGCTGTATTCGCTTTTCCCTCTTTTAGGGGAAAAGCCGGATTGAAGAGGAAGCTGGGGAAGCTTGTCCAGGTTCCTCTGAAAATCAGATTTTAAAGGAGTAACGGGTAAAGGATCAGGACCAGGTGGGAGCCTTTACCTGTTGCAGTTTGATCCGGCGCGCGAGAGAGCTCCGGACAAAAAAATAGCCCCGAAAATCGGGGCCGATGGGAAGGGGGTATTTACTCTTCTAGTTCGAAAAACCGAACAGGTCCGGCTGAACAGATAACAGGTCATCTATCAGCAGGAGGTGGCAAAAGTCGTTGAACAGGTGATTGTGCTTGAGGGCGATTGAGGTGTGAATGTCAGCACAGGAAACGGGCGCTTTCTGATCGGGTCCATTCCTTCTTTTTGCGCACAGCTCCCGGGCCAGTTCGCGGTATCTTTTCAGGTCCTGTTTCATGGCGTGGCGGACTTTGGTTTGAAGACGGCGCAGGGCTTCGGATCGTTGCGGTTCCGGCTGGGCTCTGGCGTCCTGAATGCCGGCTTCCAGATATCCCGCTGACTTGCTTGCCTTGGCTGCAAGAGAGATACTCTTGGGGCCAAGGATGGCGCCCCCCTGCAGATAGTACCAAGGATGATGGGCATTATATCCCGTGTCAGCTTTTTGTGCTCCGGTCATGTCAGTGGCTCCAAATGATATGTACTTGTTCAAAGCCGGTCTCAATGGTTAGCACATCATTGATTTCCAGATCACGGGCCATGCGGTCATAATCGATATAGGATTTGAGACTGTCCGGAATTTCGGTTGTCTCTTCGGTGATCTCTTGGGCGAAATCTGACAAACTAGAATAACAGCCGACATAATAATTTTCGAGGGCGTCCCGGGCGTCTGAAAGGTCGCTATAATATTCCATGAGCTTACCGCCCAAGGTGCCATGTTCAGAAATAAAGGCGGCAATCTCACAGATACTTTCGATGCTCTGATATTCGGAAATCGGGGCACCCTCAAAGCCTTCATGGTCGTGAATGGCGTGCTCTTCCGCTTCCTCAATCGGGGAAGCTTTCAACATCTCCCGGATCTCTGCCCAAACATCCCCGGGCTCTTGGGTGGCGTCGATCCATCGGCCGTGCAGGATGCCGTTGTTATAGGCGGCAAGACAGGCCACATATATTCTGATTTCTGAAGTTCCTTGTTCCATTTAAAGACCTCCTTTGGGAGTGGGTTGCAGATGCAACCCCTGGCCTTCGCCGAGAACCGGGTGTGCAAGCGGAGGGTAAAATCGACGGCGGGCGCAGACATTTAGTCGAGCCTCGGGAGACCGTCTATTTTACCTGAAGCGCGCTGAGGGGGGGAACCCTAAGTTTTGCACAGCTTTTGGGGGCTGTCTAAAGACCGGGATATACTGAAGGCTGCTATAGATTACTTGATTTAAGGACTAGTGTCTGAATACTACTCAGTAATAAGTTTTGTAGAGATATAATTCTCCACAGAGAAAAAGGTTCTTGATGATATTGACAAGTCTAACTTGATTTCAGTCTCAAGTTATTAGAAGGAGCAGACAGTCATGTTGCCAGATGCACCAAAAGCTTCTGCTGGTGAGGAAGGTCGGCAAAAGTATCGTGATTTGCTCGAGATTTACTCGCTGTCATTGCGAAACAAAATGGATCGAGAATTTTTCAGGAAGGACGTGAGGGCCAGAGCCAAGTTTTATAGTACACTCAGCAAGCAAAGACCTAAGGAAAGTAATGCAGCTATACATTTCACTGCATTGTATCATATTCACAGAGAGGTCTTAGAAGCCTTCGGGCCAGAACCAAAGCCAAAACCGCGGGGTAGCAAGGCTCCTACAGTACCATTATCCTACCCTGAATTGTCGAAAGAATTTACTCTTAGGGTCCATTTTCTGAAGAATGGATCTCTACGTCGAGAAAAGGCGGCTGTTCTTACTCGCCATGCCGATGAAGTGTCACAGCAAAAAGCTAAAAATGGTGATGTTCTTTTGTCAGTCAGTGTGCACCCTGAAAGGGTGCAATTTTTTGAACGCCTTATTGAAGCGCTGGGAGCTGATGGATTAGGACCATCCCCATTTAAACGCGGCTCGTTTGAAGGGTACATTGCAAGCGACGGGGTGTTTGTTAAAAAAACGGGTTGGGATGACCTCGCTTCACCTTGGAGACGAATGAGCGATGATAACGCTAACGCGCGACTTTTTCATTGGAGCCTTCGTCGAGGTCAACTTGATCCGTCGATAACACTGCCTGAGATCCCTTCAATTCCTGGAAGTCTCCCATGGGATCCGGATGAGCGATTTAATAGAATACTTATATTAACTCAACAGGATAGCCTGAATGAGGCGGATAAAATACTGGAAGAAATTGATTCTTGCGAACGTGATGTACTTTTTGATGAAGTCTTATATTTAAGGTATTTGCTGAATCAAACGCCTAAAGCAAATGATCTTCGCTATCTAGTGAATAAATATATTTCGAGTTCCTCTATACGCGAGCGCCTTGTGGAGGAGTATGATGAGTTTATAGACTGCATCGACAATGTCTTATCGGATACAGGCCCACTTCCCGAAGGTTTTCCCGGTTTGTCCAGTTCTATAGAAATGTATGAAGAGGTTCCTAACGTCGTAAAGCGTAATCCGCCACCTCTCGGAGATTGGTCGGCTACTAGACGATATTACTATAAAAAATATCAAGAGTATGGCCATCCTATTAAACCACGCGGAAGAATATTTGTGTGGCATCCCGATATTGCTGCTGGCTCACTTAGTTCCTTGATGGATGCTTTCCGACCGGATTTTGTAGCGGCAGAAAATAATTTTAGAAGAGCTAGGTCAATTGCTGAAATTGGTCGTGGCTGGGCCTCTGAAACAGCACTTGTTGATCTTGTTCGTTCGAAATTTCCAGATGCAGTGCATCAATGGAGACCAAGCTTTCTTGGGCTTCAATCTATAGATATCTTTATACCATCGATAAATCTGGCAATCGAATATCAAGGTGAACAACATTTTCGTGCCGTCTCGATTTACGGTGGTGAAGAGGGGTATATTGCGACAAAGGCTAGGGATGATCGTAAGCGGTTGTTGCTTGAAGCAAATTCAGTAACGTTATTTGAATGGCCCTATTATAAACCCATTTCTAGAAGTGAGTTAGAGGCTACACTTGAATGCCTAAGCTAAAAGATATGGTCCTGACCACTTTTTTAGGACAAGCCTATTTGGATGCAGGCCTAGGTTGTGATTTAATGTCTTTCCGTAAACGAAGTCTCTTTTGAGTTGAGGGGACAAGCAGAAAGAGTATGGATTGCAGGATTTAGATTTTACCCAAATTCGATCTTATGAGGGGAGCCAGGAAAACGGTTTCGAAGAATTGGTCTGTCAACTGGCCCATCTCTCTCCTCCTACTAATGCGGACTACTTTGTTAGAAAGCGAGGAGCCGGTGGTGATGCGGGAGTGGAGTGCTATTGGAAGTTGGCAGACGGCTCAGAGCATGGATGGCAGGCTAAATATTTTCTCAATTCACTAGAATCTTCTCAATGGCAACAAATTTCGGACTCTATTGAGAGTGCTTTAGAGAAGCATCCTAAACTTACTAAATACTACGTATGTCTACCGCGTGATTGGACGGATTCTCGAAAAAAGGGCAAGGGCGGGGGAAAAATAAAGTCGGCGTGGGATGAGTGGTGCTCTAATGTAGAAAAATGGAAGAAGGTTGCTTCAGACAAGGGGATGGAGGTTGAGTTTTGCTATTGGTGTAAACATGAAATTTGCATGCAGTTGCAAACCGATGATCCGAAATTCTCTGGTCGGGCTTTATATTGGTTTAATCAGGCCGTTATACGACAAGAGACATTAAAAAAAATAGCCGATAAATCGAGAAAATCTTTGGGAGATAGGTTTACTCCAGAATTTCATGTCGAATTACCTGTAGCTGAATATTTAGCAGGGATCGGGCAAACGGGTAACTGGAATGAAAAGGTCAATTCAATAAATGATCGTTGGGAGCGACTAAATAAAGATTTCCAGAAGGACGTCGCTAGCAGTGATTTAATTGATTTGACGGAACCTTTATGGAAAAATTTTCAGAACAAAATTTCCAATTTTCAATTGGAGTTGAACGATGTGCTGGCGACAAGCCGTTTTTTGGAGCATTCGTCAACCCTACGGGATTTGTTGGTATCCCTAAGTGAGACTAGCAGCAAATGTCATCATGATATTTATAACAAAACTAGAGAAGGAGAATATGAGGATAAATATATCCCCTTATCACGTAAGTTGTATGAGTTGAGTGATGAGATAAATTCTATATCGAATTTTTTTAGTTCTGCAGTCCTGAACTTGGCCACTGTTCAAGCGGGGCTTATGTTGGGTGAAGCTGGTATCGGTAAGTCTCATCTCTTGTGCGATGTTACATTCAAGAGACTAGAGGAGAAGCTTCCAACCGTCCTGCTATTGGGGGCGCATTACGGTGGCGGAAACCCGATAGATTTTATTAGGAAGACACTCGACCTGCCAAGCATATCTAATGGTGAAACATTAGGGGCGTTAGATGCATTGGGGGAATCTTGTGATTCAGTAACATTAATTTTGATCGATGCTATCAATGAAGGACCGCACAAGGAAGAATGGCTTGATCAGCTGTCCGGCTTTCTACATGAATTGAGAGATTATCAGCATATAAGTGTTTTGCTTAGTTGTCGAAAAACCTATGAACCATTCCTTATCCCTGAAGAGCTTGAAGAGAGTTATTTGGTAAAGTTTCAACACTTTGGCTTTCGGGGGCATGAACGGGAAGCAGCTAAAATTTATCTCGAAAAGAACGGCATTTCTTTGCTTTCAGTACCGATTATGCTTCCCGAATTTACTAATCCTCTCTTCCTGAAGACATGTTGTCAGGCGCTCAGAAATAACAATCAAACCGCCTTCCCGAAGGGGCTTGATGGAATTATTTCACTTTTCGAGTACTATTTAGAAAGCATCTCTAAAATTGTAAATCGAAAGAAACAATATCGCCAACAAGAGGATGTGCTTGCCCAAGTTATTACATCACTCGTAAAAATTCTTTTTCCAGAGAATTTGCCGGGAATACCGGTACGTGATGCTCGCACACTAGTTACTAGTTACGACATTAACCCAAATCATGGGTCAAATTTGTTTGAGTTATTAATTGAGGAAGGTGTCCTGGCAACGGACATTTCTTATGTCTCCCAGGAAAACCCGCGAGGAGAAGAAATTGTCCGTTTTACTTATGAGAGGTTCAGCGATTTTGCAATCGCGAAGAGCATTCTTGATGCTTGTCCTGTAGATGAAGTTGCCTCTCTGTTTGACCCGCAACAGCCGATCGGGGATATGCTTACGGCGAAGGACTTCTACGAATTCGCCGGAATAATCGAGGCACTGGGGGTTTGTATACCGGAGAGGTGTGGTTCGGAGTTCATTGATTTGGTATGTGGAGAGGTTGTGCCAGAGGATTTCTGGCTCCTTGAAAATACATTTACAAAAAGCATCTTATGGCGATCGCCAGAAGCTTTTTCAGACAGGACTTTGGAGCTTCTAAATGAAGTCCCGCGTTCTGGTTCTTATTGGCCAAGCTTGGATATTTTAATATCCCTTGCGACAGAGCCGGGACATCCTTGGAACGCGGAATTTTTGCATGAAGACCTACGAAATAGGAATATGCCAGAAAGAGACTCGTTTTGGTCAACACATATAGCTGTGGGTGACGAAGAGGAAAGTGAAGCCCCGCTACGAAGCTTGATCAATTGGTCGTTTGAGGTGGAAGTAGATAATGTCGATATCAAGAGGCTTGAATTAGCTGAAGTAGCAATTTGTTGGTTTTTAACTACTCCAAATCGGAAAGTTCGAGATGATGCAACAAAATCTTTGGCACGATTGCTTTCTGTAGCTCCTGAACTAATTGTTTCTCTCTTGGAAAAATTCACTGAAGTGGACGATTTATACCT
Organism: Emcibacter nanhaiensis; assembly: GCF_006385175.1. NCBI lineage: Bacteria > Pseudomonadati > Pseudomonadota > Alphaproteobacteria > Emcibacterales > Emcibacteraceae > Emcibacter > Emcibacter nanhaiensis. The sequence goes on from NZ_VFIY01000015.1 coordinate 49,577, forward strand.
TAAGGAACGGCTTTATGCGGCTGTATACGGAGCTGTCTTTAGTGTTGAAGATGAAAAGATATTATCAAATATATCAACTTCAGTTTATGACGCAGTTTTTAAAAGTGAAACGCCTGTCCCTCATCTTCTCTTTCGAGACTATGCAAGGGAAATATTGGAGTATATCAGTTCAAAAGGATGCCTTCCTGGGGAAATAAATCTCGCAAGCTGTCGCCCGCCATACAAAAGTGATTGGCCAATAGAAAATCCATCTGAGGCAGAAATTGATGAGCTTGCTGGTGAGGGGTATCAATCATCCATTAAAAGTTCACTTTATGGATTTCCGGGTGATTTTGGGCGTTACACAATGAGCTGTGTGCATTATTGGTCTCCCACTAGTTTATCTGAAGCATATCCAGAAACCAGTCGTGAGGCCAATCTCAAGTTTGCTTCTCAGCTTCCGGGGGAACTTAAGGAGGACTATCTAACTATAATAGAGCAAGAGGGCCAGAACGAAGGTATCTCTTCCCTTGTTCAAAGATTGCAAAGGTTAACTGCAAAGGACAATCGGCAGGATGATCCTACTCCTCGGGAGGTGTTTGAGAAAAAACTATCTGAAAATGTTGAGGCAAGCACGCGCGAGTACTATCGCTGGGTAAGCGGGTTCGGTGGGGTAAAAAGTAAAGCTACATTCAGCAGAAAATGGGCGCAGCGTTGGGTGTGTAGAAGGTGTTATGAGTTGGGCTGGTCAGAAGAGTTGTTTAGTGACTTTGAAGTTGCTCATGCCAGACATATAGATCGTAGCCGAAGGCGTATTGAGCGAATAGGGAAGAAATATCAATGGATAGCATTTTACGAGCTGTTAGCTCGTTTAGCTGACAATGTGCATTGGGTAGGACCGGGATATTCAAATGAGGCTGATCAAACTTATCAAGGTCCCTGGCAAATACATGATAGAGACATTGATCCAACAGTTCCAATTCGTTCAATAAAATATAGTGGAACAGAAGAATCTGACTTGTCGGCTTGGTGGCAAAAGGGGGAAGTATCTTTTGCAGATGGGGATCGAGAGGGGCTTAAGGACTGGATGTTGTCTCGCAACAATATTCCTGCATTTGAGAAATGTATTAAGTTCTTGGATAGTGCTTCTAACGAATGGATGGTTTTGCGCGGATTTTTATCCGTAGACAAAAAAATGGATTCAGATGAAGGCGTTCTGCCGACCCAAACTTATTGGCATAGAATAAATAGCGTGTTGATTCATGAGGATGATATTGAAGCACTAAAAACACGTTTAGAAGGCAAGAATTTGCGTTCACCTGACTTATTGTCAGTACCGAACAATGAATATCAAATTTTTCTACGTGAATATCCGTGGCATTCATATTTCGAGGGACGAACCAATTGGAGCGAGGCGAACGATATTATAAATGTTCGCCATTTGGTAAATGTGAATAAATACGAATGGGAGGCAGGGGAGCGGGATCATTCCATAGAAAAAACCATTTCGGTTTTTTTGCCTACGATCGAAATGATCAATTCAATGAAGCTTTCGCCGTTAGTGGAAAATGTCGGTGCCTGGGAAAATGAGTTTGGTGAAGTAACGTTTTTAGATCCTAGTGTAGTTGAGCAAGGCCCCTCTTATGGTTTAGTAAGGTCTGAACCTTTTCAAAATTGGTTGAAGAAAGAGAAACTGAAATTGATTTGGTTAGTTGGTGGAGAAAAGTACTTGTATCTTAGTTTGTCTACATCTTTCTTCGGGCGTTTGAATTTTAGCGGAGTATATACGCTAGAGGAGGGTGGCGACGTTAATGGGAAAGTGTGGTTCGAAGTTGAGCCTGAGGCGCAATGAAAGCTGTTGATATGGATAATCTTTGAGCTAGCCCTCCCCTCCCTCCACTAGTTGAGCTGTTTTGAGGATAAATCAAACTACCCTCTGCGTTTCTGGTTCTATCTATACTTACGCAGCAAGGCTGAGAAAGTCGGAGTATGGGTTCAGTTGGAAGCCTGCCCCCGCAACCAATTTAAAGGGTCGGCCCCAATAAGGGACCGGCCCTTTAAACATAACGATGAAAAATAAAATCCTGCGGCTAGTTCCAGTGCCAGAATACGGTCGCACCAAACCATTGTGGCTCGCCATAGTTCTCCTCCACCATGGCAATTGAAGATAGCCAACTATTTTATATTTTTTGACAAATAACGGAGCGCTATCTTACTCGGATTAGCTGGAATATTTTTTTAGAATATCTCTCTTGTCTTCATTTTCAAGGAGGATTTTTTCCACGGCTTTTTGGCGGGTAGTGACATTCAGTTTTCGGAAGATATTTTTTAGATGAAAACGAACGGTATTTGGGCTGATATTAAGGTGGCGCGCAATAACTTTGTCGCTATTTCCATTTATTAGCTCGGTTGCGATTTGTATTTCTTTCAGCGTCAATCTGTTCGCCAAAGCGGCTTTGTCATTATCCAGTTTTTCCAGAATTTCAGTGAGATTGGTGCCCTGGTTTGTCCTGACCGATTCATCCTGACAAAATGCCTCGTAGCTATCCTTTACGGTATGGAGAAAGTCATAATTAAGAGCCGCTTCTCTGAGGTAACCTGTTTCCTTGATTAGGGAACAGGCAGTAGTCAGGGCTGTCAACGCATGATCCTGCTGGTTATTTCGCCAAAGTTGCTCCGCGGACGCAAATAACAAGCGCAACTGTAACCGTTTATTTCCCGAATCAACAGCCTTTTTCATTACCTCTTTTGCAGGTTCAGCGTGATTAATCTTTTCGAGGTCTAGCAAGATTGTCAATTCGCTGATGATTTCAAGCTCTCGCCATCCGAAGAAGGCATGGGGGCTCTGATGGTTTATGCTGCCACTTATACAATTGATTGCCTGTTGCTCATCTCCACTCTTGACTAAAACATAGGCTTGTAAAATCTGTAAAAAGTAGCTTAGTCGTTCCAAGTTGCGCTTATTTGCTATGGTGAGGCAGCTGTCAATAAATTCCCTTGCCTCTTTGAGCTTTTCGTCCAGATAGTAGCGATCGACGACCTGTAATATGGCTGATGCGTAGTAATCAAACCAAAGATTAAGTTTCGCCTCCTTTTCGAAAATATAGGCTGTTAGCTTGTCAATTTTTTCAAATTGATAGGGTGACAGTTGAAGTTCCAGTTCATTGGCTGAGACATTATAGGCAAACTGCAGTTCCTGGTTGCTTTGCAGGGAATCCTTAATATTATTGCCAGCCGTAGAAATGGAATCCGTTGCCGATTTTGTTTGCCCCAAGGCTATTTCCGCCCCTGCCTTGAGCAAGAGAACGTGAACCTCTCCGTTACTGGAAAACGATGCTCTGAATTTTCCAATAGCCCGCTGGGCGCTGGAAATAGCTCTCAGGAAATCTGATTGTTCATTTGCGAGTAAAGCGTCTGTATTCCATATTGTTGCCTGGAGATAAGGTGTCGAGGCTATTTCAGAGTGTTCATAGGAAACGAGAAGTCGGGCGGATGTTTTGTCAATGGGCAATAGCGAGTAGTAATCCAGAGAAATTCTCGCCAGTGATATCGAAAAATCTGTTAATTGTGTTTCCGACAGGGATTTTTCCGTCTGATCCTTTAGCTCATTCCATTGTGACACCAGAAGATTGTAGGTTTTTCGAGCTTTATCCAGGTGGCCAATTTTTGTCTCGGAAATGATATCCGTTAACGTTGCCAGCGGTAATAGTGCAATCTCTTTCTTGTAGCCGGCATTTTTTCGGCTTTTCAAGATAAGTTCGTTCACGCGCCGCAAATGGCTCTGGGGTTGAAACAATACCCAGGCTGGCCCTCCGATTTTAAATAATATATCTTCAACCAATCCAAGACTGCCGGTCAACGACGCGTGATACAAAGCCATGAGTTCCTGGCCTTGTTCCACAAACCATAACGCGGCATCTGTATGCAGTGCACTCGCCCGGTTCGGGGATTCCTCGTTCAGCCGTTTTTCTAACCTGTCTCGAAGCAGGGGATGCATCAGTAAAAGACTTGCATCATTTTCGACAGAGGCGATAAATTCCGGTAAGCGATACAAATCATTTAAGACGCGGGGTGCCATCTCACCGCGGGTAATTTTTCTTTTAAAATATGCTACAGGGATGGCTTTAAATATAGAGGCTTCCAGCAAGGCATTCAGTTGTTGCTCGGTTATGGATGTCAGTATTATTTTGTCTAAATAGGTCTTGAAAACTTCCGATAATGTCTTTCCCGTGCTGTCTCGTGGGGGATTTTCCTTTTCCGCCAATGCTATTCGCATTAGTTGGACCAGCGCCGGCCAACCACGGCTTTCCCGCGCGATAAAATCCAGATCGAGCTGACTTTTCTTTCCCACTAATTCGGCAATTTCCTCAGCAGTGAATTGCAGATCCTTGGGGCCGATTTCGGTCAGCATGCTGCGCAGGGCCAGATCGCCAAAATCCAGGGGAGGATAAATTCGGCTGCTAAAAACGATCGTCAGTTTTTTGGGGCTCCAGCGTAAAAAATAAGCGAAGAAATTTTTGATAACGTCTTCGGAAGCGCGTTCCATATCATCAAAAATAATCGTGACTTTACCCTCTTGGCGCTCCAGTTTCGCCAGCAGCGTCTTTAGCGCGCGAATAGGTTCAAATTCCCGGCTATTCTCCTCCTCCAGTAAACCGGCATCGCTAAAATCGATACCCTGCAAGTGAAACGCATAAGCGGCGTGGGTCAATACCATTTCCACATCATCGCTTTCATCCAGGTGTAGCCATGCGCAATATTCACCGCGATTTTTCAAGGTTTGACACCAGTCGGAAAGCAGCAGGGTTTTGCCATAACCGGGAGGGGCTGTAACGATTACTGTACCGCCTTCCGGTATGTTGTCAAAACAGTCAAGAAGATCCTGCCGGCGCAGCATGTCCTCATGGCGTTTTGGTGGAGAGATGGTGGCTTGTAACAGCCAGTGCTTATAGTGATTGTTCTGTTTCATTTGTTTTGTAGGTATCGACGTTCAGCATGACAGCCTGGAGTCAACATAACATATATTTGAAAAATCCGGCCATCAAGTAGACCGTGATCTCGATGTCGTTGCCGTGCCAAAACAGGATTGGCACCAGTCATTGTTATTTTTTGGGCTTCCATGTTCAACAGGTTTTGGAAAGCAAAACCGCAACCTACTCATTATTTTATACCAACCTACCGATCCCATCGCTTTCATAATCCCGTTTGTTACTCCTATCATTTTATTCGAGTAATACAGCATTGAAATACCGGAGAAGGCAGAGTGGATAACAGCACAAATTTACGGCTGGGCATTGATGTAGGCGGAACCAATACCGACGTGGTGTTGGTGCAGGGTAACAAGGTGTTATCAGGGGTTAAACAAATCACCACCGAAGACCCGAGTGATGGAATAGTCGCCGGTGTAAAGGCTGTCCTGGATGAAGTTAATGTCGCGCCCTCTGCTATCACCTCCGTTATGCTGGGAACAACGCACTTTACCAATGCGTTTGTACAACGCACTCACCTGGAGCCGGTAGGCGTCGTCAGATTGAGCTTGCCGGCCGCCCGGGGGTTGCCGCCAATGGTTGACTGGCCAAAGGAAGCGGTACAGCTTGTCCGTGGTCACGTGGCCTTGATACGGGGCGGCAACGAGTATAATGGCCGGGCTATTGCGCCGCTGGATGAAAAAGCAATATTGGAGGCCGCCCGCAAGTTTAAAGCCTGCGGTTTGAGGTCTGTCGCTGTCACGGGCATTTTTTCTCCGATAACGCGCGCCGGCGAGGAGCGCGCCGCCGAGATACTACGCAATGAAATGAATGATGTCAGCCTGACCCTGTCCAGCGAGTTGGGACGCGTGGGGCTTATCGAGCGCGAAAATGCCGCAATTATGAATGCTTGTTTGGCGGGGCTGGCAAAAACGACACTGGATTCCTTTGAGAGGGCGTTTCGCGACCTGGGCATCCATTCGCCATTTTTCATTTCTCAAAATGACGGCACACTAATGGGGGTTGATCAGGCGCGCAAATATCCCATTCTTACCTTCTCTTCCGGTCCCACCAACAGTATTCGCGGAGCATCGCTTTTGTCCGGCGTCGCTGACGCCATGGTGATTGACATTGGCGGCACCACATCGGATATCGGCGTGCTCAAAAACGGTTTTCCCCGTGAATCCGCCCTGGTTGCCGATATAGGCGGCATCCGCACGAATTTTCGCATGCCGGACATTTTAGCTTTGGGCCTCGGCGGCGGCAGTCTGGTTAATGACGCCGCTGACGGAATAACCATTGGCCCCCGCTCTGTCGGCTATCGTCTGACCTCTGAATCCATGGTTTTTGGCGGCTCTCAATTGACCGCCACGGATATTGCTGTGGCGGCCGGCTATGCCGAAGTAGGCGAGTCAAGCTTGGTCAGTAAGCTGGATAAGGGTTTGGTGGAACAAGGTGTCACGAAAATTCATCAGATTCTGGAAAACGGTATCGAGCGGATGAAAACAGATGAAACCCCGGTGCCTTTGATTTTAGTTGGCGGTGGTAGCGTGTTGGTGGATCGTCCACTGAAAGGGGTAAGCGAGATCTTCCTTCCTGAACATGCGGGCGTCGCCAATGCCGTGGGTGCCTCTATTGCAATGATTGGTAGCGAAGTGGAAAAAGTCATGCCGTTGCCGGAGGGCGGGAACGAGGCGGTGATCAGGGAACTGGAAAAAGAGGCCATCGAAAAAGTCATTGTTGCGGGCGGCAAGCCGGGAACGGTTGAAATTGCCGATGTTGAAGTTGTGCCCCTGCCGTTGATGTCCGGCAGGGAAGCCAGGATACGCATTAAAGCTGTAGGAGGATTAAATATATAATGATGAACTCAGTCGATCAGGTCAATGCCGGTGTGAATAACTCGACATCCCGCACCGTGGAGACGGGCAAAATCCGCCTGGAAGATCTTAAGGATATCGCCAGGGGGGCAGGCTTTCTAGGTTGCGGCGGTGGCGGCGATCCTTATATCGGTTACCTTATCGCCAAGGCGGCGATAGAAGAGTGCGGCGAACCGGAATTGATATCCCCGGATGATTTTGACGATGACGGCGTTGTCGTCGGAAGTGCGTTTATTGGTGCGCCTTCTGTTATGCAGGAGAAGTGTATTTCCGGCGAGGATGCGGTGCGGACTATTCGCAGGATCGAGGAAAAATTGGGGCGTAAAGTCACCGCCTTGATTTCCGGTGAGATAGGCGGTTTGAACGGAATGCTTCCAATCGGCGCGGCGGCGAGGATGGGGTTGCCAGTTGTGGATGCCGACGGTTGCGGTCGCGCCGTTCCGGCCATCGATATGACCGCGTGGAATGCAGCAGGGCTTAAGCCGGGGCCGGTGGTTCTGGTGAATGAGCACTTGGATACGGTGTTGATTGAATCGGATGACCCACACCGCGCTGAAGATATTGCTCGCAGCGCGGTTGCCGCTATGGGGATGTCGGTAATGAGCGCCCTATATGCAATGTCCGGCAGTGATATGAAGCAGGCTTCCATCCCCTACACCATTAGTATCGCCCGGGGAATCGGCCGAGCAATACGGGCGCATAGTAAAAGCCCCGTTGAGAATTTACTCGATTATTTACGGACCACAACCCACTTCAATCAGTGTGGCGTGCTGGCGTCGGGAAAAATCACTTACGTCCACCGCGAAATCAAGCATGCCTGGGTTGTTGGCGAAGTAAAAATACAACCGGATAACGGCGATGCTGCTGAAATCAATTTTCAAAATGAATATTTACAGTTGAAAAAAGCCGATCGCCTGCTGGCGACCGTTCCGGATCTTATCAGCGTTGTAGATTCGGAAACAGGTGAGCCGATTGCTGCGGAAGCGTTGCGTTTCGGTCAGCGGGTGACGGTCATTGGGGCCTCTTCAGCCAAACAGTTGCGCACGCCACAGGCGATTAGCAACTGCGGGCCCAAACGGTTTGGCATCGGAGAGCATTACGAACCGATTGAGTCGATCAACAACTGGTAGTTTGGATTAAAAATAAAATCTGATTTGTAACAACGACACTCAGGAGGATAACTATTATGAATTATAAACTAAAATATCTCAGTTTAGCCATTGCGGCTAACAGCGCGCTATATAGTGGGCAGGCAGATGCCGCAGCGGCAGTTGATGAAGATGCCGCGGCTTCCATTGATGAAATTGTTGTTACGGCAAGGCATCGGCAAGAGTCACTGCAGGAAGTTCCGATCGCGGTAACGGCTTTTAGCGAAGAGAAAATTGAGTCGGCGGGTATTACCGATCTCGATTCCTTTGTGAACTTAACGCCAAATTTTATTGCCAGGGAGGCCTTCCGGTCGGGTGTCACCTATCTGACGGTGCGGGGCATTACCACAGGGCAGCAGGGCTTTTCGCCGATTAGCTATATTGTCGATGGCGTGAAAGCGATTACCCTGGACGCAGTTAACCAAGGCGCCCTGTTTGATATTGAGCGGATTGAAGTCTTGAAAGGGCCACAGGGAGCCTTATACGGTGCCGGAGCAATTGCCGGAGCGGTTAACGTCGTGACTAAAAAGCCCACCAATGAAACGGAAGGGCAGATAACCCTGGGCTATGCGGAAGGGGATGACCTTACTGTAAAAGGGGCGATATCCGGCGCCATTGCCGATGATGTGCTGACCTATCGGTTTTCCGGATACCTCCGCGATTTTGGCGGAATTATCGATACAACAACCGGCGATAAACTGGATTTCGAGAATCAGGCAAGCCTCAGGGGACGTTTCATTTATACCCCAAATGAAAAAATCAGCGCTGACTTAAGACTGTCGTACACGGATATTAACGCAGGAGCGGCCAAGCAGGACCGTATTGACAGCCTCGATTTGCTTAACACATTCAACAGCTCCACCAAGCCGGAGCGGGGTATTATCGGGGAGGAAAACCGCAATATTTTTGATGCCTCCATAAAAGTCGATATCGAATTACCTTTTGCTACCCTGACCTCGATCAGCGGCTATCTGGATATGGAACAGGATCTGTTCGGCAGTGCTTCCTGGGTGCGACCCCCGGCGCTGGGTGAAGACCCCAAGGCCGGTTTGTTTGGTCCGATTTTGGGCGAAAACGCCGTTGCTGCGGGCGACATTATCGACAGCAGGCAGGATCTGGTCGATGACATCGAATCCTTTACCCATGATATGCGCCTGACGTCCAATTCAGATGGGCCTTTGCGTTGGATCGCGGGCTTTGAATATATCGAGCGGGAAACTGTAAACGGCTTGACGTTGAGCAACTTGAATCCCGGCGATGCACAGACAATCGTTGTCAACCGATTTGACAAGCGTAAGGATAAAATATGGGGTGTGTATGCGCAAATCAACTATGATATTTCCGAGGCCATGGAGTTGACGCTCGCCGGACGTTATGACGAGAATGATTACACCAACCGGCAATTCGATCCGGCCACCGGCGCGAGTATCGATCAACTGGATGAAAACGGCAATCCGGTAACTGAACTCAGTGCTCATGATTCGAAGTTTCAGCCGAAAGTGACTCTGTCCTATGATTTGTCGGACGATTTGCATGGCTATGTCACCTACAGTGAAGGCTACCGGTTTGGCTTCTTTAATACCGGCAACCTGACGGCGCCGGAAGAGACCAAAAATTACGAAGTTGGTTTCAAAAGCAAGCTTCTGGACGGTCGGGCCACGCTGAACGGGGCTGTATTCTGGGTAGACTACTCCAATCAGCAATTAACATCGGCTATAGGGGAGCCTCCGTTCCGGGTCACCACCAATATTCCTGAATCCCAAATCAAAGGTTTCGAGCTGGAGGCAGCGGTTCAGGTGACGGATAATCTCAACATTGGCCTGGGTTTCGGCTATCTGGATACGGAAATCAAAGATTTGGGCCGGAAACTTGATGCGGTGCCGGAGTTTACCAGTAACGTTTCCATCGATTACCGCTATCCCCTTCAGGGAGATCTGGAACTGGTCAGCCGGCTGGATTGGCGTCACCAGGGAGAATTTATCCTCAATGGCGGTTTCTTTGAAATCGATCCGGTCGACTTGGTTAACCTGAGGCTGGGTATTGAGGGCGGGAACTGGTCTGTTACCGGCTATGTTAAAAACGCGCTGGATGAACAGTATCCGACTGAACCGATTAACTTTGGCGCCTTTATTGTGCGCTCCTATAATTCTCCCCGCCAAGGTGGTGTAGAATTCAGGTATAAGTTCTAGACGTTTATTGCAAGCATCCACCCGGCATATCAGTCCGGGTGGTCATATAATAATCAACTTTCGTTGTTCTTTATCGTGGCCAGGGATGATCTTCTCTTAATGAATGTAGAGGAACGCCAATGAGTGACTTTGACCAGCTTACCGAAGACTATTCCCGACATCGAGTGCCTGAAGGTGCGACGGTGTCGGGGATCCGCATCGCTACCGTCATGTTCGGCGCTATTGTGACGCTGCCAATCTTTCTGGTGGGCACCCAACTGGGGCAAAAGATGGGGCTTTATTCCGCGTTATGGGCCTTTCTGGTGGTTGGCCTGGTGGTCGGTGGTATCGCGGTCGCTACCGGTATTGTCGCCACCCGCTCCCGCATGACCACGGCGTTGATTATGCAATATGCTTTTGGGTGTATGGGTGCCCGTATTGTCAGCGGGATTATGGCAATCGCCATGCTGGGTTGGTACGGCGTTACCATCGAGGTCTTTGTCGACGTCATGCAACAGCTTATGCAAGACATGGGCGTAGAAGGCGTCGGCCCGCGCGTTTATCTGTTTGGCGCCTCGGCGTTAATGATTTTGACTGCCATTTTCGGTTTCCGGGGACTGGACCGTGTCTCTCTCTTTGCGGTGCCGGTGATGGTGGTATTCCTGGTGCTGTTGGTTTACCGGGTTATCAATATGCATGGCCTGGAGGTGATAGCAGCCACGCCCGGACAGGGCATGACGGTGGCGCAAGGCGCTTCGGCCGGGATCGGTGGATTTATTGTCGGCGTGACGCTATTTCCCGACCTGTGCCGTTATGCGAGAAGCGTAAAAGACGCCGTTATCGCGGCGGGCATCGGCCTGGGCCTGTGTGCGACGCTGGTGCTGATATTTACCGCCATTCCCAGTATTGCCTTTGGGGAAACTAATTTTCTTACCGTAGTGCTGATCGCCGGAATCGGTCTACCGGGGATTTTTCTTATTCTGCTCGCCACCTGGACCACCAACGCCTACAACCTTTATTCTTCATCGCTGATCTTTGCCAATATCATCCGGCAAGTGACAAAGTGGAAACTGGTGGTAGCGCTTGGCCTTGTCGGCACGCTACTCGCGCTGTCGGCATTTCTCAGTGACTTTATCGGTTTTTTGAGCGTTATTGCGATCACGATTCCCCCGGTTGCCGGTATTTATCTGGCGGATTTTTATATCGTGCGTCGGCAAAACTATAGCGATGAGCTATTGGCGTCCCTGGAAAATTTCAGGCCGGAGGGTTTTGCTGCCTGGTGTTTAGGTAGCTTGGTAGCTTATTTTAGCAGTCAGGCGCAATTGGTCCTGACGACGGTCGCTGCCCTGGATGCAATACTGGTTGCCTTTCTCGGTTATGTTGGGCTGGTTTGGGTGTTTGGCAAGCTGAAAAAGCCACGACTTATCTACGACTAACGCCTCAAACCATATTTTTGGTGCTAAAGATGAACGCAAACCTCTCGTTAGACGCTATACTCGATGGGCTGGAGCCAACTTTAACCGCCTGGCGCCGGGATCTTCACGCTCATCCTGAAACGGCCTTTGAAGAGCATCGCACGGCGGCTTTTGTCGCTGAAAAATTAACCGAATTCGGTCTGGATGTGGTTACCGGGATAGCCAAAACGGGCGTTGTGGCAACCCTGCGCTGTGGCAGCGGCAACAAAGCCTTTGGCTTCAGGGCGGATATGGATGCATTGCCTCTTCAAGAAGAGAATACGTTTTCTTACCGTTCCCGGCATGCCGGGAAAATGCATGCCTGTGGGCATGATGGCCATACCACGATGCTGCTTGGCGCCGCTAAAATCCTTGCGGAGAGCCGGACATTTGACGGTACCTTGCATTTTATCTTTCAGCCGGCCGAGGAAAATGAGGGTGGCGCCCGTGTGATGTTAGAGGAAAGGCTGCTCGAGCGCTTTCCCATGCAGGCTGTCTTTGGTATGCACAATTTACCGGGGTTGCCGATAGGCGAGTTTGCTATCAATAAAGGCAGTTATATGGCGTCCTGTAATTGCTTTGAATTGGAGATTATTGGCAAAGGAGCTCATGCGGCCCTGCCGGAGCAAGGGGTCGACCCGATTGTTATCGGTAGTCAAATCGTCCAGGCCTATCAAAGCCTGCTGACCCGGATGAAGTCAGCCCAGAAGCCCGCGGTGGTCAGTATCACCCAATTTAACGCGGGTAATGCCCTGAATGTCTGTCCGGCAACCGCCACGATCAAAGGATCGTGCCGCAGTTTTGATGCGGATTTGGACTTCTGGATCGAGAAGCAATTGGCCGGCATTGCGAACAGTTTGTGCGCGGCATTCGGCGCCGAATGCCGTTTTTCCTACCGCAAACAATACCCGGTCCTGAAAAACCATGACGAGCCGACGGCGATTGCCGTTGAAGTGGCGAAAAGCTTGGTGGGCGAGCACGGGGTAAATGCAGCATTTCCCCCGGTTATGGGGTCGGAGGATTTTGCTTTTTTTCTGGAACGTCTTCCGGGCAGCTATATCTTTATCGGTAATGGCCTGCACGATGCGGAGGCGACCACTGCCTGTATGTTGCATAACCCCGGCTATGATTTTAACGATAAAATATTAACGATGGGGGCCAAATACTGGTTGGCTTTGGCGCACCGTCTATTTGAATCCTAGCGCTAAAAAATATCAGCATCGACAACATCAGAACAGACTGATCGAGGATGCCTTTCATACGCTCGTTTTCGATCATGCCAGGCAGGCTGGCATTGACCCCGATCGAGCTTGCCCCAGACGTCACGGTCGAGGACGTCAAGGCGACAACCGAAACCGCATTTAAAGAAAATTTGTAAGAGGTGGTTGTTGAGCCGATTTGGCAACAACTTCCGTACAAATCCTGCCCCCGCAACCAATAAAACAAAAGGGCCCCGTTAAGGGACCTTTTGTTTTATCTGGTAGGTGGGGTCGGTGAATGAGACTGCCGGTTCGGACGGAAACATGTTGTGAAACAACATGTTGGAGGCAACGCGTAGGACGTAAGCCCAGAACGGTAAATCCTGAACACAAAACCAATTTAAAGGCAGCGAAATAAGAGATTACTTCTTGGATGGTAGCGTTCGGTCCATATAGTCTATGCAGCGGCCTGCCGCTCCAACCATTTCAAGATCGCGCGGGTTGTTTCTTCAGGCAACTCCTGCTGAATCCAATGGCCGCAATCGAGGCTGAGCACGTCAACGCAGGGTACGAATTCCTTTAAATTTTCAGACTGCGGGATCAAGTCACGGTTGCCGTAAATCATGAGTGCAGGCTTTTGGATGATAGGGTCTGCGTCCGCCAAGATGTGCCAATTGCGGTCAAGATTCCTGTACCAGTTTATGCTGCTCATAAACCCTGTTTTCTCAAATGCAGATACAAAAACGGCCAGCTCGTTATCGCTCATCAGGGGCTCGCCAAGTGGTGCTTCTGCTCTGGCGAGATTGATCATCATCATACCAGGCTCTGGTGGTGCAGGGGGTATGTTCTTGCGGAATATATTATGAAGGAACCGGGAAGTATTTTCGTTTAATACTGCGTCCGCAACGCCCGGTTGTCGATTGAAGTGAACGAAATAATAATCGCTTCCAAGAAATTCTTCCAGAAACTCAATCCACGGTTTTTCGGTGCGCACTTGGTAAGGCAGGGCCATGTTTATGACTTTATTTACCCGGTCCGGGTGCAATAGCGTCAGCCCCCAAACGACAAATGCCCCCCAATCATGGCCGACAAAGGTAGCATCTTCGTACCCATAGTGATTCAGAAGTGCGATGAGATCGCCTGACAACTGTTCTATGTCGTAGTCTATTACTTCTGTCGGGTGGGATGAGTTGCCATAACCGCGCTGGTTTGGGACAATGACATGATAGCCCGCTGCGGCAAGGGCAGGCATCTGATAACGCCAGGAAAAGGCATGTTCGGGCCAACCATGACAGAGCACAATGGGGTTTCCGGCATTTTCCTGACCGGTTTCAAAGACTTCAAGTTCCACGCCGTTGACTGAAACAAGTGTGGGCGTGGGAAATTCGGCAGGGCTAAACATTAAATTTTCTCCTTGTAAATATGTTCAAAGGCTACCTAATTTGTAATAGTGTCAAATTCTGTCACCATTGAAGGATAGCTTTTCGAAATGAATAGTCGCCTCCGACATGACGCCATCGTGCGCAGCCTTCGCCGCAACGGCACTTCGACAGCCGCTGACTTAGCGGAGGAAGTTGGTGTATCCCGGCGCACCGTGTTGCGTGACATTAACGCATTGCGGGAAGAGGGCTTTGTTATTCATTCTGAACCTGGGCGCGGGGGCGGTCTGCAACTTGATCCGCAGTCTGTTCAGACTACAGCACGACTCTCGGTCGACGAGGTCTTTGCACTTCTAATCAGTGTTGCGTCCATGCGTGCGGACGGAAGTCTGCCCTTTTCGGGGCTCGCCGACGCTGGGCTTGCCAAAATTGAGAAGGCCCTGCCGCCAGACAAAGTCCGAGGTTTGCGCCGCTTTTTGGATTGCCTCTACGTCGGGCAACTCTCTCCGCAGGTAGACATATCCGATATGGGAGTGATGGAACCTGCACTGTTACCCGCATTCGAGACAGCTTTTCTCCGGCGCCTGCACCTGCGTTTCCAGTACCGTGATGCGAAAGGGGCCGTAACCAGCCGCCTTGTCGAGCCGCAAGCTATGCTGATCTTGCCGCCACTATGGTATTTGGTAGCCTGGGATCCTGCACGCAAAGATTTCCGGCATTTTCGAATGGATAGGATCAGTAAACCGGAATACCTCGAAGGCGCAACATTTCGGCGACGTCATGTACCGTTCGAAGATAACGTTCGCCCAGTTCGACATTTGCCTCGCTGACATTCAATTAGTTGCGGGGGCGGGTGAATTGCCCGGGAGCATCAGGGGGAGAAAAGCGACGAGACTAATTGCTGTCTTGTGCCTCTAGTTTTGCTGCCTGAAATTTTGCCATCGCATTCTCCACAGATGTTTCATAGTGAACAAGCGGGGGTGTCAGGCCAAAAGAAGCCAGGTCTTTTCTGACACTGGAAGATGTGCCGGAAAAGTATAGTTCGCTTCCCTGGCGCTGAACCTTGTGCGCAAGGCCTTCAAGCGTGCTGGCGGCAGTTGAGTCCAGAAAAGGAACAGCACTGAAGTCAATGATCAGAGCTTTGTTACTGTCTCCAATCCTATCCAGAACAGACCCGATAGAGGCGGCTGCCCCGAAAAAGAAAGCGCCGGAGATGCGATAGATTACGACGGCAGGATCACTGGCGACAGTCCGATTATAGGGTTCTCGTATACCAACCTCATCATCTGCTTTGTCTTCGGCCACAAAGGGGATATGAGTTTCGACGGCTGTTGTTTTTGACATCCTGTAAATAAACAGAACGGAGCCAAGGGCAAAACCGACAACAATGGCTTCCGTAAGGTCTCTGAATATTGTCAGGGCAAAGGTCGTCATCAATACGGCCGCGTCTCCCCGGGACGCCTTGACAAGAGTGACGAAGGCATGTTTTTCGATCATATTCCAGGCAACGATGGCCAATACACCCGCCAGGCTGGCCAGCGGGATATAACTGGCCAGAGGAGCGGCGACCAGGATAAACAGCAACAGGAACAGGGCATGCATTATGCCGGCCACAGGGCCATGGGCGCCTGCGCGAATATTTGTTGCGGTCCGGGCAATGGTGCCCGTCACGCAGATCCCGCCGAACAGGCCTGAGGCAATGTTGGCGACACCCTGCGCCACAAGCTCACAGTTGGAACGATGTCGCCTTCCGGTCATGCCGTCGGCGACC
Organism: Emcibacter nanhaiensis; assembly: GCF_006385175.1. Lineage (NCBI taxonomy): Bacteria > Pseudomonadati > Pseudomonadota > Alphaproteobacteria > Emcibacterales > Emcibacteraceae > Emcibacter > Emcibacter nanhaiensis. The sequence continues at coordinate 65,519 of NZ_VFIY01000015.1, forward strand.
ACGGCGGAAAGCAGTGATTCAATGGAGCCGAGCAGAGCAAAGGCAAAAGCATTGGGAAGTACGGCCATGAGTTTCTCCTGGCTGAGCTCCGGCAGGGACGGCATCGGCAGGGTGCTGGGAATGCCGCCAAAACGAGTTCCGATGGTTTCCACCGGCAACTCCAGAAAAGCCGCGAGGGCGGCACTTGCCGTGACCGTAATCAGTAAGCCAGGCCAATGGGGACGGAAATGTTTGAGGACTATAATGGTCAGGATTGTGAGTAGGGAAAGACCGAGCGTTATCGGTTCAGCTGTCGGCAGGTTCTCCCAAAGCACGGGAAGCTTTTCCAGCATTGGTCCCGGTTCCGCCTCAGTCAGTCTCAGTCCCGTAAGCTCTTTGATCTGACTGACGAAAATAATGACGGCGATGCCTGCGGTGAAACCCACGGTAACCGGATAGGGGATAAACTTTATGAATGTTCCCAGGCGCAGATAGCCGATCGCCAGCAGAAACAGTCCGGACATGATGGTCGCCAGCAGCAGGCCGTCCATGCCATGGGCCTGGACCGTCGTCGCCACCAGGACAATGAAGGCTCCGGCGGGGCCGCCGATCTGGAACCGGCTTCCGCCCAGCAGGGACACAAGAAATCCGCCAACGATTGCCGTGTAAAGTCCTTGTGCCGGTGTCGCGCCTGAAGCGATGGCGATGGCCATGGACAGAGGGATGGCAACGATGGCAACCGTCAGTCCGGCGACGGCGTCGGCGCGTAATCGCCGGAGGTTATATCCCTCTTTGAGGATGGTGATGATTTTGGGGGTAAACAGCTCGGCAAAGCTTGGGGAGAGGGTGAACTGTCTGCTTGTATCTTTCGTCGTCATGTTCTGCGGCAGCCTTTTGTAAGGCGGCGGCTTCGTCGGCATCTGTCGGCGGCACCGTCGTGAGTGGAAAATTGTTTATGCGGAGAGATTCCGGGCCAGGCCCGGTCGGTGAGAACCTGTGGTGAGGTATCCAATCCTGATGATCTCTTGATGCATGTGTTTATGCATATAAAACAAAGAGAGTGATGTTTAAAACAAATTATAGGTAGATGGCTACAAATTTTTGAAGATGGTTTGTACGTAGGCGTGCAGTGGAGAAGGCTGATGCTTTTCGAGGCACATAACTTATCCTATGCCCCGCAAAAAGTTCTTATGGAATGAGGTCATAACACAATCGGGCTACGCTTACTTTTATCTTGCAACGCACCCCTCACTCCACGACCCACACCTTCCAATAACTCCAGGAACTTTGCGGCTTACCCACGCCCCGCACTGATGCCGATCTGGCCAGGGCAGAAGCGTGGTTCCAAATACGATATTATCATCAGAATTTTGGTGACAATGGTCTGCAAGCCCGGCGAACTGAAGAGTCTGACTTGTTCGGCTTAATCGGTGATTATTCTTCAGCAGAAGATAAATTGGCAGCCCATAAAAAAGCGATCAATTTGCTGTTTAATGGGACAACTGCCAATGGCAACCACAATATATATGAAATTATCGAAGCCCGGGATGTGCATTCAGCTTTTCCAGAGTCAATCCAGACAGAAATAGATTACCTTGTTTCCCAACTCAATATTCCAGCTGAAGACCTGAAAGATATTCATTTTGTGCAAGTGGATGAGGAGGGGCTTTCCTCAACATTGAATGGAGGTACATCAGCAGATCAGACTGAAGCCACGACAAATAATTTGATTCTTGGTGAAGATGAAAACGATACGATTACTATTTCAGTAGGAGTACTCAACAGTATTGAAGAAGTCGATGGTGGCCAAGGATACAATAGACTGTCAATTCTTGCTGGTGAAACACTGGATGTGAGCACTGTCAATCTGCTCAACATTGATGAACTGACCGGGTCCTGGTCCGATGAAATCATCTATGGTGCAGTCGGCGCGGATAATATATTCGGCTACGGTGGATATGATACCCTTTATGGCAATGCTGGTGATGATACATTCACCGGTGGTGGTCAGAACGATGAACTGCACGGAGGCGCAGACAATGATACGTTCCTCTACACCGATGGAGACGGCACCGACGCCATATATGGAGACGATGGTTACGATAAACTGCTAGCTTCCGATCTGGATGATAATATTTACACCAGTGCCCTTGAGAGTATAGAAGAGATCGATGGCGGATTGGGCTACAATGCTCTGTATTTGGGGTCAAGCACCACTCTGGATTCATCCGCGACACTGCTTCTCAACATTGATGAAATTCATGGCTCCTCCGGTGATGACGTGATTATTACTACGGCTGAGGATGAAGTGATCTACAGCGGTACTGGCACGGACACAATTGATGCCGGTGCCGGCAATGATCTGGTCATTGACGATCTTGGGAGCGATAGCCAGGTCACTGTGGCGGACTGGTTCGCTAGCAACGACAATGGCGACTATCATGTGGAAAATATTCAGACCGCCAACATGATCCTGGACCACACCGAAGTTAATCAGCTAATACAGGCAATGGCCGGCATGACCATGCCCACTGGGGGCGAGATCGATCTTCAAGATCCTAACAATGCTTCTCTGGCTTCGGTCATTGCTGCGACTTGGGAAAGCAGGGCCGGATAAAGAACCATAGAGAAATGCAGAGGGGCAGGATTGCAATCACAACTTCCGTTTAAATCCTGCCCCTGTAACCAATTTAAAGGGCCGGTCCCTTATTGGGGCCGACCCTTTTGTTTTAAAGACTAAGCAGGAACTCCCCCACGCGCCAGAAAGAGCGGACCAGAGAAGTGTCGCGGGCGCCGGCGCGCATTGTCTCCAGGCCCGCCTTGTCGAGCCAGTAGCCGCCGATCATGACGGCAGAGGGATTTTCCACGGCGCTGATGTTTGCCAGCGGGTCAGAATCGACCAGAATCAGGTTGGCGCGCCACCCCGGGGTGATGACTCCTGTTTTCGCGAAGCCGAGGGCCGCTCCGCCGTTGCGGGTGGCGGTGATTAGCGCGTCATAAGGGGCGATACCGGCTTCGACCAGCAGCTCCAGCTCCCGGGTCAGGGCAGCGCCCGGGATATTGACGAAGATGCCGGCGTCGCTGCCGGTCACCAGGGTGACGCCCTCTTCCTGCATGATCCGGGTTGCGACGCGGTAGAAAACACCCCGCGGGCCCTCATAGGCGTCGGGATCCACGCTGCTCCAGAAGTCATAGTTTCCCCTGGACAGAAAACGCAGTGCGGGGTTGACGGTGTCCACCCCGGGCCGGCTGAGGTAAGCGCCTTTGGTTTTTGCCACCCGGACCAGATTGTCATGGGCGATCAGGGTCGGGGTGACCACATCCCCGGCGGCGGCTATCTTTTGCGCCAGGAGGTGCATTTTTTCTTCATCCGGATCATCGCGCAGGCCGTGCCAGACGACGGATTCGGTATGCTCGATGGTCTGGAAGCCGCGACCGAGGCTTTCCTCGAACGCAACAGAGAAAGGCTTGTCATGGGGCATGCCCCGTTCCCGCACCCCTTCCGGACTGTGGCCGCAATAGCTCATGCCGAGGCGCCGGGCTTCCTCCACGGCCGCCTCATAGGCCTCGCGGGTGAGGTTGGAATAGAATTTCAGGGTCCGGTAGCCGGCGTCATATTGGTCCTGGACCGCGGCCCTGGCCTCGGCAGCAGTGATGATGATTTTCTGGTTGTCCTGCTGGTTGGGGCCGGGACTATTGAGGATCGGGCCGGTGGTGATGAAATCCGGGCCCAGGATTTCCCTCTCGGCAAGGCGTTTGGCCAGTGGCAGATGAAACGGCATGCCGCCCATATTGCGGATACCGGTCACGCCGTGGGCGAGGTAGCCGGCCAGTTCGGCTTCATCCCAGACATGGACATGGGCGTCAATCAGGCCCGGCATCAGGGTGCGCCCCCGGCCGTCGACAAACAGGGCGTCTTCCGGCGCAGTCAGTGACCCTGCAGCGCCCACGGCTTCAATGCGGTCGCCGATCACCAGCACGGCGCGCCCGGCTTCCGCTTGCGGGGCGCCCGGGACCATGGAGAGGAGCCGCACATTGTCGATCAGTACCGCGCGGGGGGCAGAAGGGTCGGGGTCGAGCACCGACGGCGTGTCATGGATGAGAAAAGTCAGCCACAGGCCGGTGATGACGAGGAGAAGCCCGAAGGCGATGAGGAGGCGTTTGAACATGGGCACAGATACCGCAGGTTATCATTATTTTGGAAAATACTAATGACTTGAAAAAAGGTTGGCAAGCAATGGATAGCGGTACCTCTGTATAAAAAGGCCGGGCCCCAACCGGGTCCGGCCTACTGCCATGTGTTTGCCAAAAGAGTCTGCCTGGCACTTACACCGGGGCATCCTTGCTTTTCTGGGTGAAGATATGCCTGCGTTTCTGGCCCCATTCCATCAGCGCCTCGGTGCGCTTTTTCGCCCCCTCGGGATCGCTTTCCAGGGGCGGGAAAGCCTTGAGGATATTATTGAAATAGGCGGCTACCATCTCCTTCACTTCCGGATAGGGCAGGATGTAGAGCTGGTTCGCCTCGATGCCCTTGTGGACATTTTCCGCCAGTTCCAGCGGGTCCATGCCATGCTGGTAGATATCCTTGAGCGCCTGTTTGCTCTCTTCGTTGACCACATAACCGGATTTGCCGAGATGGGCCGGGCGGGTGTCGCTGGACAGCGCAATATTGGTGTTGATGTTGGCCGGGCACAGCACCGAAACCCCGATGTCATATTTGGCCAGTGCCTCGCGATAGCTTTCCATCAGGCTGATCACGGCCGACTTGGCCGCACTGTAGAGCGCGGTGCCGTCATGGCCGCCAAACCCGCCCATGGAAGACGTGGACACAATATAGCCCGGCCGTCCGGCCTTGATCATGCGCGGCACAAAGGTCACCATGCCGTTGATCACACCATTCAGGTTGACCCCCATCACCCAGTCGAAATCCTCGTAGGTGGAGGCTTCGGTCGGGCCGTGGGCGAAGACGCCGGCGGTATTGAACAGCAATTCCGGCGGGCCGCCATAGATGTCCTCGACCTGATCGGCGACACGGGCATAGGCCTCGCGGTCCATCAGGTCCATCTGGGCGCCATGGGCTTCGATCCCCTCCGCGCGCAGTTTTTCCAGCGCTGCCTCGAGGGCGTCACCGCGGATATCAACGATGAAGATCCGGCAGCCGAGGCGGCCGAAATATTGCGCCTGGCCGAACGCTGCACCATGGGCGCCGCCGGTAATGAAGGCGATTTTGTCCTTATAGTCCATTTCGGTCTCCTGTTTGTCTCTCTCAGGCTGTCAAAATCAGGCCTGCGGCGCCGTAGATTGTCTGGCGACAACGGGCAGCAGCAGGATCAGGCCGGCGATAATGGCGCCGGAGGCCATAATGATGGAAACTTCCGGGATGCCAAAGCCGGCCGCCAGCAGGAAGCCGACGATGACGGGACCGATGGTGGACCCGCCGCGCCCGGCGCCGACCACGAAGCCGGTGCCGGTGGCCCGGAGCGTGGTGGGATAGCTTCGCGCCAGGAGGGCAAACAGACCCACGGTGCTGCCATAGATGCAGAAGCCCAGCAGGAAGCCGACGATTTTTAGCAGCATGAGGTCTGGCGGAACCTGGCCGAATATAATCACCAGGACCCCGGCCGACAGCATCAGGGCGATGAGCATCTTGCGCAGGTCCCTGAAGGTGGCGACCCAGCCGAACAGGGCGCCGCCGATTATGCCGCCGACGCTGACCCAGACCGACACTTGGGTGCCGTTGACCTTGTCAAAGCCGAGATCGGTGACGATGGACGGAACCCAGGTCAGGATATAATAGACGGTCATGATGTTGAGCAGGTAGCTGAAGGTCAGGGCCAGGGTCAGGCGCAGCTTGTCCCGGGTAAACAGTTCCATGATGCCGGCCTTGGCGGGCGTCTCGGAAATCCTGATTTCTTCTGCTTCGCTGTGGCCCAGGGTGCGCAGGATGGCATTGGCTTCCGGCAGCGCCTCCTGTCCCTTCCGGGTGACCAGAAATTCGATGGATTCCGGCATGAAGAAATAGGCGACCGGCAGGATCAGCAAGGCGGCGCAGCCGCCAAAGATGAAGACCGACGGCCAGGCGAAATGACTGAGCAGCACCGCGGCGGCCGATCCGCCGACAAAGCCGCCGATGGCATAGCCGATGCCCATGACGCAGACGGAAAAGTTCCGGCGTTTTTCATTGGAAAACTCAGAACTGATTGCATTGATGGTCGGGATCATGCCGCCGATGCCGAGACCGGTGATGAAGCGCCAGAACGCCAAGTGATAGATATCCGATGACAGGGCGGATAAAAACATCCCGCCGCTCATGATCACGAGGCAAATCAGGGTAATTTTGCGGCGGCCGATCCTGTCGGCCAGCGGCGGCAGGACAAAGGAGCCGAGGGTCATGCTGAGCAGGCCGGCGGAGAAGACAATGCCCATGACGTCTTTGCCAATGGACCAGTCCTGCATAATTCCCGGCGCCGCGAAGGTAATGGCCAGGATGTCAAAACCGTCGAGGGCATTGAGGAAAACGCATAGCCCGATGACCAGGATTTGCCGGGCCTTCATGGGTTCCCGGTTGATAATGTCCCGCGGATCGTTGTTCATGCCGGGCCTCCCTTACTGTTGTTTCCCTGATAATTTTATTGATCTGCAAAAGGGCCCGCCTGGCGTCCCGCTTGTCGGTTAAGTCGTAATCCACTCTTCCAGCGCTTTGGTGACCTGCTCGGGGCGTTCGATCGGGGCAAAATGGCCGGCATCCTCGATCACCACCAGTTTGGCATTGTCCAGATAGGTCAGCATTTCCTCATGCTGGCTGAGCGGACTCCACTGATCCTGGCGTCCCACCGCCAGCAGCACCGGGCATTTGATGTGGGGCAGGGTTATGGTAGCATCCGGGCGGTCCAGCAGCGCCTTGATCTGGCGTTCGTGCTGCTCGGGATCCGCCCGGAGTACCATGGCCGTCAGGGCCCCCATCAGGTCTTTGTCGGAATGTCTGTCTTCATGCACCATCGGCGGCAGCCAGCGCGCGGCCAGCGCCTCCATACCTTCGTTATAGGCCAGGTCCACTAGTACTTGTCTCTTGGCTTCCTCCCCTTCCTTGCGGGGATGCACGCCGGTGTCAATCAGCGCCAGTTTCCTGATCCGGTCCGGGGCGAGCCGCGCCATCTCCACAGCGACGCGGGCGCCCATGGAATGACCGGCCACATAAAGCGGGCCCGGGTTTTTATCCAGGATCTCCTGCGCCATTTTGGTCATGGAAATGCCGCCGGAAACATCGGCAATGCGCACCGGCACAAGGGAGCCGAGCTTTTCCGCCGCATGTTCCCAGACAATGTCGTCGGACAGCAGGCCGGGGATCAGGATGAGTGTAGGGGTGTCTGCGTTCATCTTCGATTCCGTATCGCTGGCTCAGGAAGTCTGCGGGTTATATTTGATGTCGATGCTGCCCTGGCGATTATGGATCTGCCAGCCCTCACCGGTTTTTTTCAGCTCGTCGGTAAAACTGCCGACCAATAGCGGATTAGCTGTCTCGATGGCGCCGCCGTTGCCGGCATCCCCGGAGATCAGCAGCACCCGGCTGAAGGCCAGGACCTCGGTCGGGCTTTTCACCTCGAACATGCTGTTGGTCAGCAGGTGACAGGTGGTGCGCGGCGGCCGGGCCTCCAGCGAGGCGAGGATTTCCGCCCGGCCGCGGAACGGATTGTCGGGATCGCTGGGGCGGGCCAGGGTCGCGTCCTCGGTGTAGCAGTCGGCCAGCTCCTGCCAGCGCCCCTGGTCCAGCAGGTTGGTAATCCGGTTGAGCAGCTGCTGGCAGTACCACTCAATGGCCCGTTTTTCTTCTCCGGTCATTTCGGTGGTCATTTCTTTCCCCCGCTGATTTCAATAAGCCGCGGCGACCCGGCATAGATTTCCTCCACCAGGTCGGCGCGGTTGGCGAGCACGGCCCGCTGGTTCACGGACCCCTTGTCGGTGACCTCGTTATGAACCGGGGACGGCGGCGTGTCGACCAGCAGGATGCGTTTCACCAGGGTCGAGGAGCCGGTGTTCTTGGCGGCGAGGCTGTCCAGATGGTCCTGGAAATAGCTCCTGACCGTGGGGTCCTCTACGAGATCAGCGGGAGAGGCGTCGGCCCTGCCGGCGATCTTCCTGAGCACCTCGAAATTGGGGAACACCAGGGCGCCGAGGAAATCCCGGTCGGCGCCGGTGATGGCCAGGTCCTTGATGGCTTCTTCAAAATGATCGACGATCTTGTCGCGCAGAATGCCGGTGGTGACCCAGGTGCCGGTATTCAGTTTGAAGTTCTCGGCGGTGCGGCCGTCAAACATGAAGCCCTTGGAGAAGTCATCCGGGTCCCAGGGTTTCAGGGCGTCGCCGAAACAATAGAAGCCTTCTTCGTCAAAGGCCTTTTTGGTGGCTTCCGGGTTTTTGTAATAGCCGGGCATAATGTTCGGGCCGCGCACCCGGGCATCCAGCTTGCCTTCCATCGGCACCAGTTTCAGTTCCACACCGTTGCACGGCAGGCCCATGTTGCCGGATTCCTCCATGGCCCAGGTGCAGAACAGCGCCGGCGGCGAGGTTTCGGTCGCGCCGAGACCGCTGCCGATCAGGATCCGCTTGCCGATGGTAGCGACGGCGGTTTCTTCCAGGGTGTTCCAGGTATGCTGGGAAATCTTGGCCCCGGCATACCAGAGCATTTTCAGGTTCTTGTAGAACTTCTGGCAGAATTCCGGATGGGTTTTCATATGATCGAGCAGCATCTCGAACCCTTTGGGCAGGTTGAAATACCAGGTCGGGGACACTTCTTCCAGGTTCCGGATGGTCTTGTGAATGTCCTGCGGGGTCGGACGGCCGTCATCAATATAGAGGGTGCCGCCGTTGAACATGACCATATAGAAGACCTTGTTGCCGCCCGCTGTATGGTTCCAGGGCGCCCAGTCCAGCACCACAATCGGTTCTTCCTTCATGAACAGGAAGGTTTCCTGGTTCATCATCTGGCCGGCGGACACCATGCCGTTGGTGTTGATCACCGCCTTGGGGGTGCCGGTGGAGCCGGACGTGAACAGGAACTTGACGATGGTATCCTTGGTCACATTGGCGAAGGCCTCGTCCACGGCGTCGGTTGGCGGGGTGTTGCAGGCATCCTCGAAATCAACGCCGTCGGCATTCTTGCTGTCCACATGCAGCAGCTTGACATCGGGGGTGGCGATGGCTTCGATGGCGCCGGCATAGGGGGCCTTCTCGGCGGCAAAAATCATGCCCGGGTTAAGCGGCGGGACAATTTCCTTGAGCCGCTTATATTCGGTCTTGGGATTGGAATAGGCGGTGGACACCGGGGCATAGGGCACGCCCACATAGGCGGCGGCCAGGCCCAGCAGCGCATGTTCCAGGTCATTGCCGGACAGAATCAGGATCGGGCGATCAGCCGTCAGGCCCTGGTCGAGGATGAACTGGCCGAGGCTTCTTACCTTTTTCAGTGCCTCCCCATAGGTCAGCTTGCGCCAGTCGCCGCCGCCCTTGCGGTCGGCAAGGAACAAACGGTCCGGGGTGGTTTCGGCAAAATGGACAAGCGGCTCCATAATCCGCGCCGGGCCTTCCGGCAGGGGTTTTTCCTGCTTGATATAGATGGTGCCGTCTTCCGCATATCTGACATTGATTTTCGGCTCCCACACGGCAACTTCGCGCACGGGGGCATCTCGCCAGGACTGTTCTTTCTGTTTACTTTCCGCCATTGAATCTATTCCCGAATTACATGGTCTGTGGAATGATCGCTCATTCCCTCCCTACAGACTCGACACTCTATCCGATCCTTAAAATGGATACAATAATAATGTTTTTATCTCGAAAAAGCCTCAATAAGTCAATTATTGGATACAATAATTATGGTTCACTCTTCCAGGCTTTCGGCTGATTTTTTCGCCGAGGCGTTTTTCCGGTCGGTGGAAAACATGCTCTCGAACTGGATCTTGCTGTGTTCCTTGAACAGGAACTCCACCCGTTCGCCGTCCCGGGCCCGGATGGCGGAGACAATGGCATGATGATGGCCGTGGGCGCGGAACATCAGCTCATAGGCCCGGTCGAGGCCCACCTGGTCGAACACAATGGCCGACGGGGCAATGAACGGCACGTGGTACAGCCGGTCAATGAAGGATTCCAGCATCGGCGACTGGCAGTTTTCCACAATGGTGCGGTGCAGGCGGATGTTCATCTCGCTGTAGGCATTTTCATCATCATCGGTCACATAGCGTTTTTTGAAAATTTCATCCCCTTCCTGCAGACAGTCCACCAGTTCGTCTATCACTTCCGGGGCGGCGCCGTTGCGCGCCAGGGTGCGGCCGGCAAGGGCCTCGAGCGTGCCGCGCAATTCGATGGAGCGCAGGGTCTCCTCATCGTCAAATTCCTTGACCGCAAATCCCCTCTTGCCCACCGGGATCAGGAATCCTTCTGCCGCGAGGGCCGGAATGGCGTTGCGGATCGGGGTTCGGGACATGCCCAGTTGCTCGGCGAGCCCGGCTTCGGTCAGGCGCTCGCCAGCGGCAAGTTCGCCGGAAAGAATCATCTCCCTTAGAATCTGGATCGGTTTTTTTGACATTTTTCCTCGCTTTATTTTTATTTACCCTTCTCCGCCTGTTCCCCCGGACCGGATCGTGCGCAGGGCCCGGTGGTTATCGGATGTTCTTAAAATAAACGGACAATAATTATTATTCTACCACTGATTCCAACTCTTTTGTAATATGCCAACCTATAAAATGTATCCCATTTGATGAAATAAGTGAAATATTTCTTGATATTTTGCATATATGGACTAAAAATGTATCCAATATATAGTTTTATTTGCTGCCTGATTTCAGGTTGTTCATAGGGAAATCTTCGGTCTGGGCCCCAGGGGAATGGTTGATCTGTTCTGCTTCCGGTCTCACCCGAGCAATTACAAAGAGAAGGAAAAATGGTGAAAAATCTGGAAGAATATATGAAAGCGTTCCCCAGTTCTGTCGAAATGCTGCGCAATTCACAGGCTGGCCCCAACGCTTATCCCGGTGTCCCGGCCGAATTTACCAACTGGCGTGATGAACAGTGGGGCTGGCAGCATGCCTGCGTGCTGTTTGACCAGTCCTACCATATGGTGGACATGCTTCTGGAAGGTCCCGATGCCCTGGCGCTGCTGACCTACCTCGGCATTAACAGCTTCAAGAATTTCCAGGTCGACCGGGCCAAGCAGTTTGTACCCTGCAGCTATGACGGTTATGTGATCGGTGATGTGATCCTGTTCTACCTGGCGGAAAACAGCTTCAGCCTGGTGGGCCGCATGCCGACCCTGAGCTGGATCCAGTTCCATGCGGAAACCGGCGACTGGGACGTCAGCATTCATATCGACCAGCGTACCGCCGCCCGCAAGGACCCATCCCGCCGCGACAATTACCGTTTCCAGGTTCAGGGCCCCAACGCCATGAAGCTGATGGAAAAAGTGCTCGGCGAAACCCCGCCGGACCTGAAATTCTTCCATATGTGCACCATGAATATTGCCGGCAAACAGGTCCGCGCCCTGCGTCACGGCATGGCCGGTCAGCCCGGGTTCGAACTGTTCGGCCCCTGGGACGAGAAAGAACCGGTGCAGAACGCCATCATCGAAGCCGGCAAGGAGTTCGGCCTGCGCCGCGTCGGCGGCCGCGCCTATTCTTCCAACACCTTGGAATCCGGCTGGATCCCGTCCCCGCTTCCGGCTGTCTATTCCGGTGAGAAAATGAAGCCTTACCGCGAATGGCTGACCGAGAACGACTATGAAGCCAAAGCCTCCATCGGCGGCAGCTTCGTGTCCGACAACATCGAAGATTATTACTTCACTCCCTGGGACCTGGGCTATGGCGGATTCGTCAAGTTCGACCATGACTTCATCGGCCGCGAGGCGCTGGAGAAAATGGCCGACAATGATCATCGCCAGAAAGTGACCCTGGAGCTGCACAGCGACGATGTCATGAAGGTGATCGGCTCCCAGCTCGACAGCGGCGAAATGGAACGCGGTAAATTCTGGGAATTCCCGTCTGCCGTTTACTCCATGCATCCCATGGATAAAGTGATGAATGACAAAGGCGAAACCGTTGGCGTGTCCACCTGGGTGGGCTACAGCTCCAACGAGCGCAAGATGCTGACCCTGGCGGTGCTCAATCCCGAATATGCCAAGCCCGGCACCCAGCTGACCTTCGTCTGGGGCGAGGAAAACGGCGGCACCACCAAGCCGACCGTAGAGCCGCACAAGCAGTTCGAAATCCGCGCCCTGGTGAGCCCGGTGCCTTACGCTGCCGTGGCCCGCGAGCAATATGCGGACATCGAAGGCTGGCGCAAGCAAAGCTAACTTGTTTGGAGGCGAGGCATACCCCTGTCTCGCCTCTTTCATTCTAGTGGAGACCTCCCATGGCTCTTGATAAACCATACAAGGACATTCCCGGCACCACGGTTTTCGATTCCGCCCAGTGTCGCAAAGGCTATCACCTGAACCAGTTCTGCATGTCGCTGATGAAGGAAGAAAACCGCAAGCGATTCCTGGCCGACGAGCGCGCCTATCTCGACGAGTGGCCGCTGACCGAGGACATGAAGCAGGCGGTGATGGACCGGGATCTTACCCGCCTGATCGAACTTGGCGGCAATGTCTATTTCCTGGTCAAGATCAGCGCCACTGACGGGGTCAGCGTGCGCACCGCGGTTGCCTCCATGACCGACATGACCGAAGAGGAATATGCCGATATGCTGGCCCATGGCGGGCGCCCGGCAGAAGGAAACCGTAGTTTGAAGGACTGGGAATAATGGCGCGTATTACAGCAGGAATTGGCACGTCCCATGTGCCGTTGATCGGTCGGGCCATTGATACCGGCGAGACCCAGACAGATTATTTCAAGCCGATGTTTGACGGCTATGAATTTACCAAGAAGTGGGAACAGGAACAGAAGCCCGATGTGGTGGTGCTGGTTTACAATGACCATGCCTCGGCCTTCGACCTCAAGATCATTCCGACTTTTGCGGTCGGGTGCGGCGAGGAGTTCAAACCGGCGGACGAGGGCTTCGGCGCCCGCCCGGTGCCGGTGGTCAAGGGTCATCCGGACCTGGCCTGGCACATCGTCCATTCGGTGATCGAGGATGATTTCGACCTGACCATCATCAACGAGATGGAAGTGGACCACGGCCTGACCGTGCCGCTCTCCCTGATGTTCGGCCAGCCCGAGGAATGGCCCTGCAAGGTGATCCCCATCTGCATGAACACGGTGGTTTATCCGGTGGCCAGCGGCAAGCGTTGCTTTAACCTGGGCAAGGCAATCCGCAAGGCGGTGCAGAGTTATGACGAGGACCTCAACGTCCAGGTCTGGGGCACAGGCGGCATGAGCCACCAGCTGCAGGGCAAGCGCGCCGGCATCATCAATGCGGAATGGGACCAGGCCTTCATGGACAAGCTCGCCGACCATCCCGAAGAACTGGCCGAGATCCCCAAGGTGGAATATATCCGCGAGACCGGCACCGAGGGCCTGGAGACGGTGATGTGGCTCATCATGCGCGGCGCGCTCGGCGACCATGTGAAGGAAATTCACCGCCATTACCATGTGGCCATTTCCAACACCGCCATCGGCCATATCGTGCTCGAAGCCGAAGACTAGGCTCTGCGACAGAGTGAAAGAAAAAAGCCCGGCCTGGAAGCCGGGCTTTTATTTTTTCGGGATGATCGCTTCACTCAGAGCCGCTCAAAGATGGCGGCGATGCCCTGGCCGCCGCCGATGCACATGGTGACCAGGCCGTAGCGGCCGCCGATGCGTTTCAGCTCATACAGCGTCTTGGTGGTCAGGATCGCCCCGGTGGCGCCGACCGGGTGGCCCATCGCCACGGCGCCGCCGTTGGGATTGACCTTGTCGGCCGGCAGGCCCAGTTCCTGGGATACGGCCAGAGCCTGGGCGGCAAAGGCCTCGTTGGATTCGATAACGTCGATGTCGTCAAGGCCGAGGCCGGTGCGCTCAAAAACCCTGCGCACCGCGGGGATCGGACCTTCGCCCATCAGGCTCGGGTCCACCCCGGCATGGGCGAAACCGACCAGGCGGCCGATCGGGCTGCGGCCTTCCGCTTCGGCCTTGGCCCCATCCATCAGCACCACCATGGAGGCGCCGTCATTGATGCCGGAGGAAGAGGCCGCGGTCACGGTGCCGTCTTTTTTGAAGAAGGGTTTGAGGCCGGCCAGACTTTCGGCGGTGGTGTCGGCGCGCACATGTTCATCGGTGTCGAACAGGGTCACGCCTTTGCGGGATTTCAGTTCCACCGGCACGATCTGCTCCTTGAAGTGGCCGGCCGCGATGGCGGCGGCGGCGCGGCGGTGGCTCTCCGCGGAAAAGACATCCTGGTCTTCCCGGGAAATACCGTATTTCTCGGCCACATTCTCGGCGGTGATGCCCATATGGTAGTTATCCCAGGGATCGAGCAGGGTGGTGGTCAGGTCGTCGACGATGGTGCTGTTGCCCATGCGCTGGCCCCAGCGGTTGGAATCGAGCGAATAGCTGGAGTTGCTCATGCTTTCGGCGCCGCCGGCCAGTGCGGTGTCAATTTCACCGAGCTGGATCTGCTGGGCCGCCTGGACGATGGCCTCAAGGCCGGAGCCGCACAGCCGGTTGACGGTCACCGCATGGCTTGTCACCGGCAGGCCGGCATTCACGCCAATCACGCGGGACAGGTAAGAATCCTTGGGGCTGTTGCGGATGACATTGCCGACAATGCTGGACTGGATGGTGGCCGCGTCCACACCGGCGCGCGCGATCGCCTCTTTGGCGGCGATGGTGCCGAGCTGGGCGCTGTTCAGGCTTTTCAGGCTGCCACCAAAGCTGCCGATGGCGGTGCGGGTGGCGCTCAAGATAACGACGTTATTGATCTCTGACATGAATGCTCTCTCCTGGTTATTTCCGGCGCCTAACATGTTACTGGCCGGTAAACATCATAAAGAACTTCTCCGGCATAAAGTCAACCCCCCCCCTACAGTCAACTGGCAGAAATGTGATTTACTGAATTTATCAGATTATGGGATTTACGCCGTACCAGGGGCGGATCATTGTTTACTGCTCCGACCACACCGCCAGTTCGTTGCCGTTGGGGTCCTGAAAATGAAAACGCCGGCCGCCGGGAAACTCGAAGGGCTCCTGCAGGATCTTGCCGCCGGCGTCCAGGACGGCTTGGCGGGTTTGCGCCAGGTCACCGGAGTAGAGCACCGCCAAAACCCCGGGATCGCAAACTTTGGCGCTGCCGGTACCGTTAAAGCCGCCATCGATTCCCGCGCCCTCGAAACTCAGGTAGTCGTCGCCCCATTTGGTGAAGGACCAGGCGAAGGCCGTGCTGTAAAAGTCCATGGTGGCGTCCCGGTCGGTCATGGGAAATTCAATATAGTTGATGGTATTGTGAACAGGCATGGTGCTGAATGTCTCCACGTAATGTTCTGTTTGGGGCCGCCTATTGTGCCACAGATACAGAAGCAAGTCGCAGAAAAAAGGAAGAGAGTTGAACAAGGAGCCATCGCTGAACAGCAGACCGAAATGGCATCATACGCCATTTGCCTGACCAATAACGAACAGGGTGTCTTGTCAAGGATTTCAGCTGGAGGTAGAATATTTCCTGTATAGGTTATAGTTCCCTGTGTAACAGCTTAAGGATAGTGAAAAAGAAGATATGCAGGATTTCGAAGTCGTTCAGGATTTTGTGTCTCGATCCTCCAGGGTATCATCGGAGGACGAATTAGTAGAAGCTTTTGACGGGGCGATCCAGAAACTTGGCTTCAATCATTTTTCCTGTATTTCGTTGATGGACTATAACAATCCTGTTCCCGGCTCGCTGCTGATTACAAAGATACCGGAAAGCTGGGCGTCGAGGTATCTGGACAAAAAATATCACGAGAATGATGCGGTTCTTGATGCGGTACAGAACAGGAATATTCCTGTGGTCTGGGAAAATATGAATGTCCGCAACAGGTTCCAGAAGAATATTCTCAATGAAGCCTCGGAATGCGGGCTGAAAAACGGGATTTCGGTGCAACTGTTCGTGCCCGGATTCATCCCGACCACTTTCAGCGTCTCCTCCGAGGAAAGTGACTTCGACCGGGACAGCTATCTTATTCTGCACCTGTTATGCGTATATTTCCATGAAGCCGTTCTGCGGCTGAGAGAGGAATCCGGCAATCCGCTGTTTGAAAAGAAGGACCTGACGGGGCGGGAAAAAGAATGTCTCTACTGGGTGGCGTCCGGGAAAAGCGATACGGACATCGCCGATATTCTCAATATCAGTAAACACACCGTCCATTTCCATATTGAAAACGCCAAACGCAAATTCAATCTTTCCACCAGAATCCAGACGGTGGTGCGCGCCATTCTGAGCTGCTCCATAATCCCATAGGTAGTATTGCTGACTTTCCACTTAATCCATGGTGGAACAAAATCTCCCCTGTTTTTTAATTCGGGCGAAAACCTGCCTACCTAGGCAGGTCACATCATTTCGTTTTTTTTCCAGAATTGCTCCTGCACACAACTAGTCACCACAATACGGCAGGAGGATAAGATGCATGTTGATATGGTAACGCATGAAAACCGCCATCATTTTTCCGATGAATTGCGGCTCATGTTCCGGCAGCGTTTTGACGTTTTTGAAGAGCAAATGGGTTGGCAGCTTCCCATGGCGGACTATGAAAACCGGCTCGAAATCGATGAATTCGACAGTGAAGATACGGTTTATCTTCTCATCAAGGATGACAATAATGAATTGATTGGCAGCTTGCGTCTTCTGCCGTCAACCGGTCCCCATCTGATGTCGGAACTTTTCTCCCATCTGGTGGAGGGGCCGGTGGCCCGGGCCGACGATACCTGGGAGTGCTCGCGGGTCTATGTCCTTTCCAACAAGGGAAAAGCGTCGGGGCTCAAGGCTGGTGGCGGGGCAGAACTCAGCGTCGCCATGATGGAAGCCGGACTTATGCTCGGCATCAGCAAAATCAATGTAATCGCCAATATGAATACGCTGCCGATGATCCTGAGGTCCGGCTGGGGCACCATGCCGCTCGGCCTGCCGCAGACCGTCGGCAATGAGCAGGTCATCGCCCTCAGCATCATGATCAATCCGGTGGGGCTGCAGGTCCTGCGTCAGCGTCGCAATGTGCCGCAGTCCATGCTTCGAATTCTACAGAAAGAAAAGGAGGTAGCGTAATGTCTACAAGTGAACAAAAACCGTTGGGTGAACTCTTTGCACGTCTTGGATACGCGCTTCTTGAACTGTCGCCGGAGGACCGGAATATCCTGGTAGAGCATTGTGTTCAACTGGCGGGAGATATGAACAGCCAGCGTGCCCAGCTGGCCCTGAAGTATCCTGCGCTGATGGGGGGGACAAAAGATGTTTCAGACGACTAACGCCCTGTTGCAGGACGACGGGACGGTGTGCCCGGTCGCGGAATATACTGCCCGCCTGCGTAACGACGGTTTCCTCATCATTGAAGACCTTGTACCCGAACTGATGATCGAACAGATCAATGAGGAACTCCGGCCCGCGTTCCGGCAGACTCCCAACAGTGAAGGCCTGTTCTGGGGATTTCAGACCAAAAGGATGGGGCGGCTTTTCACCAAGGCGCCGACCTCTCAGGGACTGGCGACCCATCCGGTGATCCTCGCGATTATGGAGGATATTCTGGGGCCCAACTGCGAAAAGTTTCAGATTAACCTGACCCAGGCCATTCGCATCGAACCGGGGGAAGAGGAGCAGGTCCTGCACCGGGATGACGAGATGTTTCCCTGGTCCCATCCGGGTAGTGAATTCATGATCAATGCCATGTGGGCGCTGGATGAATTCACAGCGGAAAACGGCGGTACGGTGGTGTGGCCGCGCAGTCACCTGAAACCGGTGCAGCGGGAGGTGCCGGCCGAGGAACTGGTGCGGGCCGAGATGAAGCCGGGGTCTGTCCTGATCTGGCTGGGGTCAACCCAGCACGGTGGCGGCGCGAACCGGTCCCGCAAGCCGCGCAGCGGCCTCACCATCAGTTACAGTCTCGGCTGGCTGCGGCAGGCAGAAAACCAGTATCTTGCCTATCCGCCCGAAGTGGCGCGGCAGTTCCCGGAAAAACTGCAGGAACTGATCGGCTACAAGGTGCACCGCCCGAACCTGGGCTGGTATGAGGGACAGGAGCCGGACGTATTGTTCGACGGTCGCCCGGAAGCCCTTCCGGCCCTTGACCTGGTGCCCAGGGACATCGAATTGATCATTCAGGAATTTCTGGCGGGCAAGCAGGTCGCCTGACCCGGCAGAGACAGCTTTGGGGGAACCTTTGGGGGAATGAGGGAGCTATTCCCTGCGCGGATCGCTATGATCCATGTGCAGGCGGGTGGCTCCCTCATTGTCTATGGTGATGATGAAAATCCGGTCATAGTGTTGTTCGTCCAATGGGGGAAGCGCCTGACCGGAAAGTAAACCGGCAAGGAGGGGGGTCGTATTGCTGTGTCCGACCACGAGGATGGCGCCGTCCAGTTGCCGGAGTTCCCTGGCCAGGGCCGCCAGGTCGCCGGGATCATAAGTCCGGACCTTGAGTCCCGTAACCCTGGCCACAGGCCCGGCGGTCTCCAAAGTGCGCCTGAAATCAGTTGAATAGAGGGTGGACAGGTTTTTATCGGCAAAATATCCGGCATACCATTCCGCCCGCTGCCGGCCGCGGGGTGATAGCGGCGGGTTGTTTGAACCATCCGATATTTTTTCTGCATGACGGACCAGATATATGGTCTGCTCCGAGGCCGCGACGGGTCGGAAAGGCAGCGTGAACGCCAGGCAGGCCAGCAATGAAAACAGATATCTTGTGATGCGTTGGCCCCCCAGTCTGGTAGTTTTCTGCCCCCGCCTGATGGCGGCGCGGAACGGGTTGTAGCACAAATTATTCAACTATATTATTGTGTGTAAAACAAAAATGCTATAATTTCAGCTTTAATATTGAACGTTCAGGGCGTGCCAGCGGAAGCCGTTCAGGCTTGACCGGCTGGTTTCATCGGTAACATATACAAATTATTTCACGAAAAATAAAAATACTGTAACAGAAGTGTTGGCGGATCTTCGACGGCAAATTTCTTTTCCGGAGGTGTGTGGCTGATGGATTTTGCCGGACCAGTTGAATTAATAGTTTCTAATGTGGCTTATAACCCTGAATGTAATGGTTTCGCCCGAATCCATTAACCATTTTTAAACGTTTTCCCTATTATTTGAGCATTGTACTAAATTTAGTATCGAAGTTTAGGTTAAGTATTATTTTCATATGCAAAATGATACATTTAAAATAATTTTATTTTAAAAGTTGTATCATTAGTGTATGGTTCCGTCGTTCTCCGAATAACTGCTCCGTTCTAAAAACAGGAGCGAGAGTAAAAAAACGGGAACTTTCGTGAGGTTGGAAACGCAAACACATAGGGAGAAAGACATGTATAAGCGTTTACTACAGACTACAGCTCTTACAGCACTAGCTTTCGGCGCCACCGTGACGACACCGTCATTTGCCGAAGAAGAAATGATGATGCTGGAAGAAATTACCGTGACCGCACAGCGTCGGTCCGAAAACCTGCAGGCGGTGCCTGTGGCGGTTACCGCCCTCAGCGCCAGCGCCATTGAAAAAGCCGACATCCATACACAGGATGACATTGCCACCCGTATTCCCAGCATGACCTTCTCGCCGTTCGCGCCGGGTCAGTCTGTGGTCAGCCTGCGTGGTATTTCTTCCAACGATGACGGCGCCGGTACGGAAAACTCCGTAGCCGTGTTCATGGATGACGTCTATCTGGGCCGTATTTCCAACATGGCCTTCGAACTGTTCGATGTAGAGCGTATCGAGGTTCTGCGTGGTCCGCAGGGCACCCTTTATGGTAAGAACGCCATCGGCGGCGCCATTAACGTGGTGTCCACCAAGCCGGGCCAGGATTTCCAGGCCAAGGTAAAAGCCACGGTTGGTAACTATGACCGTCAGGACTTCCAGGGCGTTGTCTCCGGTCCGTTGAGCGACAGCCTGGCTGCCAAAGTGTCCTTCTCCTCCCGTCAGCGTGACGGCTGGGTGGAAAATATTTACACTGGCAACAAACTGAAAGATGAAAACGTACAATCTGTACGCGGTCAGTTGCTGTGGACCGGCGAGAATACCGAAGTGACCCTGAGTGCCGACACCATGGAAATGGATCAGTCTGATATGGCCCGCATCCCGACCCGCAGCTCTGCTGTTCCGGGTATTGCAGAAGCCCATCAGGCACTGGGAGGAGATTACAAGCACTCCACTAACCCGCAGGACGGTTACGCCCGCAAGGGCGCCAATGGCGTCAGCCTGAAGGTGGAACATGACTTCGGCGATGCCGGTACCCTGACTTCTGTCTCAGCCTACCGCGACAGTGCCAATGACTGGGAAATGGACTCCACAGGTTCACCCATTATGAATATTGTTGACGAGATTCATGATTATACCAAACAGTATTCTCAGGAGTTCCGTTTTGCCGGTCCCATCAACGACAGTGCCGACTTCGTGGCCGGTCTGTTCTACATGAATGAAAATACCGACCGCCAGGAAATTTTCCGCCTGGTGCGGAATGAAGACGACCGTCTGCCGAACCTGAGTGCTGACGATACTGTAGACCTTGTCGGCTCTTATCGCCAAGACAATACTACTGACAGTTTTGCAGCGTTCGCCCACGTGAACTACAACGTTACGGAGAAACTGAAACTGGGTGTCGGTGTTCGTTACACCTACGAAGAGAAGAACATCGAGAACTGGACTTCAACGTATGGCGTTTTCCCTGGCTTCATTATCTCTACCGATTTTGGTACTGATATTGACAACAAGATTGGTGGAATTGCAGCAAGCGAATCCTGGTCTGACTTCTCTCCGAAAGTGACCCTGGACTATCAGGTTAACGACGATGTCCTGCTTTACGCCACTGTGTCCAAAGGCTTTAAGTCCGGCGGCTTCGGTGCGGCGCCGGAGAGCGTGGCCGCGACCCAGATTCCGCTGCAGCCGGAAATTGCCTGGAACTATGAAATCGGTTCCAAGTCCGACCTGTTTGACGGCACATTGCGTCTGAACCTGGCGGCCTACTATACCGACTATTCAGATCTGCAGTATCAGCGTTTTGGTACCCTGCTTGATGGTCAGATTACGCCGTTTGGGGTGTTCCGTACCCGTAACGCCGCGTCGGCTGAAATCTATGGTGTAGAAGCTGAATTTACCTGGGTGCCGGTGGAAAACCTGTATATTTCAGGTAACTATTCCTACATGCACACCGAAGCCGAGTTCAACTTTGATGCTTATTACACAACACCGCCGGCAACACCGGACATTCAGACCAAGCCTCTGACCCGTGCGCCCGAGCACCGCTTCTACATTGCGGCTGATTACAGCCACGATGTATCCTGGGGCGGTCAGATGTCCTACCACATTGACTACCGTTATACCGGTGACCAGCGTGGTGACGTGGTGTCCGATGCCACCATGCAGCCGGCTTGGGGCGTGTCTGACGCCCACGTTGACTGGACCAGCGAAGATGAACAGTGGGAAATCTCCTTCTGGGGTAAAAACATCTTCGATGAGAAGTATATCTCTCACATCTATATTGTGGGTCCGGGTGACGTTGCCGTGTACGGTGATCCCGCCATGTACGGCGCCTCCGTTACCTGGCGCTTCAACTAAGCCAGTTTACATGATACAGTCGGGCACTTCGGTGCCCGACTTTTTTTTGTCCAAAATCCTGGAGTGTTCATAAACAGGGAGGAACGCTTATGACAATTTCCGATCTAACGGCAACGGAAGCACTGCGCCGGATCAGGGGCGGCGAACTCAGCATCGAAGATTATGCCCGCCAGGTTATTGCCCGCGCCGAAAAGCTGGCGAAACTGAATGTATTTATCACTTTTGATCCTGAACAATTCCTGGAGGATGCCCGCCGGGCGGACAAGGCCGGCGGGAACAGGGCGCTGTGCGGCCTGCCGATCGCCCTCAAGGACAACATCGATACCAAGGGTTATCCCACCAGCGGTGGCACGGCGGCGCTCAAGGGGCACCGGCCGGCGGCCAACGCGCCGGCGGTACAGAAACTGCTCGACCAGGGCGCCATTATTGCCGGCAAGCTCAACCTGCATGAACTGGCCATGGGCATTACCTCCAACAACGGCGTGTTCGGGGCAGTACACAATCCCTATAACCCGGATATGATCCCCGGCGGCAGCAGTGGCGGCAGCGCCGCGGCGGTGGCGGCCGGCATTGTGCCGGTGGCGCTGGGTACCGATACCGGCGGCTCTGCCCGCATTCCCGGCGCGCTCTGCGGCGTGGTCGGCTTCCGCCCGACCATGGACCGCTACGGCAACCAGGGGGCGGTGCCCATTTCCCACACCCGCGATACCATCGGCACCTTTGCCCATACGGTCGAGGATGTCATGCTGGTGGATGAAGCGATTACCGCAGAAAAATCCCTGGATGCTCTGCCGGACCTCCACGGCGTGCGCCTTGGCGTGCCGCGGGGCTATTTCTATGAAAACCTGGAGCCGGATGTGGCAACCGCCGCCGAGAAAACCCTCGACCTGCTCCGGGCCAAGGGCGCGGTGCTGGTGGAAGCGGATATCCCCGATGTGGGACCGCTGGACGAGGCAGTCAGTTTCCCGGTGGTGCTGTATGAATTCCTGCCCGACCTGGAAAAATACCTGTGCAAGCAGGGCTGTGAAATCACCGTCGAGGAACTGGTGGCCGAGATCGGCTCCCCCGATGTCAAGGGTCTGAGCCTGTCCCTGCTGGGCGAGGGCGCCATGCCGGAAGAGGCTTACCGCGCCGCGATCGAGGTCCATCGCCCGGCCCTGCAGAAGGCTTATGCCGACTATTTCAAGGCGCACGATGTGGCGGCGGTGATCTTCCCGACCACACCGCTCACCGCCCGGCCCATCGGCCAGGACGAAACGGTGGAGCTGAACGGCGAACAGGTGCCGACCTTCGGTACCTTTATCCGCAACACCGATCCGGGCAGCAACGCCGGCCTGCCGGGCATCAGCCTGCCGGTCGGCCTGTCGTCCGCGGGCCTGCCCATCGGCATGGAACTGGACGGGCCGGACGGCAGCGACCGGAAGCTTCTGCAGTTGGCGGCGGCGATCCAGGATGTGCTGGAGCCGATGCCGGCCCCTAAACTTTAGGAAACCAGAGCGATATGGGGCCGCTGTCGGGAATAAGGATCATCGAATTCGAGGCCATCGGCCCGGCCCCCTACTGCGGCATGCTGCTTTCCGACCTTGGCGCGGATGTCATCCTTGTCGAGCAGGCGGCTGTCAGTCTGCAGGGTGATCCCGAAAAGGATTTCACCCGGCGCGGCAAACGCTCCATTATGCTCGACCTCAAATACCCCGCCGACCTTGAAACCGCCCGCAAGTTGTGCCGCGGGGCCGACGCATTGATCGAGGGCCGGCGCCCCGGCGCCATGGAACGGCTCGGGCTCGGACCTGATGAGCTGATGGCGGACAATCCCGGACTGGTTTACGGGCGCATTACCGGCTGGGGCCAGGACGGTCCGCTCAGCACGGCCGCTGGTCATGACATCAACTATGTTGCCCTGTCCGGCCTGCTCGGCGCCATGGGCGAAAAGGACCGGCCGCCACTGCCACCGCTCAATGTGGTGGGCGATTATGGCGGCGGCGCTTTGTTCCTGGTGGTGGGGATCCTGTCCGCCCTTATTGCGCGCCATAATACAGGTAAGGGCCAGGTCATTGACGCGGCGATTACCGACGGCACCGCCTCCCTGTCGACCCTGTTCTATGGCCTGCTGGCCCAGGGCCGGTGGAATCTGGACCGGGGCAGCAACCTGCTGGACGGCAGCGCGCCCTATTATCGCTGCTATGAAACCAAAGACGGCAAATATGTTTCCATTGGCGCCATTGAGCCGCGCTTTTACAGCCTGCTGCTGGACAAGCTCGGGCTCGATCCCGGGGAGTTCGAACCGCAGAACGACCCGTCAAGATGGCCGGACTATACTGCCCGGTTTGCGGCAATATTCAAAAGCCGGACCCGGGAAGAATGGTGCGAGCTGCTGGAAGGGACCGACGCCTGTTTTGCGCCGGTGCTTGATTTTGCGGAGGCGGCCCGACACCCCCACAACCTGGCGCGCAAGGCTCATGTCGAGGGGGACGGACTGACCATGCCCGCCGCTTCACCCCGCTTCAGTGCAACACCTGCAGCTGACAACCGGGACACGCCGGCAAAGGACCAGCATCGCGCTGAAATTCTGGCCGAGATCAAGTCAGGCGCGGGCTAGGTGCCCAGCTGGCGGATGGTCTGGAATTTCTGCCGGTATTTGGACGGCGAGATGCCGGCCAGGCGCCGGAACAGCCGGCGGAAGAAGGCGGAATCCTCATAGCCCACGCTCAGGGCAATATCCTCAACCGTATCGCCGGTGGTCTCCAGCATTTGTTTCGCTTCTTCGATGCGCAGGGTCTGGACATATTCCACCGGCCGGTAGCCGGTGGCCTTTTTGAACCGGCGCTTGAAGGTCCGCTCGTTCAGTTTCGACCGGCTCGCCATGCGCGAGACCGGATTTTCATCCGCATAATGATCGGCAATCCATTGCTGGCATTCACCGATGACCGCGTCCTCGTGATCGCGTGGCGGAATCATCGGCGTAAACGGCAGCTGACCGTCGCCGCGGTCGCTGAGGAGGTAGAGTTTGCAAATTCGGGCCGCCTCTTCATAGCCGAAATAGCGTTTGATCAGATACAGCACAAGTTCCTCCCAGGATGCCGAGCCGCCGGAGGTGACCAGTCTGTGCTCTTCGTCGGCCGGCAGCAGGATTCTGTCTGCCAATACCGTGACTTCCGGGAACCGACTGCTGATAACCTTTGCCGTCGACCAGTGCGACGTACAGGGTTTTCCATTAAGGAGCCCGGTGGCGGCCAGCAGCACGGAGCCGGTGCAAACCGTGGTGATGACTGTGCCCTTGTCATTCATTTTAAGCAGCCAGTCAGCGGCGGTGGCCCACTCCGGTCCCGGCTCAAAACCGGGTTCCATGACGATGTCGGGAATGATGATGAGATCATAGTCGTCATTTTCGTTTAAGAAGCGGTCCGGTTGCACCCGAACACTGCCAAAACACCGAAGGTTTTGGCTTTCAGGGGAGACAATGCTGACAGTAAACCGGCCTACATCGGTTTGCTGCCCCGTGACCAGTGTCCACATGTCACCAACAGAAACCAGAACATCATGCAGGCAATAGAGCACTGAAGCGCTGGTGTTGGGAATGGCCAGCAAAGCGACTGTAACCGTGTCCGTCACACTATGTTCTTTTGAGGCATTCATGTCACTTTCAGCCTGTAGTTGTCATAAACCGCACTTACCATACTTCGGCGACTGATGCAAAGTGCCCCGCAACTGAAACAGATGATTCTTACGGGGACATGAAATGAATGAGATGACGGCACTCAAGCCTGAACTTGATGAAGCGCGAATGGAAGAATTCGCCGGTCGTGTGTGTGAAATCCTGAATGACGGCGCCATCGGCTATATGATTTTTGTCGGCCATCGCCTGCGCCTGTTCGACGTGATGTCGGACCTGGGTGGCGGCGGCACCAGCGCCGCCATTGCGGTGCAGGCCGGCCTGTCCGAGCGCTATGTGCTGGAATGGGCCAGGGCCCTGACCGTGGGCGGCATCCTGGACTATGATCCGCTGTCGGAAATCTTCTCCCTGCCGCCGGAACGCGCGGCCATGCTGTGTCGCGGCGGCGCCGGCGAAAACCTGGCGGTTTTTTCCCAGCATGTGCCCATGATGGCCGCCATGTCGGACACCATGCTTGAGGTCTTCCGGACCGGGGACGGCATTCCCTACGGACAATATCCCTGTTTCCACGAAGTGATGGCGGAAGACAGTGCCATGTCCGTGGTCTCGGCGCTGTTTGATACCATCCTGCCCATGACCGGGGATACACAGCATCGGCTGGAGCAGGGAATTGATGTGATGGATGCGGGCTGCGGCCGGGGGTTAGCCCTGATGGCCATGGCCGAGCGCTATCCCGACAGCCGCTTCCGGGGCTATGACCTGTGTGAGGAGGCGGTGGAATTTGCCAGTGCAGAAGCAGATCGCCGCGGCTTGATAAATATTTTCTTTGCGGTGAAGGATCTGACCCATCTCGATCTTGAGGGGGAGTTTGACCTGATCACGTCCTTTGATGCGGTCCATGACCAGAAGGATCCGGCCGACTATCTCAAGCGGATTTTCCGGGCGCTGCGTCCCGGCGGCACCTATCTGATGCAGGATATCGGCGGCTCGGCCAAGGTCGAGAACAACCATGATTTTCCCATGGCGGCTTTTCTCTATACCATTTCCTGTACCCATTGCACGCCGGTGTCCCGCGCTCAGGGCGGTGAGGGCCTTGGCACCATGTGGGGCTGGGAAACGGCAATGGATATGCTGAGCGATGCCGGTTTCGGCGACATTGAAAAAAGACTCTTCGACCATGACCCGATGAATGTCTGGTTTGTTGTGCGCAGGTAAAAGACTGACAGTCAGTCAGGCAGAGGGAAACAAATATTAATTCTGAAATCGATCTGAACGATTGCCGGACAAGCTATTTTGGTGCAGGAGAGGAGAGCCTTCTCCTGCCCTTCGCGTGTTAAGCATGAAGACCATAAGTTGACATATAAACATGAAATCGCTTATCCTGCACTATGTTGATATATAAACATATAGGGTGAGCCATGGGAAATCATGCCGCGAAAGTTACGGCCTGTCCGCTGTCGGCCTTGTCGGATACCTTTCATCTGTCAAATGACCAACTGGAAGCCACGTTCCGCCGGGCGCGGGCGGAAAGCCCGGTCTTCTATATGGAGGATATTGGTTTCTGGGCGGTGACAAAATATCAAGACATCAAAACGGTGCTTGGCGACAAGGATCGTTTTTCGTCAGAGATCACCCTGGAGCCGCTGGCGCCGGTGGCACCGGAAGTCGGGCAGCTGTTCCGGGAGCGGGGGTTTTCGCCGCGGCCGACCCTGTCCAATAACGAGCGCGACGACCATGCCCGGATCCGCAATAATGCGCTCCAGGCCTTCTCCCCGGCACGCATGAAAAAGCTGGAACCCTATATCCGCCAACTGGTCAACGAGGCGATAGACTCTTTCGAACAGGATAAAAAGGCCGATCTGGTGCGGCAGATGGTTTACGAGCTGCCGGCGCTGGTGCTGTTCCGGCTGCTGGGTATTCCCGACAGCGATGTGCAGAAAATCAAAATGTGGGCCGACAGTCGCCTGATCCTGTCCTTCGGCCGGCCGTCGGTGGCGGACCAGCTGGTCGCGGCCGGCCACATGGCGGACTATTGGGATTACTGTCTGGCCCATGTGCAGAAAAGGATCAAGCAGCCCGGGGACGATCTGCCCAGCGACATGCTGGCGACAAGGGGAGGAGATGACAGCATCCTGACCATCGAGGACATTAACAATGTGGTGTTCGGTCTGCTGCTGGCCGGGCATGAAACCACCACCAATATGTCGGCCAATGCTGTGTTGAGCCTGCTGGAACAGCGGAAAAGCTGGGAAGCGCTGGTCGCCGACCCGGCGCTGATCAGGAATGCGGTGGAGGAATGCCTGCGCTTCCGTCCGTCGGTGGTGGCCTGGCGGCGCCTGACCAAAGTACCGGTGGAACTGTCCGGTGTCAGTATCCCGGCCGGCGAACGCCTGCTGTGCTATTTGCCGTCCGGCAACCGGGACGAGGATATTTTTGACAACGGCGAGACCCTTGATATCAGCCGCAGCGATGCCCGGGCCCATGTCTCCTTCGGCTACGGGCGGCATTTTTGTCTCGGGGCGGCGCTGGCGCGGTTCGAACTCAAGGTGATCCTGGAGGAACTGACCCGCCGCCTGCCGGGCCTGCGCCTCAGCGACGGCCAGTCTTTCGAGGCGGTGGAAGCCGTTCAGTTTCGCGGACCAAAAGAGTTGTGGGTGGAGTGGGAATGATGAATTACATGGAAACGAATGACGATATTACACCAGTTAAACTGATCGACGGTCGCAAGGTGCTGGGGCTGGACAATTACTGTGTTTACCAGTTTGTCGCCATCGCCAACCGGTTGTCCAGCAGCGCCTCGGCCCGGTATCGGGAAGAGTTCGGTGTTGGCATCGTGGAATGGCGTTGCATGGTGATGCTGGCCTTGGAGGACGGGGTCAGTGCAGCCCGGATCTGTCAGGTTGGCGGCATTAACAAGGCTTTGGTCAGCCGGTCGCTGGCCCGGCTCGAGGAGCTGGGCTATGTAGAGGACCATGAAGAGACCAAACGAAAACCCCGTTACCTGAAGTTTACCGCCAGCGGCCGCAAACTCTATGACCGGATGCTGAAGCAGGCCCTGCGGCGGGAAGAAACGCTGCGGGAAGGCTTGTCGGATTCCGAAATCAGGGAGCTCCTGAGACTGCTGCATAAGATTAGCGGGAATGTAAACAAGTTGGCGGGGGAGGGCGGGCCAAAAGAATAATGTTTGCAGTACAAATAGTTCCTATGGATATTTACACATGGTATTTTTTGTCGACTCGTATAATGTGAAAGCGTAAACCACGTACATAATAAGAAAATAATTGAAGTAAAATCATGGCCAGCAAAAGGGTAACAATAAAAGATTTGGCAAAAGCGGTGGGGGTGAATCCTTCGACAGTTTCAAGGGCTCTCAATCCCGCGACCAAACATTTGATTACCGAAGAAGTTATCGAAAAAATTTCCAAAGCCGCCGACGAAATGGGATATTTTCCCAACCGCATGGCGGCCGCCCTCGTTCACAATAAATCCCATACCATCGGCCTGATCATTTCCACCATCACCAACCCGGTTTTTCCGCCCATGGTCTGCGGCCTGGAAGCGGCGCTGTATAAGGCCGGCTATACCCTGGTCACCATGAGCAGCGACAATATCGAGGATTATGAACGGACCGCCTACCGGCGCCTCAGGGAGCGGGCCATTGACGGCTGCATCCTGGCCTCGGCCACCCGCGAGGATCCGGTGGTCGATGAATTCCTCAAGCACGGCTTCCCCCTGGTCCTGGTCAACCGCATGACCGACCGCCAGGATGTGAATGCGGTGATCAACAATGACGAGGCGGGCATGCAGCTTGCGGTCGACCATCTGACCAGCCTCGGCCATACCAAAATCGGCCATATCTCGGGCCCGCTGGCGGTGTCCACCTGTTATACCCGGCTGCAGGGCTTCAAGGCCGGCATGCGGGCGAAGGGACTCGACCCGGATCATGTGGTCGAGGCGAAGGAGTTTTCCGCCAAAGAAGGCTACCGGGCCATGAAGAAGCTGCTGGCCGGCAATGCGGGCCTGACGGCTGTGGCGGCGGGGAGTGATATTCTGGCCCTTGGCTGCCTGGACGCCATTCGCGAAGCCGGCCTCAGCTGTCCGGAAGATATTTCCCTGACCGGCTTTAATGACATTCCGATGATGGACCGCATTTCACCGGCCCTGACCACCGTCACGGTGCCGCAATATGAGATCGGGCAGAAGGCGGCGGAGATTCTGCTGGCCATGCTGGAGGGCAGCCAGCCGGTGGATGGGGAGGCGGGCCAGGTGATCAAGGTTCTGCCAAAGCTGACGCTGCGCGAATCTACCCGCCGTCTCGCCTGACGCCCTTCCCGGCGCCGGGTCAATGACACTGGTTTCCTAGAAATTCTGTGCCACCAGATATCCCGAGGTGCCGGCCAGGCCCGGCCCGGGATGGGTCGAGGCGCCAATATGATATAGGTCCTTCACCGGGGTCTCGTGGTTTTTGGTGGATTTCAGCGGCCGCCACAGCATGAATTGCTCGATGCCGCAGGCGCCGGAATAGGGATCGCCGTTGACCAGGTTGATATTCTGGGTCGCGAGGTCGCGGGGCGAGAGGATATGGCGGGCGAGGATCATGTCCCTGAGGCCGGGAATATGGGCGGACAGGCGGTCGATAATCCGGTCGGCATAGGCGTCTTTTGTCGCCTCGTCCCACAGGCCGTCGGCCGGGATGGGGATCTCGCCGGCCGCATCCCCCTTGATAAGAAAGGGCAGTTCCTGCAGCTGCAGCCACAGGATCGCCTTGCCCTCCGGGGCGCGGCTGGGGTCAAGCGCCGTCGGCTGGGCCACGACCACGGTGGAGCAGTCGGGCAGCAGGCCGCGCCGGGCCTGGTTGACGGAGCGGGAGACGCTGTCCACGCCGGAGGAAAGATGTACCATGGCCACGTCATTGAGGGCCGGGTCGGTCCATTCCGGCATTTTATCAAGGGCGAGATGAATCTGCATGTCGCCGTTGCCGTAGCGATAATTGGCCGCTTCGCTGCGGGTCACTTCCGGCACATACTCCCCGTCCAGCAAATATCCATAGAGCTGGGTCGGGGTCACATTGCAGATCACGGCTTTGCCGGCCCGGTAGCTGGTGCCGTCGGCGCAGTTCACACCGCTGGCCCGGCCGTTCTCGACGATGATCCGTTTCACATCCTGTCCGGTCAGCAGACGGCCGCCGTTACTTTCGATGATCGCACTCAATGCCTTGACCAGATTGTCGCTGCCGCCTTTGACAATGGGCATGCCGGCCACTTCCAGGGTGAAACTGATCAATTTGCCCATCAGGCCGGACAGCGGGCTGTCCGGATCAAGCCCGGTGTGCAGGATCCAGGGCGCGAAACAGGCCTTGATTTCATCGGACGTGAAGTCGGCTTCGAGCCAGTTGCGGCAGGTATTGAGCGACAGGCCGAAAAAGGACGACATACCGTGCAGGCCCCGGTTCCAGGCGGCCTTGGCGAGCAGCTTGAGGGTGGAGAATTTCCACAGTTCCGCGCCGAGCAGGCCGAAAATCAGGTCGGTATTCTGTTCAATATCCCCCATGGACCTGGTATAGGCTGTGCCCTGGCCTTCACCCAGCGCCTCCATGGCGGCCACATTTTTTCCCCGGTCCATCTGCAGGATGAAGTTGCGGCCGTCGGGCAGGATCGCGGCGGTCGGCTTGTCAGTATTGACATAGTCGAGGCCGTTGGCGTGTAGTTCCTCCGCCAGTTCGCCGTAAGCCGGGGAGGTGACAAATAATGGATGGAAACCGGAAAAAACGTCATGGCGGAAGCCGGGCAGGGTCACTTCCGCAGTGCGGATGCAGCCGCCGATCCAGTCATTGCGCTCCAGCACCGTGACCTTGTGGCCCTTGCGCGAAAGCAGGGCGGCGGCGACCAGTGAATTGATCCCGCTGCCGACGATAATGAAATCCTGATCCATGACGAGTTCTCCCGCTGCCGTGATGTTGTTTGGTGACATTATTATGGGCGGGAAATTGGTCGACTATTCACATAGTGCAGGGGCTGGGTCGTGAGCGCAAAAAAGGGAAGAAACCGCTCCCGCAATGACCGAAATCAATGCGCAAAGGCCGAATGGTGATTCCTGCAGTTTCTAAATAGTGCCTGCACTATGTGAATAGCGGGCACATATTAAAAGCACAAATAATGTTCCCAGAATAAGAAATAGGCAGAAAAAGAAATAAAACGGAGCGTTCCATGCATACACCATCTATGAAAACAAGAAAAATCGCCCTGGCCCTGTCCTGCAGCCTGCTGGCTTTCGGCGATCTGGCGACGGCTCAGGAAGCCGCCTCCTCAAATGACACCGCCTGGCTGCTGGAGGAAATCACCGTGACGGCCCGGAAAAGGGAGGAAGGGCTGCAGAGCGCGCCTATCGCCATTTCCGCCTTTACCGGCGACAGCCTCGAGTACCGCGGCGTGACGGACGTGGGCGAAATCGCCCAGTTCACCCCCAACCTCAGCTTCCAGAACAATCCCAGCTTCGGCGGTGCCAGCAACTCCGCCGCCATCTACATCCGTGGCGTCGGCCAGAAGGAATTCCTGCCGACGGTTGATCCGGGCGTGGGCCTGTATGTGGACGGCGTCTATATCGCCCGTTCCGTCGGCGGCATCCTCGACCTGATCGATGTGGAACGGGTCGAGGTGCTGAAAGGCCCGCAGGGCACCCTGTTCGGCCGCAACACCATCGGCGGCGCCATCAGCATCACCACCAAAAAGCCGCATGACGAATTTGAAGGCAAGCTGTCCGCCACCTACGGCACAGATGACCGGATCGACCTGAAGGGTTCGCTCAATGTGCCGCTTAGCGATAATTTCTTCAGCAGCTATTCCGTCGCCTACCTGAGCCAGGATGGCTATGTGATGCGCGACGACGGCATTGACCTGGGCGATGACGATACCCTGTCCGGCCGCGCGTCCTTCCTGCTGGAAGCCAGCGACGACCTGGAAATCAGCTTCTCCATCGAGGGCAGCCGCGACCGGGAAAACGGTCCGGCCCTGACCCTGATCGGCATCAATTATGAGGGCCCGAACCCGCTGAGCCTGGCGCCGCCACCCCCGATGGCGACCCTGCATAACATCCTCGCCAACCTGGCGGCCGGCGGACCGATGGCTCCCTGCGCCTATCCGGGATCCACCCTGAACCTGGCGGTCGACGGCTGTTATGACGACCGCTATGTCTATGATGGGGAAGAGCGCAGCTCCGGCACGGCCCCGGCCTATTCCGACACCGATTTCTGGGCGGCCAACCTGAATATCGACTGGGCGCTCAGTGACGATGTGACCCTGAAATCCATCACTGCCTATCGTGATCTGGATGCGGAATTTTCCCGTGACGGCGACCATTCACCGTTCCGTATTTCCCAGTTCCAGGATTTCCTGACCCAGGAACAGTTTACCCAGGAATTCCAGCTGCTCGGCACCGCCTTTGAAGACCGGCTGAACTGGATTGTCGGCCTCTATTACTTCAAGGAAAGCGGCGACAATCGCAACGAACTGGACTTTACCGTGTCCCGGTTCCGTTCCGGCGGCGCCTATGACAACCAGAGCCTGGCCGCTTTTGCCCAGGGTACCTATGATATTACCGATCGGATTCACCTGACTGCGGGAATTCGTTATACTGACGAAACCAAAAAGTTCACCCCGGACCAGATTGTCCATGAAAACTATTTCGCCGATCTGGTGGGTACCGGACTGGCCGATGTCGAGGCGCCGTTCCTGGCCGCCGGGACACGGGTCCTGCCATATCTGGAAAAAGAGCTCAGCTATGACGAGGTCGACCCCTATCTGAACCTGTCCTGGGATGCCACCGACGACCTGATGGTTTATGCGTCCTACTCAGAGGGCTTCAAATCCGGAGGCTTCTCCCAGCGGGTGTTCCCGCCGGTGGTGCCGCCCTTTACCGCCCCGGCCGGTACGCCCGATATCGACCTGATCCCAACCTTCGATCCGGAATTCGTCAAGGTCTATGAAGTGGGCTTCAAATACAGCGGGCTTGACGGCCGTATGCGCCTCAATGGTGCCGCCTTCTGGACCGACTATACCGATATGCAGGTCCAGGTGTTCACCAGCGTGGCGCCGATCACCAAGAACGCCGGCGCCGCCACCATCAAGGGGGTCGAGCTTGAACTGCAGATGACTCCGGCCGACGGCTGGTTCGTGGAAGCCGGGCTCGGTTACCTGGATGCGGGCTATGACGAAATAGATTTCACCGAAACACTGGTGGATGCAAATAATCGTCTGGAGCGGGTGTCCGACTGGTCGCTGAGCGCGGCGGTCTCCAAGGAAATTGATCTTGGCGACAGCGGCTCCCTCACTCCCCGGGTGGATTGGTCCTACCGGTCGGAGTTTGACAATGACGCTTTCAATACACCGCAGATCCATCAGGGCGGCTATCACCTGCTCAACGCCAACATCACCTGGCGCAATGCGGAGGAGACATATGCCCTCGTCGTTGGTGTGAAGAATATCACTGACGAAAAATATCTGCATACCGGCATTCTCGGCGATGCGTTCCAGTCCTATGAAGGCCTCTATGACCGGGGCCGGGAATGGTACGTCACCGGGCGCGTCAACTTCTGATCTTGGGGGGAAAGGAAGACGGCAATGGCACGTGTTGACCTGATAGATCCCAGAGGCAGTGACGATCCGGAAATCCAGGGGATTTGCGACTGGGTCACGGAAATGGAGGGCGAGGTGCCCAACCATTTCCTGATCGAGATGAATTTCCCGGAATTTTTCAAGGCCAAGCTCGGCGCCACTAAAGTATTGTGGCAGATGGGCGAACTGTCCCTGGAGGAAATCCAGCACGTGGGTATTGCCGTCTCCAAAGCCAACAGCTGTTCCTATTGCACGGCGGCCTTCTGCACCATCATGAACTACGGCATGGAGACCGACGAGGACTATACCAAAAGTTTCCTGGCAAACGGGGTTGAGGTGATCCTTGACGATCGCCTCAAGACCATCGTCAGCTTCGCCCTCCGGGTGAACAAGGAAATGCATGACATCACCGACGCGGAAATCGACGGGCTGCGCCAGGTCGGCCTGACCGACAAGGGGATTGTGCAGCTGGTGAACCTGGTCAGTGATTTCGCCTCCTACAACCGGCTCAATCTGGCGCTCAGGACCGATTATGACTATCGCGATATGTGGCGCCAGGTCGGCTTCGACTGGACCCTGAAGGAAGGGGAGCAGGAGGGCGATAATACGCGGGGGGTCCGAAAATAGCCTGTGGATTTGACGTAATATTTGCTTGAAACCTAAAAGAGTCGCGGAATGAGGGAAAATCGGCTATATTAGTTTAAGGCTTAAGGGATGGATCACATGAAAAAGCCGCTTGAGAAATTCTGTCTGTTCAATTCCCGTGAGGCTGACGAGGCGCGCGAGATTGTCAGCCGCGTCTATTGTGATCACAAACTGCTGCCGGAAAAAGCCGGCGATATTGACGCCTGCCACAATCGGGCGCAACTGTCCCGGGTGTCCCTCAACTACATGGAATATGGCGCCGATGTGGAGGTGGAGCCAGGCTATCTCAAGGATTTCTTCCTGTTCCAGCTGCCGCTGGAAGGGGCGGCGACCATCTGCACCAACAAGGATGAATTCATCACCTCCGGCGGCATCGCCTCGGCCATAAATCCGTCGGAATATACGCGGATGCGCTGGAACCGGGAATGCAAGAAGCTGATGGTCCAGGTCAAGCGCGAGGCCATGGAGGAACGCCTGTCGCGGCTGCTGATGCATCCTATCGACCGGCCGATCCTGTTCCACCACGAAGTGAGGAACGCGGACAATCCCCATGCCGGCAGCTGGTGGCGCCAGGTCTGGAGCCTGGTGCAGGAGCTGGACAATGACATGGATCCCTGGCGGTCCCATTTTCTGCTGGAAGACCTGGAACGAAACCTGCTGACCAGTTTGCTGTTTTCCTTTAATCACAATTATATTGACCAGCTCAGGGCCCAGGAATCCACCGCGGCGCCAAAGCATGTCAAACAGGTCGAGGACTATATCCTGGCCAACCTGAAGGAAAATATTTCCATCGACGATCTGGTGGACGTCTCCGGCGTCAGTTCCCGCTCCATCTATAACGGCTTCAAGAGTTTCCGCGGCACCACGCCGATGAAATTTATCCTGCAGACCCGGCTGGAAAAGGTGCGCGAGGAACTGCTCAATCCGCTGCAGAGTAAAAGCGTCACCCAGATCGCCACCAAATGGGGCTTTACCCAGCTTGGCCGCTTTGCCGCCGCCTATAAAAAGGTCTATGGCGAATCCCCGTCCGATACCCTGCGCAAATAGTCACTTTCTGCACATTCCCCGCTGATAGATTCACTAATCGCATAACTGTTTCGGTGTGCGAATAGCCCCGTCCCGCCAATCTGCCTAGTCTTTCCCTGTACAACTCAAAAAAGGGATTCTGAAATGAAGGGACTAGCTGACAAAGTCGCAATCATTACCGGCGGCGCCACCATGATCGGCGCAGCGGTGGCCAAGGCCTTTGTGGAGGCCGGCGCCAAGGCGGTCATGGCGGATATCAATGAAGAAGGCGGCCGGGCCGCCGCACAGGATATCGGGGCAGGGTCTTTATTCCTGAAAACAGATGTAACCTCCGACGAAGATCTGAAGGCCTGTGTGGATTTTGCGGTCGAAAAATTCGGCCGGCTCGATTTTATCGTCAATGCGGCGGCGACCTATGAAGATGAAGGCATGAGCAGCACGAGGGAACAGTTCCTCAACGCCCTCAATGTCAATGTGGCCGGCGGCTTCATGCTGGTGCAGTTCGCCCGCGAGCATCTGAAAAAGAACAAGGGCGCCGTGGTCAACTTCGGTTCCATCAGCGCCAAGGTGGCCCAGCCGGGCCGTTGTCTCTATCCCATGAGCAAGGGCGCCATTCACCAGCTGACCCGCAACGAGGCCCTGCTTCTGTCCGAGGACGGCATTCGCGTCAATACGGTTTCCCCGGGCTGGACCTGGTCTTCGATTATCTCCGGCATCGTCGGCGGGGATCGGGCCCTGGTGGACAAGGCGGCGGCGCCGTTTCATATGCCGGGCCGCATCGGCAATCCGGAAGAGGTGGCCGACGCGGTCCTGTTCCTCTGTTCCGACCAGGCCAGTTTTATCACCGGCGCCGACCTGCCGGTGGACGGCGGTTATACCGCCCTTGGTCCGGAACAGCAGACCGACGCCCTGGCGGCGCTCGCAAACTGAACCGGCAAATTGAGTTTCAAGATATAGGTGAGTAGATTATGAGAAAAATTACCATCATTGGCGCCGGCCAGTCCGGCCTTCTCCTGGGGATCGGCCTGAAGAAAAAAGGCTATGACGTCACTATCGTCACCAACCGGACCGGGGATGAAGTGCGCAAGGGCAAGGTTCTGTCCAGCCAAGCCATGTTTAATATGTCGCTGGATATTGAGCGAGAACTGGGCCTCAATTTCTGGGAAAATACCTGTCCGCATATCGACGGTATCAGCGTTTCCGTGGCCGGCCCTGACGGCAACAAAGCCATCGACTGGGCGGCGCGGCTCGAGACCGGCTATGCCAATTCCGTCGACCAGCGGGTCAAGATGCCGGCCTGGATGGACGAGTTCGAAAAGATCGGCGGCAAGCTGATCATCGAGGATGTGAGCCTCGAGGGCCTGGAAGATTATGCGGCAGCCGCGGATCTGGTGCTGGTAGCGTCCGGCAAGGGCGACATCGGCAGGATGTTCGAGCGGGATGCGGAAAAAAGCACCTTCGATAAACCCATGCGCGCGCTGGGCCTGACCTATGTGAAGAATATGGTGCCGCGCGACGAGTTCAGCGCCGTTTGTTTCAATATTATTCCCGGCGTCGGGGAATATTTCGTCTTCCCGGCTCTGACCACTTCCGGCCCCTGCGAGATTATGGTGTTCGAGGGCATCCCCGGCGGCGAAATGGACTGCTGGCGGGACGTCGAGAGCCCGGAACAGCATCTGGAAGTGAGCAAGGGCATTCTGGACAAATTCCTGCCCTGGGAAGCCGAGCGGTGCGGCGCTATCGAACTGACCGATGACAACGGCATCCTGGCGGGTCGCTTCCCGCCGACCATCCGCAAACCGGTCGGCAGGCTGCCGTCCGGGGCGATCGTGATGGGGATGGCCGATGCCGTGTGCCTCAATGATCCGATCACCGGCCAGGGCTCCAACAACGCCACCAAATGTGCCAAGGTCATCTTCGACGCCATTCTCGCCCAGGAGGACCGCGCCTTTGACGCCGCCTGGATGAACGATACCTTCAACACCTTCTGGGATTACGCCGAATATGTGGTCAACTGGACCAACGCCATGCTGCTGCCGCCGCCGGAACATGTCCTGAACCTGTTCGGCGCCGCCCAGGTCAGTCCGGAACTGGCGACCAAGATTGTCGACGGGTTCAATGATCCGCGCGATTTTTATCCCTGGTTTATGGAAGAGGCCGCCGCCAACGATTATCTGGCGAGCCTGAAGAAAACTGCCTGAGGGCTGGAAAATGCAGGAGGGTTCCATGACAGAACTGCAGAGAGGGGATGCTTTCCGCCAGGCCATGCGACGCATGGCGGCCAGTGTTTCCATTGTCACGGCGGCCAACGGCGAGGAGATGGCGGGCGCCACCGTCAGTTCCGTGGTCTCGGTCAGTTTCGACCCCCTGTCCCTGCTGGTCTGCATTCACAAGGGTTCCCGCTTCTATGACATGATCGTGGACCGGGACCGCTTTTGTATCAACCTGCTCGATCGCAGCCAGGAGGATATCTCGGATAAATTCAGCCGCCCGGCGTCAGAGGAAAATCTGTTTGGCAACGGCAGCTGGCGCGATCGTGAAGGAATGCCCTGGCTTGAAGGGGCGCAGGCCAATTTTTTCCTCGACAAGCGGCAGACCTGCCACTTTGGCACCCATGCCATCATCATCGGTGAGGTGCGGGATATTTTCTATGCTGAGGATGTCTCGCCGCTCATCTACCTGAACGGCGCCTATACCGGCGCCGCATAAACCTTCCTTTTTTCACTGTACCTGGCTCGGGGGTCTGTTTCGGCAGACTCCCTTTTTTTCGTTTTTGGAAAATAGATGCACCTGCTGGATAGCTGATATCCAGCAAAAGAGATTGATTCCCGGCCCTCCAGCTCGCAAGGTGGAAACTACCTGCCCGGACGCTTCCCGGGCGGCAACAATATGGTATGCTGTCGGCAATGGGAGTAGTCGGGGCGTATAGGGAGAATTTTTGCACATGAATGCATCAGTTGACCAACGACAGCCGGGTATGGCCACGGGCCTGTCTTTGCTTGTTCCGATTACACTTTCCACCATGGCCATCGTGCTGTTGGCGCCGATTCTGCCGCAATTGCAGGCGGAATTCAAAGACGTTCCCAATGCCGACTATCTGGTGCCGGTGATTTTGACTCTGCCGGCGCTGTGTGTGGCAATATTTTCGCCCATAGCCGGCATTTTCGGTGACTATTTCGGCCGTCGGCGGCTGTTGCTCTGGTCGCTTGCCTTATACGGTGTTGTGGGACCGCTCCCGATCTTCCTTAACGATATCAAGCTGATCCTGATGTCTCGTGTTGTCGTGGGGATCACGGAAGCGCTGATCATGACCCTGACCACCACCCTGATCGCCGACTATTACCGTGGCGAGGTGCGCAACAAATGGCTGGCGGCGCAGACGGCAACCGCATCACTGTCGGCGCTGCTGTTTTTCAATATCGGCGGCCTGCTCGGCACTTTCGGCTGGCGCATGCCCTTCTGGGTCTATACGTCCTCCTTCGTCATGCTGATCGCGGTGCTGATCTTTACCTGGGAGCCGGAACAAAGGACTGAGGAAGGTGGCAAGGAGCACGCAGCTCACAGCATGAGCTGGGCTTCTTTCCCCTGGCTGAAAATGGGTGGGATCATCATGGTGACCATCTTCGCCTCGGTGCTCTTTTATACGGTGCAGATCCAGGCCGCCCCGGGACTGGTGGCGCACGGCCTGAGCGACAGTGCAAGAATCGGCTTTCTCACCTCCGTGGCCAGTTTGGGCGTGCCCTTCGGCACATTCGTCTACAGCCGCATTAACAAGTTGCCGGTGGGGGGATTGCTGTTCATGGAATTTTTCATTCTCGGTGTCGGCTTTTTCATGATGTCCCGGGCGGAGAACTCCACCTGGTTCCTGGTCGGCTGCGGCCTGAACCAGATCGGCGCCGGTATGATCCTGCCGACCCTGCTGGTCTGGGCGGTGAGCCAGCTGGCTTTTGAGGTGCGGGCCCGCGGCGCAGGTATCTGGCAGTCGGCTTTCGCGCTGGGCCAGTTCCTGAGCCCTATCGTGGTGACATTCATTTCGCTCAGGGTTGGCGGATTGCTGCCCTCTTTTCAAT
The DNA here is from genome assembly GCF_006385175.1 of Emcibacter nanhaiensis. NCBI lineage: Bacteria > Pseudomonadati > Pseudomonadota > Alphaproteobacteria > Emcibacterales > Emcibacteraceae > Emcibacter > Emcibacter nanhaiensis. The sequence continues at coordinate 105,137 of NZ_VFIY01000015.1, forward strand.
ATCTTGGGGTTGGCGGTCTGGTCGCGGCGGTGTGTGCCATGGTCATGTTGATCAATAGCAAGCGGCAGGCCACTGCAAAGGAAATAGCATGACAGAACACACTCAGGACAAGCCCCGGCTTTACGGAAAAGTGGCGGTGGTCACCGGGATCGGCGCCGGAATCGGCAAGGGCTGTGCGTTGATGTTCGCCCGCCACGGTGCGACGGTGATCGGTTGCGATATCGACGCGGCAGCGGCCCAGGCGACAGCGGCGGAAGCGCAGGAAAACGGCTCGTCCATCGAGGTGGTGGCGCCCTGCGACCTGACCCGGGAAAAGGATGTTTACGCCCTGATGGACGGGGTCGGGGAACGGCACGGGGCGATTCATATCCTGCTCAATGCGGCGGCCATGGCGGTGTTCAAGCCGATCGAGGAAATGACCCTGGACGACTGGCAATTCACCCTCAGGGGCGAACTGGACCTGGTGTTTCTGGCCTGTAAGGCGGCCTGGCCTCATATGAAAAAGGAAGGTGCCTCCATCATCAATCTGGCGTCCGCAAACGCCTATCTGACGCTGGAAGGATCGCCCGCCCTGGCGCACTGTGCCGGCAAGGGCGGCGTTCTGGCCATGACCCGGCAACTTGCCGCCGAAGGGGCGCCGCACGGCATTCGCGCCAACTCGATCTCACCGGGCATGATTGTTACGGCCGCCACCAGTCCGGTGCTGGATCAACCGGGTTTTATCGACAATGTGTTGGCGCACAACATGGTCAAGCGCTTGGGACAACCGGAGGACATCGGCTGGGCCGCCACGTTCCTGGCGTCTGATGAGTCTACATTTGTCACGGCGGCGGACCTTTCCGTGGACGGCGGGGCGACGGCTCTATAGGGCCGAGAGGCTTTCTTCGATCCTGTGAATAGGACGAATCCACACAATCCGTATGACCTGTGGGGGCCGGCTTGCTACCTTACTTGCGGGAGAGGCCTGCCGGTTCAACCCCAGGGAAACCAGCCGGCAGGCTCTGAACGTTTTAAAAATTTTAAAGTCATTGGGAGGACTTTTATGAAAAAAACACTCAAGTTAATGGCTCTGACCGGTGTGTCGATGGCGGTGCTGACCCAGGCCGGCTATGCCGAGGAACAGGCAGAGGGCGAAAATACATTTGCTATTGAGGAGATCGTGATTACCGCCCAGCGCAAGGCGGAAAGCCTGCAAGAGGCGTCCATCTCCGTGGATGCGGTGAATGGCGCGAAGCTTCTGAAGAAAGGGATCGCCAACGCCAAGGATCTGAACAAATCCGTGCCGGCTCTGACGATTGCTGACGGTGGCGGGGCAACCTCTGCCATCTTTATTCGCGGTGTTGGCAACCGGACCACGTCCAGCTATATTGATCCGGCCGTTGCCGTCAGTTACGACGGCGTTTATATGGGGCGCGCTTCCGCAGCGGCAGGGTCCGTTTTTTTTGATCTGGAACGTGTCGAGGTTCTGAAAGGTCCGCAGGGGACGCTTTACGGACGAAATGCGACCGGCGGCGCCATCAATATTCTGCCGGTCAAACCTAGCCTGGATGAAATGAACGGCTTCCTGACCGCGGGCTACGGAAACTATGATGCTTTCCAGATGCAGGGTGCGATCAACGCCCCGCTCAGCGATACCGTGGCGCTCCGTGTGGCTGGTAACTATTCCAAGCGCGACGGGTTTAACAAGGATGGCACTTCGGATGAGGATACCCATGGGTTCCGCGCCCAGCTGCTGTTCCAGCCCAATGACAACCTGAGTGTCCGCATTGGCGCGGACTATACCAAAATCGGCGGTGTCGGCCCGGGGTCCACGTATGAGGGCAACTATTCCTCCGATGGGGAGGGCGGCTACACGCTGGTGCCGTCAGGCCTGGATATTGACGAGGGTATGAATACCGAGGCGGGCAATGCCTATCGCAATACTTTGCTTGGCGCGCCGGCTTTTGACTTTTTCAACGATATTCAGGACGACTGGTATCAGGACAATAAATATTATGGCGTAAATGCGGAAATCAATTACACCATCGACGGGGGGACCTTTACCATTATCCCCGCATGGCGCCGGGTGGACCAGGACAGCAAGTGGGGGCTTCCTTCCTTTAACAGCGGCTGGATTCAGGAGCGTGACGAACAGTATAGCGTCGAGGCCCGCTTCACCAGCGACAGTGAAGGCCCGCTGAACTATATTGTCGGCGGTTACTTTTTCAATGAAGAAGTGGAAGGCAATAATACCTTTAACCAGGAATTTGTGCTGCCGTTGCAGGAATATCTGCAGGAAACCACGGCATGGGCGGCTTTCGGTCAGTTGACCTATGACGTTACCGATACTTTCCGGGTGATCGGCGGTATTCGCTATACCGACGACAAGAAAGACTTTGACGGCCTGATCGAAAACTTCATTACCTTCTGCGGCGGTCTGCCGCCGAGCAATGTTGTGCCGCCGGCCTCTTTCGCCACCTGCGCCGGCAATATGCCGCATTATCCGACCCTGGATAATCCGCAGCAGGCTTTCGACTGGCTGCATGCCAACGGCTGGGTTGATCCGGCGATTACCTATACGCCGGGGTCTGTCCAAGTGCTTCCGTTGCTGAACGGGGCGGGGACGATCCTGAAAACCTATGAACCGGTGAACGATACCTACAACAATACCAAGGTGACCTGGCGCGCGGCCATGGAATGGGATGTGTCCGATGATTCCATGCTTTATGCGAGCTTTGAAACCGGGTACCGTTCCGGCGGTTTCCAGCTGGCGGAGGGCATTCCAACCTATGAGCCTGAATATATCGACGCCTGGACCATCGGGTCCAAGAACCGGTTTCTTGACGGGCGCCTGCAGCTCAATGCGGAACTTTTCTGGTGGGACTACAAGGATCAGCAGATCACCTATTTCACCATTTCCAACAGCGCTCTGGTCAGTCTGACCGACAACGTGGGGCAGGCCACCAGCAAAGGGGCTGACATCGACCTGATCTGGGCGGCGACAGAAAACACAATCATCAACGCCAAGGTCCAGTACCTTGATGCCACCTATGATGATCTTCATTTCTTCACCGCATCGCCCCGCGACAATATCAATTGTCCCTACACCTATACCGGCGAAATCGCGGATGGGGCAGAGATCAAGGACTTTGACTGTTCCGGCAACCAGGCGATCTATTCTCCGAAATGGTCCATCAACCTGGGCATCGAGCAGACATTCCCGATCGGTGACTATAACCTGATTGCATCGGTCGACACGCGCTGGCGGGATGATCAGTGGGGCGGGTTCGAACAGATTGAGCATGAGTTCATCGAGGCCCATTTCGTGACGAGTGCCGACCTGACTTTTGAACCGGTTGACGGAAAATGGTCCGTGACGGCCTATATCCACAACATCGAGGACACGCGCCATCGCGCCACAACCCAGGCGGCGCCGACCGGCCAGGCTGTGACCGTCTTCGGCGCGCCGATGACCTATGGAGTACGCCTGAGCGCCAACTTCTGATCTGATTTGGGGAGGACACCGATGGCTGTCAAAGCGACAAGGCGAGAATTTATTGCCGCTGCCGCAGCCGCCGGTGTCCTTTCCTCTACCTCCTTCGCCAAATCCGGCAAAGCCGACGCACCACCCAACATTATTTTCATCATGGCGGATGATATCGGCTATGCCGATGTCGGCGTATACGGCCAGCGCCATATCGGCACCCCCAATATTGACAAACTGGCCCGCGACGGCCTGATGCTAACGCAGGGATATGCCAATTCCAGCATCTGTTCACCGACCCGGACCGCACTGGCCACCGGCTGCTACCAGCAGCGCTTTGTCATTGGCCTGGAGGAACCGGTGGGCCGCGATGCGCCTGAGGATATCGGCCTGCCGCTGGAGCAGCCGACCATTGCCTCGGTGCTGAAAAAACAGGGCTATCATACGGCGCTGGTGGGGAAGTGGCATCTTGGCGACACCCCGTGGCATGGCCCTCTGCAGCATGGTTATGATCATTTCTTCGGCATCCAGAAGGGGGCCGCGGACTATTTCCGCCACCGGGTCGAATTCGACAGGGACGCGCCGGGCGATGGTCTTTACCTGGACAATGAGCCGGTTGAACGGCAGGGCTATCTGACGAAACTTTTTGCCGACGAGACCATCGATATCATTCGCAAGTCCGGCGGCAAAACTCCTTTTTTCATCAGCCTTCATTTCAACGCGCCGCACTGGCCGTGGGAAGGACCCCATGACGAGGAAGTGTCCGGCAAGCTCAAATCCATTTTTCATATGGACGGCGGCACGCTGGAAACCTATGCGGAAATGGTCCGCAGCATGGATTCAAACATCGGCCGGGTGCTTGCCACACTGGACGAACTGAATATTGCCGACAATACCATCGTCATTTTTACCAGCGATAACGGCGGCGAGCGTTTTTCCGATACCTGGCCCTTTGTCGGGGTCAAGGGCGAACTGCTGGAAGGCGGCATCCGGGTGCCGTTGACCATACGCTGGCCGGCGCGGATCAAGCCGGGTTCATTGTCGGACCAAGTGATGACATCGATGGATTTTGCCCCGACCCTGCTCAAGGCGGCCGGCGGCACCCCGGCGAACTATAGTTTTGACGGTATGGATCTGTTGCCGGTGTTGCTGGGCGAGGAAAAACCTCGGGAACGGACCCTCTTTTGGCGTTTCAAGGCCAACGAGCAGGCCGCCGTGCGCCAGGGCGAGTGGAAATATCTCAAGATGGCGGACCAGGAGCATCTGTTCAATGTGGTCCGCGATCCCCGCGAACGGGCCGAGCTGAAGCACAGGCATCCGGAAAAATTCGCCGAACTCAAGGCCCTGCATGCCAAATGGAACAAGGGCATGCTGCCCTATCCGGACAGTAGTTTTTCTGAAGACGTGCATCGGTCCTACTCAGACCGCTATTAGCTTTTTGACACTTATTTTGGATTTCTGGCGCTTTTGCGGATAATCAACTCACCCGGAATGCGCCGGTGGACCGGCTCTGCTTTTTCCTCCAGGTCGATCAGTTCCATGGCGGCTTCGGCCATTTCGTTAACCGGCTGGGAATAGGTGGTAAGATCGAAACTGGGCCAGGCGGCCATATCCACATCATCGAAGCCGACAATGGAAATCTCCCGCCCCACATCAAGGCCGAATTCATAGCGCGCCACTTCCAGGGCGCCGATGGCCATGTGATCGTTGGCGCAGAAAATGGCGTCCGGCCGGTCCGGGCTAGCCAGCAGTTCGCGAGTGGCCTGCCGGGCGCCTTCCAGCTGATAGTTGCCACAGGCGCGGAGTGGCGCCGTACCACCGGCGGCGGAAAGACCGGCGCGGAAACCCTCTTCCCGCTCCCGGTTGGTGGAACTGTTTTCCGCGCCGGCGAGGAAGGCCGGTCGCTGGTGACCACCAGCCATCAGGAATTCGGCGATTTTCCGGGCGCCGACAAAATTGTCTCCGGTCACGCTGGAGGTGCTGCCGTCTTCTGTCCGGCGGTTGATCAGCACAACCGGAATCCCGGCGTCCTTGCAATCGGCCGCCAGGTGGGAGGACAGGGTAGAGGACATCAGGATCAGGGCGTCTACCTGATAGCGCAGGATTTCCTCCAGTTCCGGATCGGAATCCCGTTGCGGGTCGCCGTTAAACAACAGGAAGCGGCGCCCCTGCCGGGACAGCCGTTTCATCAATTCCTCCATCAAGGCCGGGTAGAAAGGATTATCCGCATAGCCCAGGGCGACGCCGGTAATCCCGGACTTGCGGGTGATCAGGGACTTGGCGATGAAGTTGGGCCGGTAACCCAGTGCCTTGGCCGACGCCAGAACCTTTGCCTTGGTCTTGGCCGATATGCTGGCCCCGGGCGTAAAGGTGCGCGACACGGCCGATTGGGAAACGCCGGCGTGATCTGCCACATCATAGGCGGTTATGGCTTTCTTGGGACGTGTTCCGGCCACTTGTTGCTTTGCTCCAATCCTAGAAATAATTTTCCACCAGCACACTATGCACCACAACGGGCGGGTCAACAAAAAAAGGCCCGGCGTTCGCCCGCCAGGTCCGGAAACCGTCCGAGTCCCGGAAATGCACCATATGGTCCTCGACCGTCTCCCAGGTCACCAGCAGGCGGTAACAGGCAGGATCCTCGATCACCTTCTCCAGCTTCATGCCGCGGCATCCCTTGGCGGCCTTGAAAACCGGCGCTGAATTTGCCACCGCGGCCTCGAAATCCGCCGCTCTGGCCGGGTCGATTTTGATCTGTGCAATTTCCTGAATCATATTTTGCCTCCCGTATTGCATTCGAATGCAAAATGGAGTATAAGTCGCTTCGGAGGTTAAATCAAGCATGACAATAATCGTTACGGGAGCCGGGGGATTTGTGGGGCGACAGGTGGTCGCCAGATTGCTCGAATCAGGTCGCAAAGTGGTCGCCATGGACAGCAACCTGTCCGCTTTTGAAGAGCAGGACGGTCTGGTGCTGGTCGCCGGTGACCTGTGCGACCCGCACACTCTGGATAAAGCATTTGATCGGGATATAGAGGGCCTTGTTCATCTGGCCTCGGTCCCGGGCGGGGCGGCGGAACAGGATCCGGGCCTGTCCCGACGGGTCAATATTGATGCCTCACTGGATCTGCTGGACAAAGCGAAGGCCGGCGGCGGCAAGCCGCGGGTGGTTTTTGCCAGCACCATTGCCGTCTACGGCGCCCCCTTGCCAGCGCAGGGTGTGGATGATTCGACGCCGTTGTTGCCAAAGCTGGTTTACGGCGCGCACAAGGCGATGATTGAAACCGCGGTGGGCACCATGTCCCGGCGCGGCGAGGTCGAAGGCATGAGTTTGCGCCTGCCGGGCATTGTCGCCCGGCCCAAGGGGCCGTCGGGGCTCAAATCCGCCTTCATGAGCAATCTGTTCCACGCTTTCCTGGCGGGCGAGGATTTCATCTGCCCGGTCTCTGCGCAGGCGACCATGTGGATGATGTCGGTGAGCCAGTGCGCGCAGAATATTGTGCATGGACTGGAGGTCGATCCGGGGCTGCTGCCGGCGTCGCGGGCCATGACCCTGCCGGCGCTCAATATCACAATGGAAGAACTTGTGGAGTCGGTGGCGCGGGCAACTGCGCAGAGTACATCACTGGTCAGTTATAAGCCGGACGGGGCGCTTGAAGCAGCCTTCGGCACCCATCCGCCGCTGACAACGGCAGCGGCAGACCGGGGCGGTTTTTGTCATGACAAGGAAGTTGATGCGATGGTGGAAAGAGCCATTGGGGTTATCAAGGCGAGCTGACCGTAACAGCGGTAGCTGGTGTTTTAATCTGGGAGAAATCAAATGCGTTTTCAAAGACTGGATCTGAATTTGCTGGTGGCGCTGGATGCCTTGCTGGCGGAAAAAAGTGTTTCGCAGGCGGCGGACAGGATTTGTCTGAGCCAGTCCGCGACCAGCAGTGCATTGGGGCGGCTCAGGGAATATTTTGAAGATGACCTGCTGGTGCTTAAAGGGCGCCAGATGGTGCTGACCCCCCGGGGCGAAGAGCTGATCGAACCGGTCAGGGCCGTGCTGGAGAAAATCCGCACAACCATCGCCATTGCGCCGCCGTTTGATCCCGCGACCTCCGACCGGTCCATTGCCATCGCCGCCTCCGACTATGCCACTGAGGTATTGCTTTCGGCAGCAGTGCAGAAGCTGTCTGAGGAAGCGCCGCACATGCAGTTTGAAATCCTGCCTCTGACTGACAATCTGACCGAAAAGCTGGAGCGGGGCCAGATGGATTTGCTGATCACTATCGACAGCGCTATTTCCTCGGAGCACCCCAGTGAATTTTTGTTTGAAGATGATTATGTGGTTGTCGGTTGGGATGATAACCCGGCGCTTAAGCAACCGCTGACCAGGGAGATGTTCTTCGACATGGAACATGTGGTGGTGCGGTTCGGAAAGTCGCGTGCCCCTTCCCATGTGGAACATTACCTCAATGACCAGTCGCTGATCCGCAAGGAACAGATCGCAGCGCCGTCCTTTATTTCCGTGGCCGGGTTTGTCATCGGCTCGAACCGCATCGCCACCATGCATCGGCGCCTGGCGCGCAGGCTGGCCCGGGTGCTGCCGCTGAAAGTGATGCCAGTACCGATTGAAATCCCGTCGGTCAGGCTTTCTGTGCAGTGGAGCAGCGCCAGCTGCAATGATCCCGCGATCGAATGGATGGTGGACCATCTGCGGGATATCGCAAAGGAAAAGGCGCCGTCCGGCGTGGTGCATGACGGCATCGACTGGGGCGGGGATCGTAAACAGAGGGGAGCGGGCGGCGGGGTTCGTCCGGGAGTATTCGGCTAGCCTCAACAGTCTCTATAGATAATCTGAACAAGGAGTAGATCATGGAAAATCGTGGCCTGCTGGCCGGCAAGGTGGCCATAATCACCGGCGCCGCCGGCGGAATTGGCGCGGCGACTGCGGAACTGATGCTGGCGCGCGGCGCGTCGGTGGTGTTGGCCGACATTGCTTTTGACCGGGCGCAGCAATTGGCCGGTCGGCTTGGCGAAAACTGCTGGCCGGTGGAGCTTGACCTGGCGTCTGAAGAGTCGATCAAAGCCATGGTGGAGAAAGCCGTCAGCCATTTCGGCCGGCTCGATATCCTGCATAATAATGCGGCGGCGCTCGGGCCGGACATCGCTGAAGCCGACGGGGATGTGGAGCATATGCAGACCCGCATCTGGGACATGGCCTTCACCGTCAATTGCCGCGGCAGCATGATTGCCACCCGGGAGGCCCTGCCGCATCTGGTGCAGAGCAAGGGCTGTGTGATCAATACGGTGTCCAACCTGGCCCTGCAGGGACATGTGATCCAGGCGGCCTATAGTGCCTCCAAGGCGGCGATCATCCAGATGACCCGCTCGGTGGCGGCATCCCATGGCCGCAAGGGTGTGCGCGCCAATGCGGTGGCGCCGGGCATGACCATGACCCCGGCCCTCAAGGAGGCCTTCCCCCCGCATATCCGCAAGCTGGTGGAGGATGAAACCCTGCGCGACCAACTGGGCGAACCGGAAGATATCGCCGAAGTGGCGGCGTTCCTCGCCTCTGACGCGGCGCGCAATATTACCGGACAAGTGATCGTCGCTGACGGCGGTCTCGCCAGTCATGTGCCGGGCATTGCCGGTTTCATGGCGCTTGGCGACAATTAGAGAATTTACGGGAGTGAGAGAATGAGTGACTATGATATCGTCGCCCTCGGCGGCGGCCACAATGGCCTGACCGCGGCGGCCTATATGGCCAAGGCCGGAAAAAAGGTTCTGGTACTGGAGCGCAAGCCCCATGCCGGCGGCGGGGTATCGACCCGGGAACTGACCCTGCCGGGCTACCATCATGACGAACACAGCAACGTGCATATCATGATCCAGGGCAATCCCATGCTGCGGGAGGATGAACTGGGCCTGCTGAGCAAATTCGGCCTGGAATATAACTATCCCGAGCTGCCCCATGCCACCATTTTCGACGACGGCCGGGTGATCCTGTCCTACAAGGACCTGGACAAGACCTGCGAAGGCATTGCCAAATTTTCCGAGAAGGATGCGGAAGCTTACCGCAAATTCGTGCATATGAGCCAGCAGGTGCTGCCCATGTTCATGGCCGGCCTGTATGCGCCGCCGTTTCCGATGGGCGCCTTTGTCGCCATGATGGACCAGAGCGATGAAGGCCGCTTCCTACTCGACATCATGTCGCGCAGCGCCCTTGATGTGGCCGACATGTATTTTGAAAGCGACCTGCTGAAAATTCATATTGTGCGGCTGGTCACGGAAAACCTGCAGATGCCCGATGAGCTGGGCACCGGCATGGGCGCTTTCCTGATGCCGGGCATTATCCATACCTACGGCGTGTCGCAACCGGTCGGCGGCAGCGGCAAGCTGACCGAGGCGCTGATCCGCTGTATCGAACATTACGGCGGCGAGGTCCGTTGCAATGCCGAGGTCGGCAAGGTGCTGACCTCTTCCGGCAAGGCCGCCGGGGTCGAGCTGGTGGACGGCGAAACCTTTATGGCGAAAGACGGTGTCATTGGCGCCATTCATCCCCATGTGCTGCGCAAGTTCGTCGACGGGGTGCCGGAACCGGTGCTGAAGCGGGCGGAAAATGTCACACCTTCCACCTTCTCCATCTGCCTCACCCATATGGCGCTCAAGGAACGGGCCAGGCTCTATGCGCCCGAGGCAGAGGGTGCGGTGATGACAGAACTGATGTCCACCGACAGCATGCACGAGATGCTGCTGGATTATGACAAGCTGCGCCGCGGTTATATCCCGGACCGCCGCCTGATCGCCGGCGGCGACAATACGGTCAATGACCCGACCAGGGCCCCGGCCGGCGCCGGGGTCTTTTACGGCGTGACCTTCGCCCCCTATGAGCTTTATGACGGCGGCCACGCGCGTTGGGACGAGGTCAAGGAAGAGGTGGCAGACGGCAGCCTCGCCTATTATCGCAAGTTCTACAGCAACCTCACTGACGACAATATCCTGGCCCGGCTGGTGCGCTCGCCGCTGGATCACGAACGCGACAGCCCGGCGAGCTTCCTCAAGGGCGACGTGCATGGCTGCGCCCCCTTCATGTATCAGTCGGTCGGTCACCGCCCGACCCCGGACCTGGGTCACTTCACCGTGCCCGGGGTGGAGGGCCTCTATCTGGTCGGCCCCTTCATGCATCCCGGCGGCGGGGTATTCGGCGCCGGTCGCGCCACGGCGATCCAGATGATGGACGACATGGATATTGATTATGACAAGGTTCTGGGCGGAGACGTGCAATGAGTAATAAAAAGAATGTGATGAAGATCTATGACGGCCAGAACAAGGAACTGATGACGGTCCGCAAGCTGGAGCAGGATGGCAACGACCTGGTGATCACCGGCAAGATCTTCGGCGCCATGCCCATGAAGGCCCGCATCAGCCCGGACCAGGCAAGGGCGGCGCTGAAAATGCTGTCTTTCCAGCTTGTGATCTTCCTGCTGACCTTCCTGTTCCGACCGGGCAAGAAGGAGGACTGAGGTGGTTCCGTCCCGTCGATAGCTGGCCTCGATAAAAACGACTTCTATCCCTTCCGTTCGCGGGTCATACTTTGGACAAAGACAAAGGAATGATTTGATGAGCATATTAGGTGTAGAAAGCGTTATCTTCGGCGTGGACGACCTCGAAACCTGCACCAGGTTCTGGGAGGACTTCGGTCTTGTGCCAGTCTCCCGCGATGAGACGGAAAGCATTTTTGAAGTGGCCAGCGGATCGCGGGTGATCGTGCGCCGGAATGGCGACGCGCGCCTGCCGCAGCCGTTCGAGGGCAATGGCGTCAAGGAAACCATCTGGGGCGTTGACAGCGAAGAAAACCTGGAAAAACTGGTCGCGGGTCTGGCCGAGGACCTGGAAGTGACCCGGGATGCGGACGGCACCGCCCATTGCGTCTGTCCCGACGGGCAACCGATCGGGCTTAGGGTCTGGAACAAACGCGATGTGCTTTCCCAGCCCGATGCGGTCAATGCGCCGGGCTGCATCCAGCGGCTCAACCAGCATCGTAAATGGCGCCACAAGGCAATCCCCAAGACCATCAACCATGTGGTGTTTTTCTCGGACGACTATGTGTCGTCCTATGAATTTTACCGGGACAAGCTGGGCTTCCGCTATACGGATCATTCCAAGGGCGTAGGCATTTTCGCCCGGGCTGACGGCACCTATGAACATCACAGCATTTTCTGGGTCAACACGGACCTGCCTGTCGCGCCGGATCATTTCGGTTTCATGCATATCGCTTTCGGTCTCGAGGATATCGATGAAGTAATGCTGGGCGCCAACATCATGGACAAGAAGGGCTGGAAGAACACTTCCATGAACAGTTCCGGCGGTATTTCCCGGCACCGTATTTCCTCTGCCATTTATTATTACATCGATAATCCCTGTGGCGGCGAGGCGGAATATCATGCCGACACCGACTATCTGGATGACAACTGGGTGCCCCGGGCCTGGGACTTCAAGTTCGGGTCGCTCTTATGGTCCCACAATGCGCCGCCGATTTTCCGCGGTGACGACATCCCCTGGGACATGACGTTTGACGCAGACGAAAGTTCGTTCGAGCCCTACCGCAAGGCCAACAAAAAGGATCTGGACAAGGATCTGGCCGGTCTGACGGACGACGACGAACACGCAATTTAACAGTATAATTTAAAGGGAGGCCCTTATGGCAATCCGCAAGGTTCTTATCATTGGCGGCGGGATTGGCGGGCTGTGCGCCGCCATCGGTTTCCGCCGCAAGGGGATCGAGGTTGATCTGGTGGAGATCAGTGAAACATCCAAAGTTTATCATGTCGGCATTATTGTGCAGGCCAATGTGGTCCGCGCCCTGAAGGAGCTCGGCGTTGCTGACGAGGCGGTGGCCGTCGGCTTCCCCTACAGCGGCTTCGAAATGCAGGATCCCGAAGGCAATACCATCGTCCGCGAGTATGGCCCGAAACTGGCCGGCGAGGACTATCCCACCGACCTGGGTATGGCCCGTCCGGCCCTGCATGACGTGCTGATCAAGGCCACCCGCGAGACTGGGGCCAACATGCACTTTGGCGTGACCTTTGAAAAGCTCGATGATCAGGGCGATCATGTTCATGTCACCTTTACTGACGGCAGCGAGGGCGATTATGATATGGTGATCGGGGCCGACGGCGCCTATTCCAGTGTGCGCAAGTTCCTGTTCCCGGACCTGCCGGCGCCGAAATTTACCGGCCAGGGGGTGTGGCGCTACAACCTGCCTCGGCCCAAGGACGTGACCCATTCGGTGATGATGGACGGCATTCCCGGCGGCAAGGCGGGCTACGTGCCGCTGACCGAAGATACGATTTATATTCTCTATGTCGGCGCCGAGCCGGGCAACCCGTTCTTCCCAACAGAAACGCTGGCCGATGAATTCAAAAAACGGCTTGAGCCCTACGGCGGCCGCATTCCGGAACTGGCGAAACAGATTACCGATCCGGAGCTGGTGGTCTACCGGCCGCTGGAGGTCTGTTTTGTGCCCGATCCCTGGTACCGCGGCCGCATTGTCCTGATGGGGGACGCTGCCCATGCCGGTACGCCGCATCTTGGCCAAGGGGCGGCCCAGGCCATCGAGGATGCGGTGGTGCTGGCCGAGCTGGCGGCGACGGAACAGGAAATGGAACCCATGCTGCGCCATTATATGGATCGCCGGCTGGAACGGACCCGCTTCATCTGGGAAAGCTCGATCCAGATCGGCGAATGGGAGCAGCATCCGACACCGGACGCCAATGCGGCGGCCTTGATGAAGAAGATGCTGGAAGTGGTCTCGGCACCGATCTAGGCCGAACCAAAAGAGAGGCAGATGAAGGATTTCACCGGAAAAACGGCCTTGGTCACGGGAAGCACAACCGGCATCGGCCTGGCTATGGCGGAAGCCCTGGCGGCCGAGGGCGCTCATGTGCTGATCAACAGCGAGGATGCAGCCCTGTGTGACGAAGTGGCGGGCCGTCTCAATGCTGACGGTCATAGGGCGACGTCATTGCTGTTTGACTTGTCCGATAGCCGTGGACTGCCCGATTTTGCAAAAAAGGCACTGGCGGTGGACGGCAAAATCGACTGCCTGTTCTGCAACGCCGGGATCACCGGCTCCAAACGACGCGGTGAGGAGGGCTATGAGGACGAGGTGGAAAAAGTCTTCGCCATCAACCTGCATCATAGCCGGATCCTCTGCGATCATATCGTCCCCCACATGGCGGAAAATGGCGGCGGCAGCGTGGTGCTAACCTCCAGCCTGTCCGGCCTCAGGGGCAACAAGTCGATCGGAGTTTACAGCCTGACCAAGGCCGCCGTCGCCCAATTGGCCCGGGATCTGGCTGTGGGCTTCGGTCCGGACAATGTCCGGGTCAACAGCATTTCCCCCGGCCTGATCGCCACCGGCTGGGAAAAGAATATCCTGTCAAACCCGGAAGCGGCCGAACGGCGCATGCGGATGACGCCGCTCCGGCGTGTGGGGCAACCGCAGGAGATCGCCAACGCCGCCCTGTTCCTGGCTTCCGACAAGGCCAGCTTCATCACCGGCCACAATCTTGTCGTCGACGGCGGCACCGTGATTACAGACGGAAATTAGGGATCAATATTAAAGGCGTGTGCTGACCAGGATGCCGCTGCCGATCGGCAGAAGAACCGAATTCAACCCTTCTTTTGACTCTACAGCGTGACGATATTGCTGCGCATCGCGTCGGTGCGCTTCCGGATAGAGGATATTGTCCGCGACAATGATGCCTTCGGCGCTCAGTTTGGGATAAAACAGCTCCAGAGAGGGGACATAAAGTTCCTTCCAGATATCGAGCAGCACGAAATCAAAGGGTCCCTTGAGCCCTGCAATCAGGTCGAGCGCGTCCCCGGTGAGCCATTCCACATAGTCATCCAGTTCCGCCTTCTGCAGCATTTCCCGGGCGTAATTCTGCTTTTCCTCGGACAGTTCCAGGGTGGTGACCCTGCCGCCGGTGGCTTTGGCCGCGCTGGCCAGGAACAGGGTGGAATAGCCATAGCTGGTGCCGATTTCGAGGATGTTCTTCGAACCGCAACCAATGGCGAGATCCTGTAGGAACCGCCCTGTTTCCTCACCTACGGCCAGCAGCAAACTGTCCCGTTCCGGCGCATTCCTGGAGCCGGGCGGAAAGGCGGCCATCAGTTCTTCTTCGATTTCCAGGCGGGCGTTATATTCCGCCAGAACCGATTTCACTGCTTCACTGGCCATGGTCTCAATCCTCAACAAATTCAATCAGGTTGCCGGCGCAGTCGCGCAGGAAGCAGCCCTTGCCGAAGTCTTCGCGCACCACAAAGGCCACGTCCGCCCCTTTGGCTTCGACGATAGCGAGGAACTCGTCCATGTCGTCAACCTTAAAGGCCACATGCTTGTTGCCGTGGGTTTTCAGGTCGCTGGGCGGATGGCGCCGGTCCTCGGGCAGGGGGTTGGCGCCTTCGACCTCGAACAGTTCAAAGCGCAGCGGGCCGCGCTTGATCATGGCCGCCCTGGCGTTGGCGGCTTCGATGTCAAATTTTCGCTCGAGCTCGAAGCCCAGCACACGGCCGTACCAGTCGATGGCCGCGTCCAGGTCGGGCACACTGACCCCGCCGTGGTGGAAGGTGAAGTCGGGGGTTTTGGTCATCAATCCAGTTCCGCGAAGGTTTCGGCGCACCAGTCGGCGATATAGTCGCGCATCACCGTGCCGTTGTCGGCGCCGCAATGCTCGATCTCGAAGTCCTGTTCGGTAAAAATGCGCAGGTGCCGCTTGGCGCTGTTGACCGCCTCGTCATAGCAGCGATGGGCGTCTGACACCGGGATCTGCCGGTCACCGGCGCCATGGGTGACCAGGAACGGCATTTTCATTTTCTCGATCTCGCCGTCCAGCGTTACATTGGGCATATAGGCCATGAACTCCTCGAGGCTGTCCTTGCCCCAGACCCACATTACATGGTCCCAGTAATGGGGCACCGGATTTTCGCCTTCCCGCTCCAGACGACGACGCTGCAGGTCGCCCCACAGGTGGTTGGCGCCCATCACCGCGCACAGGGCGAAGCGGGGCTCGTTGGCGGCGGCGCGCGGCGCATAATAGCCGCCGAGCGACAGGCCGAACATACCGATCTTTTTCTCATCCACATCGGGACGGCTGGCGAGATAGTCAAAGGCCGGGGTGGCCCAGGCTTCGCTGTCATGGCGGGCAGGAAGGCCGCGTTTCCTGAGCGCTTCGCCGGTACCGGGCTGGTCGACGAACAGGGTATTAATGCCGCGTTCCAGGTTGGAGGCGCCGTGGCCGGCCATATTGACCTGCTCTTTCATGCTGTCCAGGCCGTTGCAGGACACCAGCGCCGGACGCTTGATGCCGCTGCCGTCGTGGACAAAAATGGCCGGGAAGGAACTGTCCTCGTAAGGGATTTCCACAAAGTCGATATGCAGGCCGCGCAGGGCCACATGCTTGCGGTACAGCTCAAGGCCTTTGTCATAAGCTTCCCAGCGCGGGGCATAGTCCCGGGACTGCATGCGCTCGGCAGAGAGATAATAACCGGAGGCCCGGCCGTATTTGGTGCCGGCGGACAACAGGTAGCCGGCTTTCTCGTCTTCCTCGGCATTTTTGGTCAGCTGGTCGGCGACCGCGATCCAGCTGTCAAACAGCAGGGCGGTGCCGGCATCTTCGCCGTTGGCCGCCGCTTCCTTGATCGGGCGGCAGGCGAGGTCAATCTCGCCGTGATTGCCGCCGCACACCAGCGCCAGGTTTACCTGCAGGTTCCAGACATAGTTTCCGGGAAATGGTTCAAACATACTTGTTCCTTCTTGTTTAGTCTGCGGTCCAGCCGCCGTCCACCACCAGGCTGCTGCCGGTCATCAGGGCCGACGCCTCTGACGCCAGGAACACAACCGCGCCCATCAGGTCTTCCACCTGGCCGATGCGGCCGAGCTTGATCTTTTCCAGCACGCTGGCCTTGAAGGCGGCGTCTTCGAAAAAGGGTTTGGTGAGCGGGGTTTCAATGAATGTCGGGGCGATGGTGTTGGACCGGATATTGTATTTCGCGAGATCAAGCGCGAATGATTTGTTCATGCCCTCGAGCGCCCATTTGGAGGCGCAATAGAGCGAACGGTTCGGCCCGCCCACATGACCCATCTGCGAGCCCATATGGATCAGCGACCCTGAAATCTGTTCATCGATCATGCGCCGGACCGCCCCCTGGGCGACAAAGAAGGCGCTTTTGACATTAAGGTCGAGGACCGCGTCATAATCCTCTTCGCTGACCTCTGTCATCGGCTTGGGCCGGTTGGTGCCCACATTGTTGACCAGGATATGAAAGGCGGGACGGTGGTCAAAAAACCATTTTACCGCGTCCAGGTCGGAAACATCGAGCACAGCGGCTTCGGCCGCATTGCCGGCCTCGCAGATGGCTGCCGCGGCGTCCCCGGTTTCCGCTGCGGAGCGGGCCACCAAAGTGACAGCGGCTCCGGCGTCAGCCAGCGCCACCGCTGCGGCAAATCCGATTCCCTTGCTGGCGCCGGTGACCAGCGCCCGTTTGCCGTCCAGGCGAAAGCCCGGATTTTTGGGCAAATCCGCCATCAGCTTGCTTCTGCCTTTCCGGCATAGGGTACATTGCGGCCACCATAGCGGCGCACGCGGATGTTGGCCTGCTCGCCATGACCGGCAAAGCCTTCCAGGGCGCAGAGCCGGGAGCAATATTCCCCGACCATGGCCGAGGCCTCGTCCGTGACCACCTTCTGGTAGGTGCAGGTCTTGATGAATTTGCCGACCCACAGGCCGCCGGTGTAGCGGGCCGCTTTTTTGGTGGGCAGGGTATGGTTGGTGCCGATCACCTTGTCGCCGTAGCTCACATTGGTGCGCGGGCCCAGGAACAGGGCGCCATAGTTGGTCATGTTATTGAGGAAATAATCGGGGTCTCTGGTCATCACCTGTACATGCTCCGAAGCAATCTCGTCCGCAATTTGTACCATTTCCTCATCAGAGTCGGCAACGATGACTTCCCCGAACGTCTCCCAGGCCTGGCGGGCGATGGCTGCGGTCGGCAGCACTTCGAGCAGGCGGTCGATCTCTTTCATGGTCTCGCGCGCCAGCGCTTCAGACGTGGTCAGCAGCACACCCGGGCTGTCCGGACCATGCTCCACCTGGCCGAGGAGGTCGGTGGCGCACAGTTCGCCGTCGACGCTGTCGTCGGCAATCACCAGGGTTTCGGTGGGGCCGGCAAACAGGTCGATGCCGACCCGTCCGAACAACTGCCGCTTGGCTTCGGCGACAAAGGCGTTGCCCGGACCGACCAGCATATCCACCGGATCGATGGTCTGGGTGCCGAGCGCCATGGCGCCTACCGCCTGGATGCCACCGAGGGCATAGATTTCATCGGCGCCGGCCAAGGCCTGGGCGGCGACAATGGCCGGGGCCGGTTTGCCCTGGAACGGCGGGGCGCAGGTGACAATGCGCGGCACGCCGGCCACCTTGGCGGTCAGCACGGACATATGGGCCGAGGCGAGCAGCGGGTATTTGCCGCCCGGCACGTAACAGCCGGCGGCATTGACCGGAATATTCTTGTGGCCGAGGATCACGCCGGGCAGGGTTTCCACCTCCACATCCTTCAGTGCCTCTTTCTGGATCTGGGCGAAGTTGCGTACCTGGGTCTGGGCGAATTCGATGTCCTTCAGGTCCTGTTCGGAAAGGGTATCGATGCAGTCCTGGATTTCCTGCTTGGTCAGCAGGTAGCTGTCCCGGTCCCAGTAATCGAATTTGACGGACAGTTCGCGGACGGCTTCGTCACCGCGCTTTTCAATATCGGCAAGGGTACTCTCGACAACGTCCCGCACCTTGCGGTCGGTTTCGGCCCGAACTTCTACCGTTGCACCCCGTTTAAGCCATTGTGCCATGCTGGCTGCTCCTTCTGTTACTGGTAAAGCGGCAGCACACGCGATTCCTGGCGGTGGCCCTGCCGTTCCAAAATTGATAAGATCATGGCTCCAAACTACGGCCAGCCACCAGGGAGATCAAATTCAAAACATGGATAGGTGAAATCCATCTGATGCTTTTGACTAGCGGGGGTATAATGGTCCTAAATAGGCTGTCAAATTTATGCATAAATACAAGGGAATGAGTAATGAAACTGGCAACATTGGCTGACGGCGGCCGGGACGGCACATTGGTTGTGGTCTCCCGCGGCGGCACTACCTTTGCACCGGCCAAAGGCATTGCAGCAACGCTGCAGGACGCGATTGAAAACTGGGCAGAGGCTGAAGGCCGGCTCCAGGAACTTTCCGCCCGGGTGGAACAGGGCTCGGCAGACGGCCAGGAGGTGCTGGATGTCAAGCGCCTTGCCGCCCCCCTGCCGCGGGCCTGGCAGTGGCTCGATGGCTCTGCCTATCCCAGCCATGGTGAACTGATGGACCAGGTGATCGGGGTTGAGGTGGATTCCGGCGGCCATCCGCTGATGTACCAGGGTGTGTCCAACACCTTCTACGGACCGCGGGAGGAGGTGCCCTTCCTCCGGGAAAGCGACGGCATCGATTTCGAGGGCGAGTTCGGCATGATTGTCGACGAAGTGCCGGCGGGGAGGTCCCCGGAAGACTGCATGGGGCATATCAAATTACTGGTGCAGATTAACGACTGGTCGTTGCGGGCGCTTGCGGGGCGGGAAATGAAAACCGGCTTCGGCTGGATCCAGGCCAAGCCGCCGTGTGGTATGGCACCCTTCGCCATTACGCCTGATGAGCTGAGCGACTATTGGAAAAACGGCCGCATCACCCTGGACCTGGCGGTGGACTGGAACGATAAGCGGTTCGGCAAGGCCAACGGCGATGCCATGGACTTCGGTTTCCATGAACTGGTCGCCCATGCCGCCTACAGCCGCACCCTCTGTGCCGGTACGGTGATCGGTTCCGGTACCGTGTCCAATGCCAACTTCCGGGAAGTGGGCTCCTCCTGCATTGCCGAGCGCCGTGGCATCGAAATCGTCGATGAGGGCGAGCCCAGGACCGATTTCATGAAATTCGGCGATACTGTGCGCATGGCGGCTGTGACCAAAGATGATGACGCGCCCTTCGGCGTCCTGGAGCAGAAGGTGATCAAGGCATGACAAAGGAAACCAAAGGATCCGTGCGCCGGGTCGTCACCGGTCATAATGCAGACGGCAAGGCCATCTTTCGTGGTGACGATAATTTCGACCCTATTGTGGTGCCCAGCGGCGACGCCGCCATGGCTCTGATCTGGACCACGGCGACGGTGCCGGCCGACAATAATGACGAGACCGACGGCCGCGAACGCGAGGCGGGCACGACGCTGACCGGCGGCTCGGTCATTCGCACCGTGGATATGTTCCCGGGTGAGGAATCGCCCATGCACCGGACCAATTCCGTGGACTATGGCATTGTCCTGTCCGGCGAGGTGGAGCTGGAACTGGACAGCGGCGAAGTCAAACGCCTCGGCCCCGGCGATATCATTGTCCAGCGCGGCACCATGCATCTGTGGCGTAACCCCAGCCAGACGGAAACCTGCCGCATCGCTTTTATCCTGATTGAGGCCTCAGCGGCCAAAGTGGGTGGTGAGGAACTGCCCGAGGTTCACCCCTGACGTCCGGTCAGGCGCGCCGGGTGAAGGCCTGGCGGAAGTCTGACGGTTTCTGCCCGGTATTTTCCCGGAAGAATTTGGAGAAATGGGCGGGGTCGGCAAACCCCAGGTCATAGCCGATTTCGGCGATACTGAGAGAGGTATAGATCAACAGTCTTTTGGCTTCGAGCAGGCCACGTTCTGTGGTCAGCTCCGACGCCGGCACCTCTAACAACTGCCGGCAGATTCGGCTCAGGTGGGTGGCGGTGATACCCAGTTCGTCCGCATAGCGGCTGACCGGCCAGCGCTGGCGAAAATTTTCCTCGATCAAGGTCTGGAACCTGCGCAGCAGCAGCTGTTTCTGGCTGGCGGCGTCCCGCTTTTGCTCTGCGCTGTCAGGATTGAGCCGGAAAATTTCCGCCACCAGCAGGGTAACGAGGCTGCGCAGCACCAGCCGCCGGGCCGGGGTGCTGGCGGCATGCTCGCCGGCAATGGTTTTGAAAATACTGGCAAAACTGTTTGCCGTTTCCCGGTTTGGCAGCTGGATCAGCCGGGTTTCCGCCAGATAGTCGGGCAGACGGGGTTCTTCCTCCAGGATCCGGTCTACATAGGGCGTGGGAATGGTCAGCACCCAGCCTTCGGTATCAGGCAAAAATTCAAAACCATGCACCGCCATGGGCGGCATCACGATCAGGGTGCCGTCCAGCAGGGGATGTTGCATTTCTTCCATGACGGCGCGTCCCCCGCCTTTTTCAATCAAAAACAACTGGTGCAGATTATGATGCCGGTGGGGACGGAACTTCCAGCCATAACTGAGACTGCGGGCCCGGATCGACTCTATATGCAGATAGTCCGGGAACAGGTCCTGCCTCTGTTCCCCGTAGAGGACAAAATTGGGGATCGTCTCCATCTCGGTCTCGCTGTTGCTGATCATGTTCGATATATACAATTTTTAGTCATCCCTGTCCATTCCAGCGATGGCTGGTATTGCCTATTATATGGATCGTTCAATGAAACAGCGGGCACCCAGTAAGGTGCACTCCCCGCATCTGCATATCAGGGAAGGCATAAGCATGAAAACTCAGGTTGGAATTATCGGCGCCGGTCCTTCCGGCCTTATTTTGTCCCAGCTCCTGCATCTGCAGGGCATCGAGAGCGTGGTCCTGGAACGCAAGACCCTGGACTATGTGTTGACCCGGATTCGCGCCGGTGTGCTGGAACAGGGCTGTGTGGACCTTCTCCATGAGGCCGAGGTTCATCAGCGGATGGACAAGGAAGGCTTTCCCCATGACGGGTTCGAAATCGCCTTCCGTGGCGCGACCCATAGGGTTGACCTCAAGGGCCTGACCGGCGGCACCGGCGTGATGGTTTACGGCCAGACCGAAATCACCCGCGACCTGATCGAGGCCCGCAAGGCGGCCGGCGGCACCATCATCGAGGAAGCGGAAGTTACCGGTGTTGAAGGGGCGGAAACCGACAATCCTGTCATCCACTATAAAAAGGACGGCCGGGACTATACCCTGACCTGTGATTTTGTCGCCGGCTGCGACGGCTATCACGGCGCCAGCCGCAAGTCCATCCCGGCCAACCTGCTGAAGACATTCGAGAAGGTTTACCCCTTCGGCTGGCTCGGCATCATGTCCGAGACCAGACCGGCCTCCGACGAATTGATCTATACCCGGCACGAACGCGGTTTCGCCCTGTGCAGCATGCGCCATGAAAAACTGAGCCGCCACTATATCCAGTGTTCGCTCGACGACAAGGTCGAGGACTGGTCTGATGATCGTTTCTGGGACGAGCTCAAACGCCGCCTGCCGGAGAATGTCGCTGACACTCTGGAAACCGGCCCATCCATTGAAAAGAGCATTGCCCCGTTGCGCAGTTTTGTTTGTGAAACCATGCGCCACGGCCGGTTGTTCCTGGCCGGGGATGCGGCCCATATCGTGCCGCCGACCGGCGCCAAGGGCCTGAACCTGGCGGCTTCTGATATCTATTTCCTGTCCCGCGGTCTGATCGATTTCTACAAGAACGGCAGCATGGCCGGTCTTGATGCCTATGCCGGCAAGGCGCTGCGCCGGGTGTGGATGGCGGAGCGTTTCTCCTGGTGGATGACGTCGCTTTTGCACAACTTCCCGGAGACCGGCGGCTTCGGCAGCCGCATGCAGGATGCGGAACTTGATTATCTGTTCGGCTCCCAGGCGGCGATGACGTCACTGGCGGAAAACTATGTTGGTCTTCCTTATGAGTAAGTAGGGCCTATGAGTAAGGCTTACTCCCTTAAGCCAGCCTCCCTTAAGTAGACTGCGGTTCCCGGGACCCTCCCCCCGGGGGCCGCGTTTCTTTTTGCGGTTCTTCCAGGGCCAGGCGGCGGATGATGTCCACCAGTTTTTGCTGGGCAAAGGTGGGATGCCAGTCCTCGCGGGTAAACAGCATGATCGGACGCTCGGTTTCCTCCCGGTTGGCCAGGTGCCGCGACAACAGAAGCCCGGTCTGCAACTCGTACCTTGCCTGGGCATCGGACAGCAGCATCAGCCGGTCATCATCCATCAGCATCACCCGGGAGGCACTCAAGCTGTTGCATTCCACAATGTCGTCGGGCGGATTGAGGCCCTCCTCCTCGAACATGGCGTCGAAATGCTGGCGGAGCGGGGAATCAATGCGCGGGGCGACCCAGGGATATTTCCTCAGCTGGTCGACGGTCAGGTCCGGGACCTGGGCCAGGGGGTGTTCCGGGCGCATCAGTAGCGACAGCGGGTCGTCGAACAGGTGAGTCTGGACCACGCCCTGTGCGGTCAGATCCCGGCGGGCGGCCCCGATCAGGAAATCGATAGCACCGCGTTTCAGGTCATGCAGCAGGGTTTCGAACGGTCCCTCCACAATGGAGACCCGATAGCCCCGGTTCTCCCGGCAAAACAGGCTGATGGCTTGGGGGGCAAGATGGCTGCGGGCCAGCGGCATGGCACCGACGGTGATATTTCCGGTGCCGGTGCCCTGCAGGGTGGCAATTTCCGAGCGGGCCTGGTCCAGTTCCGAGAAGGCAAGTTGTACCTTCCCGGCAAAGCGGGCGGCGATCTTGGTCGGGCGCACCCCGAAGCTGGTCTGTTCAAAAAATGTCTGGCCAACCACACGTTCCAGGTCCCGGGCCGCCCGGTGGATGGTGGGCACGGCAATGCCGGTGGCGCGGGCGCCGGCGGAGAAGCTGCTGTATTCGGTAATGGCGATCAGCGCCTGAAGCTGGGAGGAGGTTATGGTGCGCTCTACCCGGACCCGCTCCTTGCGGTCAAGCCCCGGCAGTTCACTGATCGCTTCGGACAGTAGTTCGAAGACTCGTCGCACGCGTTTTTTCAGAATTTCGCCACTGTCGGTGAGAAAGGTTCCGTTCCTTTGGCGAAGGCAGAGGTCGGCATCGAAATATTTCTCCAGATTACTTAAACCTTGGGTTACGGCAGGTTGCGACAAACCGATCTCGTCTGCCGTTGCCGTCAGGGTTTTTCCTTCCGCCAGGAATCCGAAGGCCCTTATATGGCGCAGGTTTGGAATCGATTTCGCCGGCTTTTTCGGTAACTCTTTCATTCCGTCTTTATTTTGCTCATCAAAACTCGTCAGATACACATACCTTTAGCATTTTTTTATGGATAAATACAATTATCTATTGGCTATCCGTGACCGGAGGTGAGAGACTCCGGCCATTCCAATCATATTTTATAGATAGAGGGTTCTATGGGAGTCGTTGTCACAAACATCAAACGCACCGAGAAATCGGTTGTTGAGGCCTTCCAGAAAGGAAAATACGGTGTCGCCACCGTGCATGAGGCACAGGGCCGCAAGGGGCTGCTGGCGCCGAATATCAATCCCATTTACCGGGGCGCCTATATCGCCGGTACGGCGGTAACCATCAGTGCGCCGCCGTGCGACAACTGGATGATCCATGTGGCGGTGGAACAGTGCCAGCCGGGCGACATCCTGGTGTTGGCGCCGACGTCCTTTTCCGACGCCGGCTATTTCGGCGACCTGCTGGCCACCAGCCTCAAGGCGCGCGGCGTGCTGGGTCTGGTGATCGATGCCGGGGTGCGCGATACCAAGGACCTTGAAGAGATGGGCTTCCCGGTGTGGTCCAAATGCATTTTCTCCCAGGGTACGGTCAAGGAAACACTCGGCAGCGTCAATGTGCCGGTGGTCTGTGCCGGCGCCCATATCAATCCGGGCGACCTGATCATTGCCGACGATGACGGCGTTGTTGTGGTCGAGCGCGCTGAAGCGGCTGATGTGCTGGAGAAATCCCGCAAGCGTGAAGCCAATGAAGAGGAAAAGCGCGAGAAACTGGCGGCCGGCGTGCTGGGGCTCGACATTTACAACATGCGCCCGCGCCTGGAAGAAAAGGGTCTGAAATATATCGACCAGGAAGACTATCTCAAAGAGCGAGGATAAGTCCGATGCTGACCGCTATTCCGGCCACTTTGATGCGCGGCGGGACATCGAAGGGCCTTTATTTCGACAGGAAAGACCTGCCCGCTGACGAGGAAACCCGCAACCGGGTATTGCTCGCCGCGATGGGATCTCCCGACGTGCGCCAGATTGACGGGGTGGGCGGCGCCCATCCGCTGACCAGCAAGGTGGCGGTGATCTCCGCTTCGGCGCGCGAGGATGCCGATGTGGACTATCTGTTCCTGCAGGTGGTGGTCGACAAGGCGGAAGTGAGCGACAGCCAGAACTGCGGCAATATCCTCGCCGGGGTCGGTCCCTGGGCCATTGAAAACGGATTTGTAGACGCGCAGGACGGTACCACACCGGTGCGCATTCACATGGTCAATACCGGCAGTATCGCGGTGGCTCATGTGCCAACGCCCGGTGGCCAGGTGGAATATGAAGGGACTGCCCGTATTGACGGTGTGCCGGGGACGGCGGCGGCGATCCCGATGGATTTCCTCGATGTGGCCGGCTCCTCCTGTGGCGCGCTGTTGCCGACCGGCAATATCGTCGACGAGGTGCAGGGAGTCGAACTGACCTGCATTGACAACGGCATGCCGGTGGTGTTGCTCAAAGCGTCTGATTTCGGCCTCAGCGGTTTGGAACGGCCGGAAGAGCTGGAAGCCAATGCGGAACTGAAGGAGCGGATCGAAAGCATCCGGCTCGAGATCGGCCCGAAAATGAACCTGGGTGATGTGAAATCCAAGACGGTGCCGAAGATGACCCTGATTTCCCCGCCGCAAAATGGCGGCGTGGTCTCTACCCGCAGCTTCATTCCGCACCGGGTCCACGAAGCCATCGGCGTGTTGGGCGCGGTCAGCGTCGCCACCGGCTGTGTTTTGCCGGGCTCCGTGGCGGACGGGATTGCCGAACTGCCGGCGTCGTCTGACGGGGCGCAGCGGCTCGAGGTGGAGCATCCGACCGGATTTTTCACTGTCGATATGGATGTGGAGGTCAATGACGGCCAAGTGGACGTCAAACGCTCCGCCCTGTTGCGCACCGCCCGCAAGCTGATGCGCGGCGAGGTCTATATTCCGGGTAAGGTGTGGAGCGGACAATGAGCGAGATTGATAAAATCTGCCTGCTCGGCTTCGGCGAAGTGGGCCAGACCCTGGCCGAGGACCTGCTGGAGGCGGGCGGTGTCACCCTCAGCGCCTGGGACATTAAGTTTGATGACGCTGACAGCATTCCGAGCTGCGGCCTGAAACAGTTCGCTGTCACCGGCGGCATGAGTGCCGTGGATGCCGTGCTGGGTGCGGACCTGGTGATCTCTGCGGTCACGGCGGCGGAAACCGTCAATGCCGCCCGGTCGGTGGCGGCGGGAATTGAACCCGGCACCTGGTATGTGGATATGAACAGCGCGTCACCCGGCATGAAGCGGGAAGCGGCGAAACTGATCAATGACGCCGGGGGAAAGTATGTGGAGGCGGCGGTGATGTCGCCGATCGGTCCCAAGCGGATTGCCACCAGTATCCTGCTCGGCGGTCCCCATGCGGCCCTGTTCGAGCCGCTGGCCCGGGACCTGGGCTTTGCCGGCATGCGGCTGTTTTCCGACGAATACGGCAAGGCGTCGGCGGCAAAAATGTGCCGCAGCGTCGTGGTCAAGGGGGTCGAGGCGATCCTCACCGAATCCCTGTTGTCGGCCCGGCATTACGGGGTCGAGGACACGGTGGTGACGTCGCTCAATGACCTGTTCCCGGGCCCGGACTGGCAGAAACTGTCCCGCTATATGATTTCCCGGTCGCTGGAGCACGGCAAGCGCCGGGCAGAGGAAATGCGCGAAGTGGCGCGCACAGTTGAGGAGGCGGGCATTGTTCCGCTGATGAGTACGGCAAGCGCCGAAAGACATGACTGGGCGGCCCTCAGGAAGGACGCCCTCAAGGAAGAAGACCTGGCGGACATGCTTGACGCCATAATGAAAATAGATTTGCAGTGAGGAGAAACTGCCATGCTGATTATTGATTGCCACGGTCACCAGACCATTGTGCCCCAGGCCCATCTCGACTATCGCGAGGCCCAGTTGGCCGCCTTTAAGGATTCCCGCCTGCCCAAGCCGCTGCAGCCGGAGATGAGCGATGATGAAATCCGTGAGGGTATTGAAGCCAACCAGCTGAAACTGGTCAAGGAGCGCGGCGCCGACCTCACCCTGTTCAGCCCGCGGGCCAGCCGGATGGAGCCCCATGTGGGCGATCCGGAGATTTCCAGGGACTGGTCCATCGCCTGTAACAATCTGATCCACCGGGTGACCCAGCTGTTCCCCGATACCTTCATCGGCGTGTGCCAGCTGCCGCAGTTCCCGGGCGCACCGCTGGACAACTGTATTGCCGAGTTGGAGCGTTGTGTCACCGAGCTGGATTTCGTCGGCTGCAACCTGAATCCGGACCCGTCCGGCGGCCACTGGACGGCGCCGCCGCTGACCGACCGTTACTGGTACCCCATGTATGAGAAAATGGTGGAACTGGGCGTGCCGGCCATGGTCCATGTGTCCGGGTCCTGCAACCCCACCTTCCACGCCACCGGGTCCTATTATATTGCCGCCGACACCAACGCCTTCATGCAGTTCCTGCAGGGTAACCTGTTCAAGGACTTCCCGGACCTGAAATTCGTCATTCCGCATGGCGGCGGCGCCGTGCCCTATCACTGGGGTCGCTACCGGGGCCTGGCCGACATGCTGAAACAGCCGCCGCTGGACGAACATGTGATGAAAAACATCTATTTCGATACCTGCGTCTATCACCAGCCGGGCATCGACCTGCTGTTCGACGTGATCGATATCGACAACATCATGTTCGGCTCTGAAATGGTCGGCGCCGTGCGCGGCATCGATCCGCAGACCGGTAACTATTTCGACGATACCAAACGGTATCTGGACAACCTGAATCTCAGCGATGAAGACCGCTACAAGGTATTCGAGGGCAATGCCCGCCGGGTTTACCCGCGTCTCGATGCGCTGCTGAAAAAGAGAGGCAAATGAGTAAATTTGAGAAGACGCCGGGCTGGCTGGACTGGTTCCAGAATCCGACCAAGCCGAAGTTTACCCCGCCGCCGGGGGCGGTCGACGCCCATTGCCATGTGTTCGGGCCGGGTGACGAATTCCCCTTCGCGCCGGAGCGGAAATATACCCCTTGCGATGCCTCCAAGGACCAGCTGTTTGCCCTGCGCGACCATCTCGGCTTCTCCCGCAATGTGATCGTGCAGGCGACCTGCCACGGCGCCGACAACCGGGCCCTGGTGGATGCCATCGCCCATTCCGGCGGCAAGGCTAAAGGCGTGGCCTCAGTCAAGCCTTCCGTTACCGACGAGGAACTGCTGGCGCTGAAGGAAGCCGGAGTGATGGGGGTACGCTTCAATTTCGTAAAGCGCCTGGTCGATGCCCTGCCGCGGGAACCGCTGATGGAAATTGCCGAGCGCATCAAGCCGCTGGGCTGGCACATTGTCATTTATTTCGAGGCCCAGGAGCTGCTGGAACTCTATGACTTTTTCGCCTCCCTGCCGACCACGGTGGTGGTGGACCATATGGGACGCCCCGATGTCACCAAGCCGGTGGACGGGCCCGAATTCGAGCTGTTTTTGAAGCTGATGCGCGAGAACGAGAATTTCTGGTCCAAGGTGTCCTGCCCGGAACGGCTGTCTGTGGAAGGCCCGCCGCATTACAGCGATGTGGTGCCCTTTGCCCGCCGCGTGGTGGAGGAATTCCCGGACCGCGTCCTGTGGGGCACCGACTGGCCCCATCCGAACCTGAAAACACATATGCCCGATGATGCATGGCTTGTGGATGTGATTCCGCATATTGCCCCGACTGAAGAGCTGCAGCAGAAGCTGCTGGTCGACAACCCCATGCGACTTTACTGGCCTGAGGAGATGTAACCATGGCACTTGATAAACCCTATGAAGACGTTCCGGGGACCACGATTTTTGATTCAGACCAGGCCCGCAAAGGCTATCACCTGAACCAGTTCTGCATGTCCCTGATGAAAGCTGAGAACCGCGACCGGTTCAAGGCTGACGAGCGGGCCTATCTTGATGAATGGCCCATGACCGAGGAACAGAAACAGGCGGTTCTCGACCGCGACTATAACCGGGCGCTTGCCCTTGGCGGCAATATCTATTTCCTGGCCAAGATTTTTTCCACTGACGGTCTCAGCTTCCAGTATGCGGCGGCGACCATGACCGGCATGACCCAGGAGGAATATGCTGACATGATGTTGCATGGCGGCCGCAGTCCGGAAGGAAATCGTTACAAAGAGGAGAAGAAATAATGGCACGCATTACAGCAGGTGTCGGAAGTTCACACGTCCCCCTGATCGGTCGTGCGATCGATACGGGCAATACCCAGGATGAGTACTGGAAGCCGCTGTTTGACGGCTATGAGTTCACCAAGAAATGGGAAGAGCAGGAAAAGCCCGATGTGGTCATTCTGGTCTATAACGACCATGCGTCCGCCTTCGATCTGAAGATGATCCCGACCTTTGCCATCGGCACCGGCGAGCGCTTCAAGCCGGCTGACGAGGGCTTTGGCCCGCGCCCGGTGCCGGATGTGATCGGCGCCCCGGACCTGGCCTGGCATATCGCCCAGTCCGTGATCCAGCAGGATTTCGACCTCACCATCGTCAATGAAATGGATGTGGACCACGGCCTGACCGTGCCGCTGTCGCTGATGTTCGGCCAGCCCGAGGAATGGCCGTGCAAGGTGATCCCGCTGGCGGTCAATGTGGTGGTCTATCCGGTGCCGAACGGCAAGCGTTGCTATAACCTGGGCAAGGCGATCCGCAATGCGGTGGAAAGCTTTGACGAGGATCTGAACGTGCAGATCTGGGGCACCGGCGGCATGAGCCACCAGCTCCAGGGTCCGCGCGCCGGCCTGATCAACAAGGAATGGGACCTCAGCTTCCTCAACCGCCTGGCAGACAAGCCGGAGGAGCTCACCGAGATTCCCCATGTGGAATATATCCGCGAAGCCGGTTCCGAAGGCATTGAACTGGTGATGTGGCTGATCATGCGCGGGGCGCTCACCGACAAGGTCAAGGAGCTGCACAAGCATTATCATGTGCCGGCCTCCAATACGGCGGTGGGACATATTGTGCTGGAAAGCCAGTTTGACTAATCAGAATTACTCAAGACAACCAAATTCAACTGAACAGGAAAGAGGTTTGAAATGAAAATCGTACTCGCAGGCGCCGGCGCTTTCGGCCTGAAGCATCTGGACGGCCTGAAGAATATCGACGGCGCGGAAGTTGTTTCCATTGTCGGCCGCCGGCTGGAGCCGACCCAGAAAGTGGCCGACGACTACGGCATTCCCCATGCCACCACCGACCTGGCGGAAGCTCTTGAGCAGCCGGGCGTGGATGCAGTCATTCTCTGTACTCCGACCCAGATGCATGCCGACCAGGCGATCCAGTGCATGAAGGCCGGCAAGCATGTCCAGGTGGAAATTCCGCTGGCGGACAATTGGGAAGACGCCCAGGCCGTCATGAAGGTGCAGCAGGAAACCGGACTGGTGTGTATGGTTGGTCATACCCGCCGTTTCAATCCGTCGCATCAATATGTGCATAACAAGATTGTGGCCGGTGAACTGGCCATCCAGCAGATGGATGTGCAGACCTATTTCTTCCGCCGCAAGAACATGAACGCCAAGGGCGAACCCCGGTCCTGGACCGACCATCTGCTGTGGCACCATGCCGCCCATACCGTCGACCTGTTCCAGTATCAGACCGGTGAAAAAGTGGTGGTGGCCAACGCCGTCGAGGGGCCGATCCATCCGGAACTGGGCATCGCCATGGATATGTCCATCCAGCTGAAAACGGAAAATGGCAAGATCTGCACCCTGTCCCTGTCCTTTAACAACGACGGGCCGCTGGGCACCTTCTTCCGTTATATCTGTGACAATGGCACCTATATCGCCCGTTACGATGATCTGGTCACCGGCAAGGAAGAGCCCATCGATGTGTCCAACGTGGACGTGTCCATGAACGGTATCGAGCTCCAGGACCGCGAGTTTATTGCCGCGATCCGTGAGGGCCGGGAGCCGAACTCCAGTGTGGGTAAAGTGCTTCCCTGTTACGAGACCCTGTATGAGCTCGAGCAGAAGCTGAACGCACAACAGTAAGAGGGTATCATGAAAACGCGCAGAATCGGTGATTTCAATGTCGGGGAAGTCGGTCTCGGATGCATGAATCTCAGTCATGCCTACGGGGTGCCGCCAAGCCCGGAACTGGGAAAAAAACTTCTTCTGGAAGCATTTGACCTTGGCATCACGCATTTTGATTCTGCCGCGCTTTACGGGTTCGGTCGCAATGAGGAGCTGGTCGGCCCGACCCTGAAACCGATCCGCGACCAGATCATGCTGGCCAGCAAATGCGGCATGCAGGGCGTCGACGGCATGCGCGTCATCGACGGCCGTCCCGAAACCATGCGTAAGACCCTGGAAGACTCCCTGCGTCGGTTGCAGACCGAGGTCATTGACCTTTATTACCTGCACCGCTGGGACAAGAAGGTCCCCATTGAGGACAGTATCGGCGAATTGTCCCGCATGGTCGAGGAAGGCAAGGTCTGCGCCATCGGCCTGTCGGAAGTCTCTGCGAACACCCTGCGCAAGGCCCATGCGGTGCATCCGATCGCTGCGGTGCAGACCGAATATTCGCTCTGGACCCGCAATGCGGAGATCGAGGTGCTGGACGCCTGTGAGGAACTGGGAGCGGCTTTTGTCGCCTTCTCTCCGCTGGCGCGCGGCTTCCTGACCGATACCGATCTGGATCCGGCCAATTTTGCCGAAAAAGATATCCGGCGCAACATGCCCCGGTTCCAGGAACCGCACTTCTCGAACAATGCGGAACTTCTGACCGAATATCGGGCCCTGGCCAAAGAGGCGGGCTGCACCGGCGCCCAGCTGGCCCTGGGCTGGCTGCTGGCCAAGCGGCCCTACATCCATGTAATTCCGGGCACGACCTCGCTTGCTCACCTCCGGGATGATGTGGCGGCCAGCGAGGTCGAACTGTCCCAGGATATCATCGAGCGGCTGGAAAAACTGATCAACCGGGAGACCATCAGCGGCCCCCGTTATCCCGCCCCGACGCAGGCGGAAATCGATACCGAGGAGTTTGCCGCCTGATCCGGCTTTGTATCTTAATCCGTGGGCCTTTGTCATCCGGGACCTCGGGTCCCGGATTTTTTTCTTTTTACTCCCCTCCGGCAGCTTCCTTTAACCCTGAAGTAATTTCCCCATAGCTGTGAATTTGTCGTTTCGGTGACTTTGCGCCGTTACACAGAAAGCAAGGCTGTGCCTCACTTTCTGTGGATATAAAGAATTTCATTGACAATTTTTAAAATCATTTTAAAGTTTAATTTAACGATAAAAATACATATAAAACTCAATGCATACGACATTTATCTAACAGGGAAGGAATCCAAAATGTATGATGCCAGGAAATACATTCGGTCAGCCTCTGGCGGGGTGGCCCTTTGCGCATTGGCGCTGACTGCGTTGCCGCAGACGGGGATGGCTCAGGAGCAGCAGAGCGCCGGTGATATGATGCTCGAGGAAATTACGGTCACCGCCCGTAAGCGCGAAGAAAACCTGCAGGATACACCGATTTCCATTACCGCCTTTTCCGAGGGCGGTCTTGAAGCCCGCGGCATCTCCGACATTTCCCAGGTCGGCGAATTTACGCCCAACCTGGTGTTTGACAATACGGCCGCCATTGCCGCGACCAGTTCCGCCGCCGCCATTTATATCCGCGGCGTGGGCCAGATCGATTGGGCCCTGCCGACCGACCCGGGCGTGGGCCTGTATGTGGACGGCGTCTATATTGCCCGCTCTGTGGGTGGCGTGATGGACCTGCTCGATGTGGAGCGGGTCGAAGTGCTGAAAGGCCCGCAGGGCACCCTGTTCGGCCGCAATACGATCGGCGGCGCCATTTCCATCACTACCAAGAAACCGCACGAAGAGCTGGAAGGCTATGCGGAAGCCACGATCGGCAGCTATGACCGCACCGACCTTCGGTTCGGCATCAATGTGCCGCTGTCCGAGACCTTCTTTGCCAACTTCGCCGGCTCCCGCAAAAAGCGTAACGGTTATGTGAAAAACCTGCTGCCGGGCGGACCGGACCTTGGCGATGAGGATGCCTGGGCCGGCCGTGCCGCGTTCCGCTGGCTCGCGTCCGACAAGCTGGAAATCAATATCGCCGTGGACGGTACCCGCGAACGGGAGGCCCCGGCCGCCAACGTCTTGATCGGGGTGGACGAAACACAGTTCTTCCCGATGGTGACCAACAATGTGATCCCGCTGCGGACCGACTATCACGGCCTGCCGGTGCCGAGCGCCGTTTGTGCCGACATGAATGACCCGGCGCGGCTGAGCGATCCCACCTGCTGGAACGCCCAGTGGATTGCCGGCCCGTTCGAGACCTACAGCCAGCACACCACCCAGAACGAACTGATGAATACCATTCTCGGCCGGCCCATGGAGCCGAAGTCCGATCTGGACCTGTGGGGCGTGTCGCTGGATGTGGATTATGACATCAATGAAAGCCTGACCCTCAAATCCATTACCTCCTATCGTGAAGTGGAAGGCTTCTGGGCCCGTGATGTGGACCATTCCCCGCTGCTGATCCTGCAGACGGTCAATGAATTCACCCAGGACCAGTTCACCCAGGAATTCCAGCTCCTCGGCAACAACATGGAAGGACGCCTGAACTGGATCGTCGGCCTTTACTACTTTGAAGAATCCGGCAACCATATTGATATCGTGGAACTGCCGGGAGCGGTGTTTGACAGCGGCGGTTCCATCGACAATACCTCCAAGGCCATCTTCGGCCAGGCCACCTATGACTTCACCGACCAGCTCAGCCTGACCCTTGGCGCCCGCTATACCGATGAAGACAAGTCCTTCTCCCCCGATTCCACCGTGGCCCAGGACAACGGCCTCGGCATTCCGGCCGGCGTACCGGTCCTGCCCATTGGCGTGACCGAGGAACAGAATGCAGAAGTGTTTGATGTCCACGCCAACCTGGCTTACCGCTGGACCGAGGACTTCATGACCTATGCCTCCTATTCTGAAGGCTATAAGGGCGGCACCTTTACCCAGCGTGTGTTCCCGCCACGGGACTACGTGCCCACGGCCCGTCCGGAAAAGGTCAAGGCCTATGAGCTCGGCTTCAAGTCTACCTTCGCCGACAACCGTGTTCGCCTGAACGGCGCCTTCTTCTATACCGACTACACCGACATGCAGGTCAATATCGTAGCCCAGATCCCGGGCGGTACTGTCGATGATATCGGTATCATCACCGACAATGCGGCGGCCGCAGAGATCAAGGGCGCCGAACTGGAGCTGATCGCGGTGCCGGACGAGCACTGGATCATTGAAGCCGGCCTCGGTTACCTGGATGCCCAGTACCAGGAACTGACCCCCGGGGCGATTGCCGCCGGCCTGACCCTGGACAGCCTGTTTGTCAACACGCCGGAATGGTCCATCAACGTGGGTGTCGGCTATACCATCAACCTGACCGATGACTGGTCCGTGACACCGCGGGTTGACTATGCCTTTACCTCCGAAGTGGCCAATGACGCCAAGAATACACCGGAGCTGATCCAGGGTGATCTGTCCCTGTTCAATGCGGTCATCATGTTCAAGGACGCCGAAGACAAATGGAACGTCAATATCGGGGTCAAGAACCTGACCGATGAGACTTATCTCTATGCCGGTGACAACTCCACCGACGGCGTGATCGAGGGCGTCTATGCCCGGCCGCGCGAATGGTATCTCTCCGTCAAACGGAAATTCTGATCCGTTTGATCAAACGATCTCACTGTCTATACTGTAATGGATGGCCCGGGTTTTCAGCCCGGGCCTTTTTTTGGTCAGGTCAGGCTCGACCAGTTGCGGATGATATGGTCGGCAGAGCGCAGGGTCACCGCATGAACCGTGAAGGTCGGGTTGACCCCGCCGCTGGTCGGGAACAGGCCCGGTCCGGCGATGACCAGGTTGGGAACCTCATGGGTCTGGCCGAAACTGTTGGTGACCGAGGTGGCGCTGTCCTCGCCCATGATGGTGCCGCCCATGATATGCATGGCACCCGGCGGGTTATTGGTCCAGATCTCCCCCGCGCCGGCCGCTTCAAACACCCTGGTGCCATCGACCTGGCTGTCTTTCCACAGGGCGATGGAGTCCGGGTGCATGTCGTGATGGGCATGGGCCCGCGGCAGGCCGTGCCCGTCCTTTGAGGAAGACAGGGTGACCCGGTTTTCCGCCACCGGAAGATCCTCGACACAGGCGGTCATGGTGGCAAAGCCGCGGGTGGCCTTTTTCATAAAGTCGGTCAGTTTGTTGCCGAACAGGGCCGGGTTGCTGCCGCCATAGCCCAAGAGGTCGTTGGGCTTGGTGGCCTGGGCGATCATCCACTGGTAACTGCCGAAGCCCTGGCCGCGTTTGTCCTTATGGTCGTAATTGTCCTGGTTGACCAATTGGCCGCCGGTGGCGCCGAGGTAACATTGGGTTTCCTCGTCGAACAGGCCGAACACCAGCCCGGCGGCATGGCTCATCAGGTAGCGTCCGACCATGTCGTTTTTGTTGGCGATGCCGTGGGGGTGTTTGTCGGATGTGGACATCAGCATCAGGCGCGGGGTCTGCACCGCGAAGGCGGCCAGCACCACCAGCTCGGCGGGCTGGAAATTTTCCTGACCCTGTTCGTCGTAATAGGAAACGCCGGTGGCCTTGCCGCCTTTTGTATCGGTGTCGATATGGAAGACCGTGGCCCGGTGGCGGATTTCCGCCCCCTTGGCAAAGGCCCGGGGCAGGTAGACGGTCTGGGGATTGGCCAGCGCCCGGATCGGGCAGCCGGCGTCGCACCAGCCATCCCAGATACAGGCTTCGCGGCCATGGTAATTTTCCGTATTGATGGCGAGTGGCAGGGGGGCGGTTTTGCGTCCCAGCTTGTCAAAACCGCGGGCGATCACTTCACCCTGACCGAAGGTCGGCACCGGCCCCATGGGGTAGGGGTCCCCGGCGGGACGCCAGACTTCCTGTTCCGCATCACCGGAGATCCCGACTTCCGTCTGGATCCGGTCGTACCAGGGTCGGAGCTCGTCATAGGAAACGGGCCAGTCGAGACCCTTGCCGTAGCGGCTCTGCATGTCGAAGTCTTCAGCGTGGAAGCGCGGCCAGACGGCATAGTGATGCAGGGCCGCCCCGCCGGTGCCGAAGCCGCTGTTGAAGCCGTTGCCGACCGTATGGCTGCCGCTTTGTTCCACCGGGGAGCCGGCCCATTTCAGGCGGCGGGCGTTAAGGCCGGAACTGACCAGGTCGGTGAGTTTGCGTTCCGGACCGGCTTCCAGGATCACCACCTTCTTGCCGGCTTCGGCCAGCTTGGCGGCCATCAGGCTGCCGGCGGCGCCTGATCCGACAATCACCACATCGACTTTTTCCTGGTTGTGGGGCTTGCTCATGTCCAGCTCCTTTCCCCGGGTTCGATATGGGCCAGATAGGGAATATCCAGGCGGTCAAAACCCTCGCGGGTGCCGTAGGTGACATCAATGGCGTCGGAACGCAGGACGAAATAAAAGAACGGGGCCGGCGGGGCATTGGTCCAGCCTTCCGGATTCTGTCCGGAGAAAACGGAGACGAACTGTTCCAGTTCCTCTGCCGAGAGGTCGGACAGTGCCTTGCCAAACATTGCGGTTGCACTTTTTCTCAATGCGGCGAGGGAGGAGCGATAAAAGCCATCGAACGGCGGGAGCACGCCGAGGTAGCGGATGATCAGCAGGCTTTGTTCCAGGTCGCCGGACAGTTGATGATCAATATAGTGACTGAGGCCGGCTTCTGCGGCGCCGGGCACGATGGCTTCGCCGATGATGGAAAGTGTTTCTGCCTCTTGTGCGCTCAGCAGGTTCAGGGCAATCCTTTTGGCCCGGGCTTCGGCCGGGGAAAGCAGGACGGTCTGGCCGCCGATCATGAATGCGAGGAGCCCTGATGCTGCCCCTTTATGGAATGTTCTTCTGTTTATAGACATACTGTCCCTCTTTATGGTTTACCCTTCGGGACAGGATGTTTCTTTTCAGTTCTCCCGTCCCCTTTTTATTCCTCATCCTCGACCGGATTGCGGTGCGTTGCCGCCACCCGCGCGGCCTGTTCGTAGATGCCGGTCATCAGATCAAGGATATGACTGCCGTTTTCCAGATGGGCGTTCATGCCCTGAATGGGTTCAGTCAGCTTGATCAGCAGGCTCTTGCGCAGCGCCACATAGCGCTGGATCACTTCCAGGCCCTTCGGGGTTGTGGTGTAATTCACCCCTTTGCGGCGATTGTCTTTCGTTGTCTTCTCAATCAGCCCTTCCTGGATCAGTTTGCGGATGGTGTACTGCACGTTGGTCACATCATCCCTGTTCAGCAGCCGGCCAATCTCGGTAATCCCCTTCGGGCGATCCCGCATGGCAATCACATTCAGGATCGCGCCGTCACTGGCACTCAGATTTCTGCCGGAAGCCACGGCCATGCCTTCAACCTGCCATTTGGAAAAAGCTTCAAAGGACCGAAACAGGGAATATTCCAGTTCCGTCAGGGCAATTTCCCTGGGCGT
This sequence comes from Emcibacter nanhaiensis, assembly GCF_006385175.1. Taxonomy (NCBI): domain Bacteria; kingdom Pseudomonadati; phylum Pseudomonadota; class Alphaproteobacteria; order Emcibacterales; family Emcibacteraceae; genus Emcibacter; species Emcibacter nanhaiensis. The sequence goes on from NZ_VFIY01000015.1 coordinate 142,200, forward strand.
TGTCGCCAGGTGCCAGCGCCGGTCCAGGCCGGCATCTGCAAATTCCGCATCACTGGTTTTGCCGCTTTTTTCCGGATTCTTTTTGTCTGACATATGAGGCCTCTGAATAAAGTGTTGTCTTGCCCATCGCTGCATCTGCGTGGTTCGGCACAGTTTAGGGGGACAAAACTAATTTGAAAACACCGAAATCAGATAAAACAGTCTCCTTCCATTATTTGCGTTTTAAAAATTAATTTTATTTGTATTTTACAATTAAATTTAATATGTAAAATACATTAATTAGGGAATCGGGACAAGTGAAAAACGTGCTTTTTATTGATTTCCGCAACAAAATCAGGAGGTTTGAACCATGCCCAATCAAAATTCCCTCTTTACGAGGAACAAATTCAGACTAGGACTCTTTTCCGCCAACTGCTCCGGCGGGATGGCGGTGACGAAAATTCCCGAACGCTGGGTCAACAACTGGGAAAACAACATCCGGATGGCCCAGACCGCTGACCGGGTGGGACTTGATTTCCTGTTGCCGATCGCCCGCTGGGTCGGCTATGGCGGCGCCACCAATTTTCACGGCAGTGTGCTGGAAACCATGACCTGGGCGGCGGGCCTTCTGGCCAAGACGGAAAACATCAATATCTTCGCCACCATCCATACCGCTTTCAATCATCCGGGCGTTGTCGCCAAACAGATCGCCACCATTGACCAGATGTCCGGCGGCCGCGCCGGCCTCAATGTGGTGTGCGGCTGGAACAAGCCGGAATATGATGCCTTCGGCCTCGACCTGCCCGAGGATCATGAAACCCGTTATCGCTATGGCCAGGAATGGTTCGATATCGTCTCCAAGCTGTGGACCCATCCGGAGCCCTTTGACTGGGACGGGGAATATTTCAAGCTCAAGAACACCTATGGCGATCCGCAACCGGTGCGCGGCACGGTACCGATCTTTAACGCCGCTGGTTCCAGGGAAGGCCGGGAATTTGCCACCAGGAACGCCGATTTCCTGTTCACCTCCATGATCGAACTTGATACTTCCAAACAGGAAATCATCGACCTGAAAAAACAGGCGGCGGGCAATGGCCGCGACGTGGATATGCTGACCTTCTCCTATGTGGTGTGCCGCCCGACCCAGAAGGAAGCCGATGAATTTCACCAATATTACGCCCGTGATAATGCGGATTGGGAAGCGGTGGACAATATCATCAACCTGATGTTCCAGCATGCCCAGTCCTTCCCGCCGGACGCGCTGCAGATGTTGCGCAACCGGTTTGCTGGTGGCCATGGCGGGGTGCCGCTGGTGGGCACGCCGGAAGTGGTGGCCCAGGGGCTGATCGACCTCTATGACGCCGGATTTGCCGGCACCACCCTGGCTTTTGTCAATTATGCGGACGAGCTGCCCTATTTTGCGGAAACGGTCCTGCCCATTCTTGAAGAACGGGGCATCCGGGTGCCGGTTGGAAACTAGGTTTTCCAGGTAAAACAAACAGGTAGGCCGGGATTGTCACTAATCCCGGCCTTCTGTTTATGTTTGGATCTTATTGCGGTATAGTGCCTCTATTCGGTTCTGGTTTCATGGTTGGCGGGGCATATGACGGACAATAACGGACTTGGGGATCATCTGACGTTTCGGACTATTGACCTCACCAAACATTATATTTCCGGTGAGACGGTGATCAAGGCGCTCCGGGGGGTGACCCTGGAAATTCCCAAAGGCGACATGGTCGTGCTGCTCGGCCCGTCCGGCAGCGGCAAATCCACCTTTCTGAATATCATCGGCGGTCTCGATACGCCCACCTCCGGCGAAGTCTATTTCCGCAATGATCGACTGTCCCAGTATACGGAAAAGGAACTGACCCTGTTCCGGCGCCATAATGTGGGGTTTGTGTTCCAGGCCTACAATCTGGTGCCGAGCTTGACGGCGCTGGAGAATGTGGCCCTGGTTACCGATATTTCAACAAATCCCCTGCCGCCCATGGAGGCGCTGGAGGCGGTCAACCTGGGGGACCGGGCCAGTCATTTCCCCTCGCAACTGTCCGGCGGCGAGCAGCAGCGGGTGGCCATTGCCCGGGCCTTGGCCAAACGGCCCGAAGTGTTGCTGTGTGACGAGCCGACCGGAGCGCTGGACAGCGCCACCGGCATCGTGGTGCTCAGGGCGCTGCAGGATGTGAACAAGAAATATGGCACCACCACCGTCATCATCACCCATAATGCCTCCATCGCCAACATGGCGGACCGGGTGATCTATTTCGGCGATGGGCAGGTGGTGGATGTGAAAAGAAACGACAACCCCATCAGTCCCGAGGAGATCAGCTGGTAATGTTCGGGGCACTGAACAGGAAATTTGTCCGCGACCTTTGGAACATCAAGGGCCAGGTGCTGGCCATTATCCTGGTCATGGCCTGCGGCATTTCCATGTATGTCCTGTCTTTCGGTGTCATGGATTCACTGGCATTGAGCCGGAATATCTATTACGACCATTACCGCTTCGCCGATGTTTTCGCCCAGCTGAAACGGGCGCCGGAAGCGGTCAAGAAACAGATTTCCGACATTCCCGGTGTATCGGCGGTGGAAACCCGGGTCATCTTCGGGGTGACGGTGCAGGTGGCGGGGATGGAGGAGCCGGCCACCGGCAAGCTGCTGTCCCTGCCGGACGGGCGCACGCCGCTGCTGAACAATCTCTATCTGCGCAGCGGGCGGTTGCTGCTGCCGGACGAGGACGATGCCATCCTGTGCAGCGAAGCCTTTGCCAACGCCCACGGCTTCACGCTCGGCGATCGCGTTGACATGGTGGTCAACGGCCATAAGCGGTCTCTGAAAATCGTCGGCGTGGTGCTGTCGCCGGAATATGTCTATTCGCTGGGACCGGGCCAGCTGTTCCCCGATGACAAGCGGTTCGGGGTGTTCTGGATGAACCGCCGGGCGCTGGAAGCGGCGGTGGACATGGACGGCGCCTTCAATGATGTGTCCCTGCGTGTCGAGCGCGGGGCAAATGTGGAAGATATCAAGCAGGCCCTGGATGTAATCCTAGAACGCTACGGTGGCCTGATTTCCTATGGTCGCGAGGATCAGCTGTCCAACTGGTTCGTGTCCAACGAGCTGGAGCAGCTGAAGATCATGGGCTATTTCGTGCCGATGGTGTTCCTGTCGGTGGCGGCCTTTCTGGTCAATGTGGTGATGACCCGGCAGGTGGCGACCCAGCGGGAGCAGATCGGCATGCTCAAGGCGGTGGGCTACAGCAATCTGGAAATCGCCCTGCACTACCTGAAAATGGTGTTGCTGATTGTGTTCTTCGGGGCGCTGGTCGGGATCGGCGTCGGCATCTGGTTCGGCACCGGGGTAACCCAGATGTATACCCGCTTTTTCCATTTCCCCATCCTGCGCTTTGCCTTCTCGCCGGATGTGATGATTTTCGCCACGGCCCTGAGTGCCGCGGCGGCGGTGACAGGGACGTTGTGGGCAATCCGGCAGGCGGCAGTGCTGCCGCCGGCGGAAGCCATGCGCCCGGCTTCGCCGGTGCAGTTCCGGGAAACCATTTTGAAACGGCTGGGGCTGGAGCGACTATTTTCTCATCTGTCCCGCATCGTTCTGCGCCAGCTGGAGCGCCGGCCGGTCAGGACGTTGATGTCGACTTTCGGCATCGGTCTGTCCATCGCCATCCTGATCTATGCGTTTTTCGCCGAGGATTCCATCAACTATCTGATGGAGGTGCATTTCGATATGGCCCAGCGGGAAGATGTCAGTCTCGGCTTTGTCGAGCCGCGCAGCATTACCGCTCTTGAGGAAATCCGCCTGATGCCCGGCGTGCTGAAGGTGGAGCCCATGCGGGATGTGGCCGTGTTCCTCAAATCCGGCCATTACAGCAAAAGAACCGCCATCACCGGGCTCAGGCCCGATCCGGACCTGCACCGTATTCTCGGCCAGAACCTGAAAGCGGTGCCGATTCCCGACCGGGGAATTGCCCTGTCCTCCAAGCTGGCCGAGATGCTGGGGGTCGGGGCCGGGGATATGCTCACGGTCGAGGTTCTGGAAGGGCGTCGGCCGGTGCTGGAAATTCCTGTGACCGCGATTGTCGAGGAATTTATCGGTCTCAATGCCTTTATGGACATGGATCAGCTGAACCGGGCCTTGCAGGAGGGGACAGTGATTACCGGAGCGGCCCTGCTGGTGGACCCGCTGTGGAATGGTCCGCTCTATCAGCAGATCAAGGATATTCCATCGATCGCCGGCATGACCATATTGCGCAAGGCGCGGGATATTTTCCGCGAAACCATGGGGGAAAATATCCTGATCATGGCGACCATCAACATCCTGTTTGCCGGCCTGATTGCCTTTGGCATCATCTATAACACGGCCCGGATTGCTCTGTCCGAACGGGGCCGGGAACTGGCGTCGCTCCGGGTGCTTGGCCTGACCAAGGGGGAAGTGGCCTACATCCTGTTCGGGGAGATGGCGGCCATTGTGCTGATGGCGATTCCGGCCGGGCTGGTGATGGGGTATCTGCTGGTCCAGGCCATGGCAGTATTGATGGATACGGAGCTTTACCGGATTCCGGCGGTGATCGACCGGGATACCTATGGTCTTGCAGTGGTGGTGGTGATCGTCAGCTCCCTGTTGTCCTTTTACCTTGTCTGGCGACAGGTGGAGAGTATAGATTTGGTCAGTGCCCAGAAGGGGGTTGAATAATGTCGCTGAAAAATATCAAAACTATCGCGAAATACGCTCTTGGGCTGCTGTTCCTGGCGCTGCTGGTCTATGCCTTCATTCCGGAGGCGGAAGAGGTTGACCTGGAAACGGTCCGGCGCGGGGATGTCGAGATCGTTCTCGAGGCAGAGGGCAAGACCCGGATCCGCGATATTTATACGGTATCCGCGCCGATTGACGGCCGCATGATGCGGATCGAGAGCGAACCGGGCGATATGGTTCGCGCCGGGGAAACGGTGATTGCCAATATGACGCCGGCCGATCCCACTTTTCTCGACAAACGCAGTGAAACCCAGGCCAGGGCCGATGTACAGGGGGCCGAGGCGGTAAAATGGCAGGCGTCCACCCAGGTGGACCGGGCCCGTGCCGAACTCAACTTTGCCGAGGCGGAATACCGCCGCAACGAAGAATTATTCAAAAACGGCAACGTTTCGATCGCCCGGCTGGAAGAGGCGGAGCTGCAGCTGAAAATGCGCCAGGCGGAGCTCAGGGCATCGGAAGCCGACCTGCAGGTGGCGGAAAGCCAGCTGGCGGCCGCCCGGGCCCGGCTTGTGCAGCCGGGGCAGGTGGAAGACGCTGCTGAAAAGGATTCCCACGATCATCTTTGCCAGGTCTGTGTGCATGCGCCGGTGGACGGCAAGGTGTTGCGCATCATGCACAAAAGTGAGGGAGTCATCGCCATGGGAACCGCGCTTGCGGAAATCGGCGATCCCACCAACCTTGAGATTGTAGTCGATATGTTGTCCCGGGATGCGGTCAAGGTCCGGCCCGGCGACAGGGCGCTGATCCGGCGCTGGGGCGGTGTGGAGGAAATCAACGCCCGGGTCCGGCTGGTGGAACCCAGCGGCTTTACCAAGATCTCTGCTCTCGGCGTGGAGGAGCAGCGGGTCAATGTGATTCTTGATTTTGTTGACCCGCCGGAAAAATGGCAAAGCCTCGGGGATGCTTTCCGGGTGGAAGTCGGGGTGATCGTGGACCGGGCGGAAAATGTCCTGACCGTCCCGGTGAGCGCTCTGTTCCGGGACAATGAAAAGTGGTCGGTGTTTGTCTTTGCCGACGGCCGGGCGGAATTGCGCCCGGTTAAGGTAGGCCGCAAGAACGATCTCCAGGCCGAAATTCTGGATGGCGTTAAAGAGGGCGAGCGCGTCATTGTCCACCCTGGCAACGCTATCGCCGACGATGTGCGGGTTAAGGAACGGAAGCTCTAAGATTACCTCAGTCGATGGACCTTACCGTGCCGGTGAGCGAGATGCCGGAACCCGGTTCTTCTGGAATGTCGGCAATCAGGCGGCAGGGGATGCCCATGTCGTCTCCCTGGTGAAAGACGAGCCGGGCCGGACCATGGCCAAAGTCCATAAGACCCGCTTTCCGGAAATAACCGGCAACCGCCGCCGCGGCAGACCCCGTGGCCGGATCTTCCACCAACCCGCCGTAGGCAAAGGCGTTGCGCATATGCAGGGTTTGTTCATTTTCCCGCCACAGCAGGATAATGGTGGGGATTCCTTCCTTCTGCTGAAGGGAGCGCATTTCCTCGAACGGATAGGACATTTGAGCCACACACTCCCGGCTGTTGACCGGCAGCAGCACATGGTTGTTGCCCGCATTGACCAGGGCCGGCGGGATGGCCGGGTCCAGGTCGCTGTCTGTCAGGGAGAAGGCCGTCATGATCTGCGTTTTCAAATTTTCTTCCAGTGCCTGCGAAGATGTGCCCGGTGAAACCAGTGTGGCGGACCCGTCTTCGTTGGCGGCAACGGTGATTTCCCGGTCATTGAGAATCAGGGGATAGGTCGCCGGGCCGAACAGCTCGCCAAAGACGGCGCCCAAGGCGATGGTCGCGTGGCCGCAGAAGTTGATTTCCATTTCCGGAGTAAAATAGCGTACCCGCCAGCTGCCGTCGTCTCTCTTCTCGGCGAAAGCGGTTTCTGAATAGCCAACGTCGGCGGCAATCTGCTGCATTTCCTCTTCGGGTGGCAATGCTGAACAGATGGCGACCCCGGCATTATTGCCGCCGTTTTGGCCATCGGTAAAAGCTGCTTTTCGGAAAAGTTCAAGTGTCATGATTATCCCCCTGTTTTGCGCACTATAGCACTGGCATCTTTTCTGGCAAGCAGCCTGTGAAAAAGTCAAAAAAAACCGCCTCTTGCGAGGCGGTTTCAGGAGAAGCAGGGCTGTCCGTCACGACAGCCCCGAGGTCCAAAAGAGTTTAGAAGTTATATTCGAAGTTGGCGAACCATTCCCGTTTGCGGGCGTAGGCAATCTCCGCATAACCGGAGCTGGTGCCGAGGGAGGAGTTCCCGGCGATCGGATACAGCTTGTCGGTCAGGTTGTTGACGCCAAAGACGAACTTCCAGGTTTCATCTGACGGCTCCAGAATGATGGAGGCGTTAACAATGGTGCGACCGTCCTGGGCGATTTCCTCGGTGTTGATGGCATCAAAGTAGGTCTTGCTTTGATAATTGAGGTCTACCCGCGGAGTCCAGGTCAGGTCTGACCCGTCGGGATCGAAGGTATAGCCAATGCCGAAGTTGGCCTGCCATTTTGGCGCGAAGGGCAGACGATTACCCGCCGCAATACTGCCGCTGATTTCCGGCTGCGGGAAGGTAACCACTTCGTCAATGGTGGCGTCCAGATAACCCACACCGGCATCGATCACCAGATTGTCGGCCGGCAGCCAGGTCAGCTCCAGCTCGGCACCGTCGTTGGAGGCTTTACCGGCATTGGTGATGAAGGGCGCCACGATCACACGATAGACCAGCTGCAGGTCTGTGTAGTCGGTGGAGAAGACCGCACCGTTGACACGCAGGGTGTTGTCCAGCAGGTCAGCCTTGAAACCGATTTCATAGTTTTTGGCGGTTTCTTCATCAAACGGATGCACCTGTTCCAGCAGCGCCAGATGTTCCGGTGTGTCATCGAAGTTGGTGTTGAAGTGGCTGTTCCAGCCACCGGACTTGAAGCCTTCGGAATAGCTCAGGTAAGTCATCACATTTTCGTTTACGCGATAACTGAGGTTGGCATTGACCGTGAAGGCGTCAAAGTCCTGAGAGTATTTCATGACAGGAAGATATTTGTCAGCCGGATTGGGTTCGCCGTACTGGTCCGGTGTGGAGGCTTTGGTCTCTGAGGTGTAACGGGCCCCCAGTGTCACGGTCAGCTGATCCGTGATGTCATAGCTCCACTGGGTAAAGGCCGCCCAGTTGCTGTTGTCGGTGATATTGTCGTCGCTGTCCCCAACACCGGTCGGGAACGGCGGCGGTGACAGCGTCACCCACACGTCGTCGTCGATCTTTTCTTCATAGTAATAGAGGCCGGCGACACCGGTCAGCTTGTCGGCGGTATAAAGCGCCTGCAGTTCCTGGCTGAACTGTTCGCCATCGCTGACGTAGCTGGTATGCAGGATCGGCAGCGGGGTATTGTCCGCATCACGAACGCCTTCCCAGTTCAGTTCCCGGTAGGAGGTGATGGATTTCAGGGTCAGGCTTTCGCTCACATCATAGGTCAGATGCAGGGATGAACCCCAGTTTTCCAGGATGCTTTTCAGCGGGTTGGTACCATTGTTGGCAAACGGCCCCTTGTTCTGGAAGTCGTTGGCGCAACGGTCATCGTCGATCATCGGAACCGGACCGGACGTCCAGTCGACATAGCCGGGGCAGCCGGCAGCGGCACTGGCGGCGCGCATAAAGACGGCATTCTCATTGGCTTCGGCAAAGACCAGTGGCGAACCGTTTTCGTCAGCCTTGGTGTAATCGAACTGCAGTTTGATCTCGAAATCGTCGCTCGGCGTGAAAACAATCTTGCCGGTGGCGGTATAGGAGTTCTTGTCGCCAAGGTCGGTACCGTCGGAAACCCGGATTACATAACCGTCCTGGATCCGCGTGCCATAGGTAAAGCGGGATTTCACCTTGTCGCCAAGGGGAATGTCGAGGGCAAGATTCAGTTCACGGAGATTATCGGAACCGACACCGCCTTTGAAGGTGCCGCCGAATTCTTCACCCGGCTCCTTGGTGGTAAGCAGGATGGCGCCACCGATGGTGTTGCGGCCGAACAGGGTGCCCTGCGGGCCGCGCAGGACCTGCACGCCGGCGATGTCACGGAAATCCATGGTGCCGCCGACAGACTGGCCCATGTAGACATCGTCAATATAGATGCCGACACCCGGGTCAACCGTGGAGGTCGGATCGGTCTGGCCGATGCCGCGGATAAAGACCTGGGATGAGTTGTTGTTCCCGGCCAGCGGTGCGTTGTTGCTGAACTGCAGGTTCGGCGTCACATTGTCCAGGTCGTCGGTGCTGAAAATCTGACGCCGTTCGAGGCCTTCACCGGTGAAGGCGGAGATGGCCACCGGGGTGTCCTGCAGGTTTTCTTCAACCTTGCGGGCCGTCACGGTGATTTCTTCAAGGACAAATGCGGCTTCTTCGTCCTGCGCAGTAGCCTGCGAGGCGGTAAGAGCGGTCAATGTCAGTGAAGCGGCGGTGGTGTAATAGAGTGATTTTAATAATTGTCGCCCAATTATCATTTGTTTCTCCCATGTATTTTAGTCTCAGAAAGATTAATGCTGATTGATTATTAACCTTATATGCATTAATCAATGCTCATATTAAAGCAACCGATTGCATAAGGCAATTCATATTTTTAGAATGTTTCTAACAAACTATGTTATTAGCTAAATATGAATTAATTTCTTGCGCGGAGATTGCCTGGGGAATGACGGGATATTATAGGCTTTTTCTGCGGGCAATGCCTGCTTTGTATTTCCAATGTATCCAGTATCCAGTCCCTCCCGAGGGTTTTACCGCAGATTATTTGTAGGCTCAAGAATTAATTCATTTTTGATGACCTTCGTTTTGTCTGACCAAACCTGCTGGCGGCGGCGCCCATTCCCGGGGACGATTGGAACTGCCGATATAAAAAAGGCACGCTCCGGGGCCGGAACATGCCTTTCCTGATAAAATGAATACCAGGGCTAGATCGGGAAATGGCCCGGTTCTGTTTCCAGGGTAATCCAGCGCAGGTCGGTAAACTCGTTGATGCCGGCCTGGCCGCCAAAGCGGCCGTAGCCACTGGACTTAGTGCCGCCGAACGGCATCTGCGCTTCGTCATGGACGGTGGCGCCGTTGATGTGGCAGATGCCGCTGTCGATCCGTTCGGCGATTTTCAGGGCCTTGACGATATCCTTGCTGAACACGGCGGCGGACAGGCCATATTCACTGTCATTGGCCACTGTGACGGCTTCCTCCGCATCCCTGACCCGGATGACGGCGACGACCGGACCGAAAGATTCCTCTGTGTAAATCCGCATGTCCTTGGTCACCTTGTCGACCACGGTGGCGGACATTTGTACCCCGTCGGCGGTGCCGCCGACGGTAACATCGGCGCCTTTGCCGCCGGCGTCATTGACGAGTCCGAGCACATGATCAACGGACTTGCGGTCGACCAGCGCGCCGAGCGGTGTATTTCCTTCCCGCGGATCACCGGCCACCAGGGTGGCGGCCTTGGCGGTCAGTTTTTCCACCAGCGCGTCGGCCACGCTGTCCTCGACCACCACGCGTTCCGTGGACATGCAGATCTGGCCCTGGTTCATATAGGCGCCGAAGGCAATGGCCTTGACGGCCTCATCCAGGTCGGCGTCCTCGAGGACGACAAGCGGGGCTTTGCCGCCCAGCTCCAGAAGCACCGGCGTGAAGGTGCGGGCGGCGCGTTCGGCGATGATCCGGCCCACATGGGAGGAACCGGTAAAGTTGACCCGGCGCACATATTTATGGTCGATCAGCTCGCCGACCACCTCGCCGGCGTCTTCCGGCGCGTTGGTAATCACGTTCACTGCACCAGCCGGCAGGCCGGCGGAATTCAGCGCTTTGCCGATCAGCATATGGGTGACCGGACAGACTTCCGAGGCCTTGAGGATGGCCGTATTGCCGCAGGCCAGCGGTGTGGCGACAGCGCGTACACCGAGGATCACCGGGGCATTCCACGGGGCGATGCCGAGGATCACGCCGGCCGGCTTGCGTACTGCCATGGCCATGCAGCCTGGTTTGTCGGAGGGGATGATCTGGCCCTGAACCTGGGTGGTCAGGGCGGCGGCTTCCATGAACATCTGCGAAGCCAGCATCACGTTGAAGCGGGCCCAGCCTTCGGTAGCGCCGATTTCGCCTTTCATGGCCTCGACGAATTCATCGCCCAGGTCCAGAATCGCCTGGGAGGCTTTCATCAGGGCGGCCCGGCGGGCGTTGGGGCCGAGGCCCGACCATTCGGGCAGGGCGGCCTGGGCGGCCTCCACGGCGGCCTTGATGTCGGCGCTGCCGGCGGCCGGTGCCCGGGAGGCGACCTCGCCGGTGACGGGGTTGCAGCGTTCATAAGTACGGCCGTCGGCCGCAGGAACAAATTGTGCGTTGATAAGAAGTTGTGCGTCCATTGTCTTAAAGCCTCTGATTTGCGGGTTGATCGCTATATCATATAACAATTATCGTCATAACAACATAATATCGCAGCGTCAATTCCCCGTGAGGGAACCTCCACTGACGACTGTTGCAGACTATTATTTTAGACACCTCTATATTTCTTATTATATTATATAGGCTTAAAAAACAAATCAGAATAATAATAAATAGAGCGGATGGTGCCTGGGGGCGTAAGTACCAGAGAGTTTCGGACGCTTTGACCGTTACTGCCAGATTTTTTCCAGGGTTTTTCTGAGCGACTCCGAGCTGCTGTCATCCAGGTTTCGCATCAGCCATTTCTCGTTGACGTCAATATGTTCCCAGATCTTGCGCACGACCTTTTTACCTTCTTCAGACAGGTGAAGGCCCTGGGACCTGCCGTCCAGCGGCTTTTTGTTGATGAAGCCCCGGTCATTGAGGACGGCGACGAGCGGCGCCATATTCGCGCTTTTGATGCCCAGCGCCCGGCCGATATCGCTCTGTTTCATGCCGGGATTGGCCTCGACCATGACAAGAACCGATGTTTCAGTAACCTTAAGGTCAAGTTCGCTGAATCCCTCGCCCAGCTGTGATAACATGGCAGCGGAGGCCCGGCGCAAATGATAGCCCAGAAGTTTTTCAAGTGGATTGGAAACAGTCATGGTTATACGCTTGGTTTTTTCTTTATGTTTATTACTCATGTCGAGAATATGCAAATTTTTGTTGTAAATGACAATCCTAATGTTATTATGTATAGCTATGTAATATAGCATTCTTGAAGTGCAACACATGTCCGGGCCGCCGGGGATTCCCCGAGGCAGGCATGGTTTGCGTGGATGGTGACAATAAAAATGGCTCGGGGCGGCACATCGGGGGAGGTCATGATTGAGACCGAAAGAATCGTTGTGCGCGCTCAAAGCCGGTTGTGATTATAATCAACAAGGACATGAATGATGAGCGAAGCCACTGATGTAGTAGCCTTTAAGGTCGAAGACGGGATTGCCTGGGTAAAATTCAACCGCCCGGAAAAGCGTAACTGTATGAGCCCCACCCTGAACCGTCGCATGATGGAAGTGCTCGATGAGCTGGAATTCCGCGATGATGTGGGCGTGCTGGTGCTGAGCGGTGAAGGAACCGCCTGGTCCGCCGGTATGGACCTCAAGGAATATTTCCGTGAAACCGAAGCCCTGGGGCTGAAGGGTGTCCGCAAATCCCAGAGCGAAAGCTACGGCTGGTTCCGTCGTCTGCGCCGCTACCAGAAACCGACCATCGCCATGGTCAACGGCTGGTGTTTTGGCGGCGGGTTCGGTCCGCTGTTTGCCTGTGACCTGGCCATCTCTGCCGATGAAGCAAAATACGGCCTGTCTGAAATCAACTGGGGTATCCTGCCCGGCGGCGGCGTGACCAAGGTTGTGGTCGACCTGCTGCCGATGCGTGACGCCATGTGGCTGACCCTGACCGGCGAACTGATCGACGGCAAGCAGGCCGCGGCAATGCGCCTGGTGAACGAGAGCGTGCCGCTGGAAAAACTGGAAGAGAGGACCCGCGAAGTGGCCAATATCCTGCTGGAGAAAAATCCGGTCGCCCTGAAATATGCCAAAGATGCGGTACGCCGTGTCGGTGACATGTCCTATGACGATGCCGAGGAATATCTCGTGCGGATGCAGGAAGCGGCCAACTCTTTCGATAATGAAGGTCGCAAGGAAGGCATTCGTCAGTTTATCGATGAGAAAAGCTACAAACCCGGACTCGGCGCCTACAAGAAAGACAAGTAACGGGATCAAACATGATCGACCATGTTGCCCTGCAGTCGGGGCTGCAGCCTGACAGGATAGCGATACGCGACCTGAATACGGCGCGGGAATGGGACTATGCCGCACTGGACCAGGCCATCGGCCAGTGCGCAGCTGTCCTGCGCGCCAACCCGGCGCTGGCGCATGGCGAGCGTGTGGTGACTCTGGCCCACAATTGTGCGGAGTTGGTTATCCTGCATCTGGCCTGCGCGCGCACGGGCCTGATCTATGTGCCGCTCAACTGGCGGCTGAGTGCGGCGGAGGTGGAGTCCCTGATCGAGGATTCGGACCCGAAGCTGCTGGTCGGGGACAGCTGCCTTGATGCGATCGATTCCGATGTGCCGCGCCTGTCGGTGTCTGAACTGACGGCGGCAATAGACAAGGCCGAACCTCTGCCCCATGCACCGTTCGATCGGGATAATATATCGCTCATTCTCTATACCTCCGGCACCTCCGGCAAGCCCAAGGGCGCGATGTTGAGCGAAAAGAACCTGGACCAGACGGCCTATAATTTTTCCATCCTGGGGCGGGTGACCCATGAAAGCGTATTCCTGTGTGACTCGCCCATGTTCCATATCATCGGCCTGATCACCAATGTGCGCCCCACTTTCATGCGCGGGGCCATGCTGATCATTTCCGAAGGATTTGATGCGGCCCGCACCCTGGCTCGTCTTGGTGATCCGGACCTGAAGGTGACCCATTATTTCGGTGTGCCGCAGATGGCGGCGCGCCTGCGCCAGGAGCCGGGCTATGATCCGGAAAAACTGCGCAATATGACCGCTATTTTTACCGGCGGGGCGCCTCATCCCGAGGCGGATATCCGGGCCTGGGTCGATGACGGGATCTCGGTGGTGGACGGATTTGGCATGAGCGAGTCCGGCACCACCTTCGGCATGCCGATCGAACGCGACCGGATCCTGGCCAAGGCCGGTTCGGTTGGTCTCGGCACACCGTCTGTAGAAGCCCGTATTGTAGATGCCCAGGGCAATGACTGTCCGGTCGATGTGGCCGGGGAACTTCTGCTGCGTGGCGACAATGTCACCCGCGGCTACTGGCGGCGTGAGGAAGCCACCATTGACGCCTTTACTGAAGATGGCTGGTTCAAGACCGGCGATGTGGCGTGCCGGGATGCGGACGGGTTCTACTATCTGGTCGACCGCAAAAAGGACATGTTTATTTCCGGCGGGGAGAATGTCTATCCGGCGGAAGTGGAAGCCGCCTTCGCCGGCATGGAAGGTGTGATCGAGGCGGCGGTGGTCGGCGTGCCCGATGAACGCTGGGGTGAAGTCGGGCATCTCGCCGTAGTGTGCAAGGAAGGCTATGCCGTCGATATGGACACAGTCCTGGCCTGGCTGGAGCCAAAGCTGGCCCGCTACAAGCTGCCGAAACACCTGACTCTCCTTCCGGCCCTGCCACGTACCGGATCCGGTAAAGTGCAGAAGCAGGAATTGCGGGCACTTCTGATGCAAAAAGAAAAGTAGAGACCCACAAACGTTTGCAAAATCAAAAACGATAGGGCAAGGTTCTGCAATCTGAATTGAGCAGCGCAACGAATAACGACAAAACGAGTGATGTAACTGGGAATGGGAGACAAGCAGCATGAACACTGATCCGCGCGATATTATTGATCGCGAACCGATGAGCGGCTTGCAGATTTTTGCGGTCGGCATTTGTATCTTTTTGAATGCTTTGGACGGGTTTGATGTTCTTGCCATCACCTTTGCAGCGCCGGGTATCGCTGAAGACTGGGGTCTCGGCGCAGATGCAATTGGCATTGTACTGCTAACCGGCCTCGCCGGCATGGCGGCCGGATCGCTGTTCCTGGCGCCGCTCGCGGATCGGTTCGGCCGGCGTGCTGCCATTCTTGGCAGCCTGGTCACCATGGGGGTCGGCATGCTGTTGTCGGCAACGGCGATGGATATCATCACCATGTCCGTCTACCGGGTAATTACCGGCCTGGGTATCGGCGCCATGTTGGCCTCGATCAACGCCATGGCGGCGGAATATTCCAATGCCAAGCGGCGTGATTTTGCCGTCAGTCTGATGACCATTGGCTACCCGGTCGGCGGGGTGCTCGGCGGGTCCGTGGCTGTTGTTTTGTTGCAGCATTACAGTTGGCATTCAGTGTTTGTCTTTGGTGGTCTGGTGACCCTGGCCATCATTCCCCTGGTATTGCTGTTCCTTCCGGAATCCATTGAATTCCTCAGCCACAGCAAGGGTGCAGCCGCCCTTGACAAGATCAACAAAATCCTGCGCCGGATGAAGCACCAGCCGGCGGATCATATTGCAGAACCCCATGCTGAAGAGGCCCGGGCCGGTTTTAAAGAACTGTTTGCCACGGGGCAGCGCAACAAGACTCTTGCCTTGGCATTCAGTTACTTCCTGCATATCACGACCTTCTATTACGTATTGGGGTGGGTGCCATATATTGTCACTGAGCTTGGTTTTGACAAAGCTGTGGGGACTTCGGTTTCCGTTTGGGTCAATATCGGCGGGATTATTGGCGGCAGCATCCTTGGCTGGGTGGCTACCTTCTTTGGTATGAGAAAATTGGTGATTGGAATTATGCTGGCGACCGCTGCAGCGGTGATTGCCTTTGGTCAGGTCACACCGCAGATCGAACTGTTGAAACTTGTCGGATTTATCCTGGGTTGCTTTGTGTTTGGTGGTGTGGTCGGTCTTTATGCCCTCATCGCCAAGAATTTTCCGACCAAGCTTCGGGCCAGCGGTACCGGATTTGTTATTGGTATGGGCCGCGGCGGTTCCTTGATTTCACCCGCCTTGACTGGATACCTGTTCGCTTTGGGCATGGATCGGGGCGGCGTCGCCATTATTATGGCCATGGGCTCTATCATCGCCGCAGTTGCCTTGATTTTTGCCAAACAACTGCAGGATGATGTTCAGGCGGAAAAATAACCCAAATTTCGAGGATGAATCCATCAAGCCGGGCTGCCAGGGCCCGGCTTTTTCTATTGCTTAGTCCTGCAGGACATATTGGCCGGGGGCCTTGTCAATCAGCGGCAGGACCACGCCGGTCGCGCCCATGCTCGGCGGCGGAACGGGTTCGCCGGAGCGTTCGTCCAGCCATGCCACCCAGGCCGGCCACCAAGAGCCTTCCCGGAGCGGGGTATTCTGGATCCAGCTGTCCGGATCTTCATACTGGTCATCCGCACTTCTGGTGGAGATCTGGTAAAAACGGCCCGGATGGCCGATTTCCGACACAATGCCGGCATTATGGCCGCCACTGGTCAGCAGGAAGGTAACCTCCGTATCGGACAGCTGATGCACCTTGTAGACCGAGTGCCAGGGCGCCACATGGTCCCACTGGGTGCCGACGGCAAAGATCGGGACCCGGATATCGCTCAGGACCACCGGTTTTTCGCCGACCCGGTAGCGCCCGGCAGCGAAATCATTGTTGAGGAACAGCTCGCGCAGATATTCGCTGTGCATGCGGTAGGGCATGCGGGTGGCATCCATATTCCAGGACATCAGGTCGTTGAGTTCCTGTCGTTCGCCTATCAGGTAATCGTGCACCATGCGCGACCAGACCAGGTCGTTGGAGCGCAGGATCTGGAACGCGCCGGCCATCTGGTTGGTATCCAGATAACCCTTTTCCCACATCATGTCTTCGAGGAAGGTCAGTTCGCTCTCATTGATGAACAGGGTCAGTTCACCGGCCTCGGTAAAATCGGTCTGGGCCGCGAGCAGGGTCATGGAGCCAATCCGGTCATCGCCATCCCGGGCCATGGCGGCGGCGGCGATGGACAGCAGGGTGCCGCCCAGGCAGTAGCCGACCGCATGAACCTTGCGTTCAGGCAGGATGGCGGAAATGGCGTCCAGTGCCGCCATTATCCCCAACTGGCGATAATCATCCATCCCGAGGTTGCGGTCGTTTTCGTCCGGGTTCTTCCAGGAAACCATGAAGACGGTGTAGCCCTGTTCGGTCAGGTATTTGACCAGCGAGTTATGGGGGCTGAGGTCGAGAATGTAATATTTCATGATCCAGGCCGGTGCGATCAGGATCGGCTCCGGCCGCACCTTGTCCGTGGCCGGCTTATACTGAATCAGCTCAATCAGCCGGTTGCGGAACACCACGTTGCCCGGGGTAACGGCGACATCCTGGCCGACTTTGTATTTGCTGGGCTTGTTCATTTTGCCGTCGGTCATGTCGATCAGGTCTTCCAGATAATTCTGGAACCCGTGAACCAGGTTCATGCCTTTTTCCTGCCAGGTTTTTTCAATGACTTCGGGATTGGTCCAGAGGAAATTGGATGGCGAAAAGATATCCAGCAACTGGCGGCTGGCAAATTCAAGGACATTTTCATGCTGCCGGGTGACGCCGCGTACACCGGTGGTCGCATTGTGCCACCACTGCTGGTTCAGCAGGAAGGATTGATACATCAGGTTATAGGGCCATTTGTGCCAGGCCTCATCCGAAAAACGCTTGTCCTGCGGCAGGGGTTCAATGCAGGGCTTGTGATCTCCCTCGCTCAAGGCGCATTTTGCGGCATGAGTGGCGAGGCGGGCCGTCTTGCGGGCGGCCTTGTTGACCAGCTCCGCCTGTTTGCCGGGGGAAAAGGCGAGGTGAACGGCCCAGTCCATCCAGGCGTTTGTCAATGCCATCGGCGACAGGCCGGCAGTGGATCGGGCGACCGCAGCATGGACGGTGCGATCGAAGGCATCGGCCAGCGGGTGCTCCGGTTCCCGTTCCTGGCCAGAGGGGCGGGTCAGAAGCTGTGCTGACTCCTGCGACTGGATGACAGCAGGCAGTTCGGTGTCTTCTTTTGTAACAAGGGATTTCCCTGTCATGGCGTAGCTCATTTCCAATAGCGGACCAAAATTAAAAATTCGAGACGGATTATAGCATATTTTGCTGCAGTGCAACAGAAATAGTTTATGCCGATCAGGCCAGTCCCGCCAAGCAGTTTCAAGCCTGCGATTCTCACCGCACAGTGCTGAAATATCAAGGTTATACGGCGATAATGAACCTGTTCTGCCTGCGGGGAAATGATATTGGTCAATTGTGAAGTTTTTATAGCAGCTATAATATGGGCGTATTTTCGTGTAGACTCGTAAACTATTGTGCAAGGCAAAATGGCAAGGCGGCAACCGACCAATGACCATACGAAATATTGAAAAACTCTTTTCGCCCTCGTCCGTGGCCCTTTACGGCGCCAGCGACCGGAAGGGCTCCATCGGCCGGACAGTAATGAATAACCTCTATGCCGATTTCAAGGGCACGGTCTGGCTGGTCAATCCCAGCCATTCGGAGATTGCCGGTGTTCCCTGTTACAGGGATACCGCGAGCCTGCCCGGCATTCCGGACCTGGCGGTCATTGCCGTGCCGCCGCGATATGTGCCGGACATTATTCGTGATCTCGGGGAAAAGGGGACCCGGGCGGCGGTGGTGATTACCGCCGGGTTCCGCCAGGAGGGGTTGACCGATGAGCTGGTGGAGGCGGCGAAACGCCATGACCTGAGAATCATCGGCCCCAACTGTTTCGGGCTCTTGGTGCCCGGTACCGGTCTCAATGCCAGCTTTGCCCATGGCATGCCGCTGAATGGTGAACTCGCCCTGTTGTCCCAGTCCGGTGCCATCATCAGTGCCATTCTCGACTGGTCGCGGGATGCCGGCAAGGGCTTCTCCGCCATGGTATCGATGGGCGACATGGTCGATGTGGACCTGGGCGACATGCTGGATTATCTGGCGGCGGATACCCATACCCGGGCCATCCTGATGTATCTGGAGCAGGTGACCGATGCCCGCAAGTTCATGTCCGCGGCCCGGTCGGCCGCACGGGTCAAGCCGGTGATTGTGATCAAGTCCGGTCGCCACGCGGAGGCCGCCAAGGCGGCCCATTCCCATACCGGCGCGCTGGCCGGATCCGATGCGGTCTATAATGCCGCCTTTCGACGGGCGGGAATCCTGCGGGTGACCGACCTGGAGGATCTGTTCGATGCCGCAGAAATCCTCAGCCACCTGAAAGCGGTACACGGTGACCGGCTGGCCATCATCACCAACGGCGGCGGCGCCGGGGTGCTGGCGGTGGACCGTCTGATTGATTTTGGCGGCACCCTGGCCGACCTGTCGGAAGAAACCCTTGCCCGGCTCGACCAGGCCCTGCCGGACAACTGGTCCAAGGGCAACCCGGTTGACATTATCGGCGACGCCGGCCCCGAACGCTATGAGCAGGCCATGGAAATTGTGCTCGAGGATCCCTGTGTCGATGCGGTGATGGTGATCAACTGTCCGACGGCGCTGGCGTCCAGTACCGAAGCCGCGAAAGCCACCCTCAGGAGTATCGACCGCAACAATCGCAAATTCATCCATCCCAAAGCGGTGCTGACCGCCTGGCTGGGCGACGGCGCTGCCCAGGAGTCCCGGGCCCTTTTTGCGGCGGAAGGTTATCCCACCTTCCATACCCCGGAGGATGCAGTGCGCGGGTTCAGCTACCTGACCCGCCATGCCAGGGACCAGCGGGCGCTGATGCAGACGCCGCCGAGCCTGCCGGAAGGATTTCACACGGATGCTGCCGAGGCGCGCAAAGTCATTGCCGCGGCAACCGGTTCCGGCCGGACCCTGCTGACGGAACCGGAGGCCAAGGCGGTGCTCAAGGCGTATGGCATTCCCACGGTGGAAACTGTCATTGCCGCACATCCGCAAGAGGTTGAAAAAGCGGCACAGCAGTTCCTGGCCCGGGGCTGCAAAGACGTGGCGGTCAAGATATTGTCGGTTGATATATCCCACAAATCGGACATGGGCGGCGTCAAACTCGGGCTGTCTGACGCGGCGACGGCACGGCAGGCGGCGGAAGAGATGCTGGCGGCCATTGGCGCGGCGCTGCCGGAGGCCAACATCGAGGGCTTTACGGTGCAACCCATGATCCGGCGGCCTGGCGCCCATGAGCTGATCATCGGGGTCAGTGAAGATGCCACGTTCGGGCCGATCATCATGTTCGGGGCCGGGGGTACGGCGGTGGAGGTGATCCGGGATACGGCTATGGCGTTGCCGCCGCTGGACCTGAAGCTCGCCCGCGACCTGATGGAAGAGACCCGTGTATTCAAGCTGCTCAAGGGTTATCGGGACCGGCCGGCGGCGCATCTGTCCGCCATTGAACTGGCCCTGGTGCGGATATCGCAGATGGTAGCGGAGCTGCCGGAGATCACCGAACTGGATATCAATCCCCTGCTGGCGGATGAGGCCGGGGTGATCGCCCTCGATGCGCGTATTGTTGCCGGCGGTGGTGAGGCGGCGCCGGAAGGAAAACTCAATCCCCGGCTTGCTATCCGCCCCTATCCCTCTGAGTGGGAACAAAGGGAAACCTTGCCGGAAGGGCGGAGCATCCTGATTCGGCCGATTCGGCCCGAGGATGAAAAATATTATGATGTCTTCATGGAGAAAACCGATCCCGAGGATATCCGGCTGCGCCTGTTTGTGCCGTTGCGCAAGCTGCAGCATGAATTTATCGCCCGCCTGACCCAGATCGACTATGCCCGCGCCATGGCCTTCATTGCCATTGACCCGGATTCCGACGAAATGCTGGGCATATCCCGCCTGGCCGCCGACCCGGACAATGTAAGGGCTGAATATGCCGTTATCACCCGCACTGACATGAAAGGGCACGGCCTGGGCTGGGCGCTGATGCAGCGGCTGATTCACTATGCGGAGGCGGAAAAAATCGAGGAGCTTTGGGGACAGGTGGCCATTGAAAACCACACCATGCTGCAAATGTGCCGGGAACTCGGTTTCGAGATCCATCAGGAGCCGACCGATGCCAGCCTGAAGCTTGTCACCCTGTCTCTGCCGGTCAAGAAGCCCTAGTCTTCTTCCCGCAGTTCTCCGACTTCGAGGATGGGGGAGGCGTCAAGTTCTTCGGCGTCCATCATGGCGGCGACCCGCTGCAGGGAGCTGACCAGCATCTGGCGTTCCCAGTTTTCCAGCTTGCGGTACTGGCGCAAAAAACCGGACTGCAGAAGCTCCGGCGCTTCTTCCAGTCGCCTGAGTCCTTCCTCGGTCAGGCAGGCATGGACAATGCGCCGGTCTTCGTCGCTGCGGGTGCGCCGGGCCAGGCCCGCTTTTTCCAGCCGGTCCAGGATCGAGGTAATGGTAGCCTGGCTCAGGGCGACCTGGCGGGCGATGGCGCTGGGCGGCATTTTGCCCTCCTTGCGCAGGGCCTGCATCACGACAAGCTGCGGTGCAGTCAGACCCGAGGTTTTGACCAGCTGTTTGGATTGCAGGTCAATGGCCCGGATGATGCGCCGGATGGATATCAGGATGTCGTCGTAATCGGTCATTGGTCGCTTGTTGTCTACAAATTGAGGCGACAAATCTAGCGATAAAAGCAGTGACAGGCAATCTTCTAGTCTGTAGCCAAGACCACAATACTATCGAGAAGAAGGTTGGCGCCGCGTTCCACATCATCCCAGTGGGTCCATTCATCAGGGGCATGGCTGACGCCATTGACGCTGGGCACGAAAATCATGCCGGTGTCGGTAATTTCGGCCAAAAACTGGGCATCGTGACCGGCCCCGGACGGCATCAGCATGTGACTGTAGCCACGACCTTCCGCCCGCTGCTTGATGATGTCGACGACCTTGCTGTTGCAGTAGCTGGGCTCGAGCCAGCTCATTTGTTCGTATTCAAACATCAGGCCGTGCTTGCGGGCGATTGAAGACAGGACCCGGCGACAGGCCTGGGCCAGTGCTTTCATGACGCCAGGATCAAGGTCGCGCCCGACGATGGTGAAATCCACCTCCCCCGGGACAGTATGGGGAAAGCCCGGCTTCAGTTCGACAAACCCGATGGTGATTCTTGACTTTTCTGTGCCTTCCTCGTCAATGATGCGCTGGATCTCGTGGGTGAAATCGGCCAGCCCGAGGAAGGCGTCGCTGCGCATGTCCATGGGGGCGGTGCCGGCATGGTCCGCCTTGCCGATCAGCCGCACCATCCATTTGAAGACGCCGGAAATCCCCTCGACAATGCCGATCGAGGTGCGTTTGCTTTCCAGCACCGGGCCCTGCTCCACATGCAGTTCGAGAAAGGCCCGGAGCTCGTCCGGCGAACGACGGGCATGCATGACCTCATGATAGTCAAAGCCGTGACGGGCCATGGCGTCCTTGAGCAGTTCGCCACTGGAGTCCTGTGCGCGTTCCAGCCAGTCAAGAGTAACCTTGCCCGAGATGGCCTGGGCACCCAACATGCCGCCGAACCGGCCCTCTTCCTCGCTGGTGGCGACGATCTCGATGGGATAGTCGAGATGGATGTCGTTTTCCCTGATGGTGCGAATACATTCCAGGCCCGCCACCACGCCGAGGGCGCCGTCAAAAATGCCGCCGGCGGGCACGGAATCCAGGTGGGAGCCGATCATGACACAGGGCTTGTTGTCCGGTCCCATCCGCCCGAACACATTGCCGGCACCGTCCATATGGGTTTTCATGTCCATGGATGTGAAGGTTTCCATCAGCCAGCGCCGCGCTTCCATGTCAGCGTCGCTGAAGCCCTGGCGGTAGACGCCGCGGTCCTGTTCGTTGAATCCGAATCTGGACAGGGCAAGCAGGTCCTTTTCGATACGTTCAACGGAGACATTCGGCATTTTTATAACGTCCTGTGGTATTTTGCGGAAAATTACACATTGAATTATGGCACAGGATATTTCAGAACAAAATATTTGAATTCAAATAATATATCCTTATGATGTGGTCATGAAATCGGGCCTCCGGTCCGCCGAGATGCAGAGATTGCCGCAAAAATCAGGAGAAATTGGTCGTTAGCGACGGCGCATCTAATCTTTTATGATTCTTCGTGTTATAACTATAGCAGTTGTTTATCTGGCATCGGTTTCCACACTTTCTGCCGGATCCCTCCACATTGCAGATGATGGACTTACCGCAGGCTATGTCACTCTGGCCTGGCCGGAGGCAAAGGGTTCTTCCTTTCAACTCGAATTAAAATCTGAACACGGCTGGCGCACTCTCTATCAGGGGGGTGACCGGGCGACGACATTGACCGGGCTTTCCGATGGCAGCTACCAGGTGCGTCTGCTGTCTGCAAATTCCCCGGCCGTAGCGGAAGATGTGCTGACTTTTGAGGTTCGTCACCACCCGCTCGGTCAGGCAATGGCTTTCTTCGGGGCCGGGGCCGTCATTTTTATCATCCTGCTGGTGCTGCTGCTGCGCGGCAGCCGTAATACGGATCATATTTCTTCAGTTACAAGCGGGCGGAGCCATATCTGATGATGAATGCCGATGCTGTCATGCCGGCGTCCATCGCCTGGCTTATAATTGGTGGTTTCTCCCTGTTGTGGGTGTGGCTCGGTTGGTGGCTGGGACGGAAAAATGACAGCCTGGAAGATTATATGCTGGCCGGGCGCAAGGTCGGCATGGGCTTTGCGGTGGCGACAGCCATGGCGACTTGGGTGACCAGCAACACCACCATGACCGCCCCGCAGCTGGCCTATCAGCTGGGGATCTGGGGCATGGCCGGCTATTCGCTGGGGGCGGTGGGCCTGTTGTTGTTTGCGCCGCTGGCCCGGCGCATTCGGGAAATGATGCCCCAGGGCTATACCAGCGGTGATTTTATCCGTCTGCGCTATGGCAATATGGCCTGGCGGGTGTTTCTGCTCATTTCCCTGTTCTACAGTCTCGGTTGGCTGATCAGCCTCGGTATGGCCGGCGGGTTACTGATTAATGCCCTGAGCGGCATTCCCTATTTTTACGGTATGACGGTGATTGTGGCGATCTGCACTCTCTATACCGTGTTTGGCGGTCTCAGGGCGGTGATCGGTACCGACTTCGTGCAGACGTTGCTGATCCTCGTGGGCATTGTCCTGCTGGGTATCCTGGTGATTCATGAAGTGGGTTTTGAAGTCATTCACAGCCGTTTGCAGGAGGAACGGCCGGAGCTCCTCAACCTGCTGCTGCCGGCGTCGATCATGTTCCTGTTCAACAATCTGTTCTTCGGGGTCGGGGAGATTTTCCATTCCAATGTCTGGTGGTCGCGGGCCTTTGCGTTTGCCCCCGGCGTCGGCTTTCGGGCCTACCTGCTGGCCGGGTTTTTCTGGTTGCCGATACCGATTGTCGCAGGCTTCATCGCTCTGGCGGCACCGGCACTCGGCATCAATGTGCCGTCGCCTGATATGGTGGCGCCGCTGGTGGCCGGAAAAATGTTCGGCCTGATGGGGGCGATCCTGGTGTTTGTGGTGGTTTTTGCCGCCCTGGCCTCCAGCCTGGACAGCGTGCTGGCCGCCACCAGTGACCTGATTGTCAAAGATATTTACAAGGGCCATTTCCGCCGGGCGGCCACGGATGCCGAACTGCGCAAGGCGGCGGTCTGGATTATCCTCGGGCTTGGCCTGTTTACCTGGGCGCTGAGCCTGCCGCGACTGGCGACGCTGGGCTCCCTGCTGCATTTTACCGGCGCCTTTGTCGCCAGCACCATCTGGCCGATCACTATCGGTCTGCTGTATCGCAAGGGCAGCGGACTTCTGGCTACCCTGGCCATGGTACTTGGTACTGCCAGCGGGCTCTACGCGTATTTTGCCATTGGTTTCTATGTGGCGGCGCTTGTTTCCGCTGCCGTATCCATGATCGTCATGCTGTTTGCCTTTACCGGCCGGCGGGCCTTTGACTGGGCCCTCCTGAGGGAGAACGGCGATATTAAAAATGGAGAGATAAAATGATTTCCGTCATTGGGCTGGAGGCGCTGGTATTGCCTGCATTGGCACTGACCTGTGTGGCTCCGGTCGTTCTTGTCTATCTGGTTCTACGTGATATACGGGAGAAGTCCTTATGGTAAATGCAGAAAAGGCCATCACCGAAGGGGCGGCCGCTTTCGATCGGGAACGCCCGGATATTTATGGCGACGCTCATCCGAGGGATTTGCTCCGGGCCATTACCGAAGAACATGAGCATCTTCAGGCCCTGGCCAACCGTCATGTGGCGTCCGCCGCCCAGTTTGACCGCGACCAGTTATTGCAGCTGTTCCGGCTGGCGGCAAAATATGAAGCCAACCCGGACCGGTTCCTGACCCCGATCAAGCCGCTGTCCGGCAAGCTGCTGATCAGCGCTTTTTACGAACCGTCGACGCGGACAAGGCTCAGTTTCGAGAGTGCCTGGCATCGCCTTGGCGGCGATATCATGTCCATCACCGACCGTACCACGACCGGGATCGCCAAGGGGGAAAGCCTGTCCGACGTGGCCGAGATGTTCAACAACTACGGCGACTGCGTGGTGCTCAGGGACAGCAACGAGGATTCCGTGATGCAGATGATGCGCAGCCTGCGCATCCCGATCATCAATGCCGGTAACGGCACCGACGAGCATCCGACCCAGGCCATGTCCGATCTGTACACCATCCTGAAATGGCGCCCCGCCCTGCTGGAGGAGAAGCCGGAAGACCGGATCAAAATCGGCATCATCGGCGTGCCCCGGCGCATGCGCACGGTGCGCAGCCTGCTGAAACTGCTGTCCCGCTTCCCCGGCATGATCGACGAGGTGGTGGTGATCCATGACGGGCAGGACAAGGAACTTTACAGCCCGCAGCAGCGGGAAAGGTTGATGAAGGATGGTCTCAAGCTGCGCGAAAGCACCGACCTGGCGGCGGAACTGCCCGAGCTGGATGTGGTCTATATCAACGCCATTGCCTGGGTGAAGGATGACTTCGAGGTCATGGGCAATAACCTGAAGCTGAACAGCAAGTCCCCGCTCAAACCGTCCGCGATCATCCTGCATCCGCTGGCGCGGGGCGACGAGCTCTGCACTTCGCTCGATGATACGCCCCATAACTGGTACTTCGCCCAGGCCCGGGGCGCCGTTTTCATGCGCATGGCGTTGCTGACCTGCATGGTGCAGCGGACCGAAATGGTGATGGATGTGCTCTGATCACGTTCCAGCACCCAAACAGATATCTGATTTAACCTGAAACCGAGAGAGCAGAATTTATCATGTGCGGCATCGCCGGAGTATTTTATCTCGACAAGCAACGTCCCGTTGACCCCCAGATTCTGGCCAATATGGCGGCTATCCAGTACCATCGCGGCCCGGACGGCTTCGGGGTGGAAGTTATGGACGGCCGGGGCGCGGGCTTTTCCCATGCCCGTCTCAGCATCATCGACCTGAATGAAAACCGGGCGCGCCAGCCCTTTCGCAACGCGGACGACACATTGCTGCTGGCCCATAACGGTGAATTTTACGACTACCAGCGCATCCGTACCGATCTGACCAGCCGCGGAGCGCGGTTCGCCACCAAGAGCGACAGCGAAATCATCCTGCATCTTTATCCGCGTTTCGGGCTGGAGGAAACCTTGCGGCGGCTGCGCGGCGAATTCGCCTTCGCCCTGTATGATGTCCGGGAAGACGCCCTGCATCTGGTGCGGGACCGGTTCGGCATCAAGCCGCTTTACTACCATGCCAGCGATGACGGGGTTGTGTTCGGCTCGGAGGTCAAGGTGGTGATGGCCCATCCCGAGGTGTCGCGCAGTTTCAATAACGAAGGCGTTCTGCACCAATTGATGCAGGTGATGGTGCCGGGGACGACGGCCTATGACGGCATTCACCAGGTCAAGCCCGGCCATGTGGTTACCTTCCGGCGGCAGGGCAGCAGCTGTGTCGTGGAGGATCGCCCCTATTGGGACTTCGAATTTCCGGAAGCCGGTTATCATGCCGGTGACAAGAGTGAGGAACAAAGCATCGAGACCGTCCGCGAGGGCCTGACCGAAGCAGTGCGCCTGCGTCTCGAGGCGGACGTGCCGGTGGGCTGTTACCTGTCCGGCGGGGTGGACAGCTGTTCCATTATTGGCCTGTCTGCCGCCATGCGCCAGGATCCGGTCAAGGCCTTCACCATCGGCTTTACCGATACGGATTATGACGAGACGCCGATCGCCCGGGAAATGGCCCGGGCCACCGGCGCCGACCAGGACATCCTGCGGCTCGACGGCAGCCATCTTTACGGTCATTTTGAAAAGACCATCTGGCATACGGAACGGACCATTTACAACACGCTGGCGGTGGCCAAGTATCTGATGAGCCGGCATGTGCGCGATGTGGGCTACAAGGTGGTGGTGACCGGCGAGGGCTCCGACGAACTGTTTGCCGGTTATCCCTCCTTCCGCCAGGACCTGTTTATGCACGGCCTTGATGACCTTAATGAGTCAGAACGGAAAAAATGGGAAGCCATGCTCGGCGAGAGCAACGCCCTGTTCAAGGGCGCCATGCTGGCCGCCGAGGAGCACAATGATCTTTACCTGACTGATCGGGTCGGGTTTACACCGGCCTGCCTGCAGCCGTGGCTCAGTTGTGAGGAGACCGCCCGGACCGTGCTCAACGCCGACCGGCGCGAGAACCTGGCCGGCTATAAACCGGGCCAGGCCATTGCCGAACGGCTGGACCGCAACATGCTGGACGGCCGCCATCCGCTGGACCGGGCGCAATATGTCTGGTCCAAAACCATGCTGGAAGGCCAGATCCTGACCTGGGGCGGCGACCGCGTCGACATGGCCAACAGCATGGAAGCGCGTCCGGCCTTCCTGGATCATCACCTGGCCGAATCGGCTACCCGGATTCCACCGCTGCACCGGATCAAAGGCCGGCGCGAGAAATACGTCCTTAAAGAAGCCATGAAGGGCCTGCTGCCCAAGACTCTCTATGAGCGGGAAAAGTTCGCTTTCATGGCGCCGCCCGCCACCGTCAACAAGGATAAATGGTCGGCCATGATGGAGCTCGCCGCCGACTTCCTGAGCGAGAAGGCGGTGCTGGAGGCCGGTGTGCTGGACCCGTCCGGGGTGCAGCGCCTGATCACCGAAGCCCAGGAAGACACGACGCCGCGGGCCCGCCTGGTGCAGCTGGACGCCATGATCAACCATATGCTGGGGGTGCAGATCCTGCACCGGAATATGATTGCCGCCGATATCCCCGCCCTGGCCGCTAAACGGGCGCAGGACCTGGGCTGGGTGGTGTGACCTGCTGAGGACGCCGGGTTGTTGCGCCGGTGAGGACCAGCTTCCGAACTATGCGCATGGACAACCACAGGGATGATCTGTTAAATTAATCCTGTTTTGTTTGTCATGTACATTGGCTCAGGGGGTGCGGCATATGGCGACTACCAGATTCAATCAAGAAATGATGCAGGAACTCGAGCAGCTCCTGGCGGAGCTCTATGGCATTTTGTCGGAGAACAGGCCCCAGCTTGAACAGGCGTCTGTCAGGTCGGAACTTGTCAGGCTGCTGTCCTGGGCGGAAAGCGCCTATGCCGGCAGTGCCAGCGCCGAACGGCTGCTGGAGGGCAAGGGGCCGGAACTGGTGGAGCATATGAAGAACTGGGTCGAACTGGCCGGCAGGGAATATATGGATCTGGAAGACGAAAGCCCGACAACCGCGCCTGCCGGTGAACCGGAACCGCAAAAACTGTATGAGACCGCAGGCAAGCTTGAAGACGTCATGAAGACACTCTCCCACCTCAAACAAAAAGCTGAATAGTAATCTCTTCACCGGAAAGGATCGCAAAATGACCGGGTCTGAACAACAAGGTAAAACCATCCTCGAAGCCGTCGGCGTTTTTAATGATGTCAGGAGCCTGCAGGCCGCCATAGACGATCTGCAGGAGCATGGGTTCATGCAGCAGGAGCTGAGTGTTCTGGCGGGGGACAAGGCCATCGAGGAAAAGCTGGGGCATATTTACCAGCGGGTGGAGGAAGCCGAAGATGACCCGGAAGCGCCGCGGAAGGTATTTGTGCCTCTGGAAAATATTGGCGATGCCGAGGGCGCGCTGCTGGGCACGCCGCTCTATATTGCGGCAACCTCGGCAACGGCGATCACCGTGGCGTCCGGTGGAACCATCCTGGCGGCGATCTTTGCCGCGGCGGCAGCGGGCGCAGTCGGGGCGGCCATCGGCTCGATACTGGCCGGGCTGGTGGCAAAAAATTATGCCGACGAGATCCAGGAGCATCTCGATCATGGCGGTTTTTTGTTGTGGGTGAACCTGAGGACGCCGGAACTGGCGGAAAAAGCCCGGGAAATTATGGGGCGGCATTCCGCCCATGACGTACATATGCACAAGATCCCCCTCGCCGGATAATGAACGTTTCTTTCTGGCACCCTTTTATCGCTGCCATGCTGGCGGCCGGTGTGACGACGACCGGTTTGCTGGTTATCCGGCGTTTTGAGGACTGGGCCAACCGCAACAGCATCTATTTCTCCTCCTTTGCTGCCGGCGTACTGATTTCGGTGTCCTTTCTGCATCTGATTCCGCGGGCAGTCAGCATGACCGAAATGGCGCCAGTCTATCTGCTGGCGGGTTTCCTGTTCCTGCATCTCTGCAACCGCTTTATTACCGCCTATGTCTGCGACCGGCCGGAGCGGGCCCGCTACGGCATTGGCCTGATCCCGATGCTGGGGATCGGCCTGCATTCCTTTATTGACGGGATGGTCTACAGCGTGACCTTCACAGTCAGTGTCTTCACCGGAACACTGGCCGCCATCGGCATGATCCTGCATGAATTTCCGGAGGGGATTGTCACTTATGTATTGCTGCGCAAGAGTGAGTTTGAGCCCCGGCGTGCGTTCGCCTGGGCTTTTGTTGCCGCGGCCATTACGACACCGTTGGGGATGCTGGCGTCCTATCCCTTTATCAGCCGCATTGATGATGTCCTGCTGGGGAATTGCCTGGCATTATCCGCCGGGGCGCTGATTTATGTGGGCGCAAGCCATTTGTTGCCGCGGGTGGAGGCCCAGCCCGGTCGGTACAGCTTTATCACAATGGCGGCCGGCATACTGGTGGCGATTGTCATAGTATTGAGCGCAGGATAACAACAATCTTGTTTTTCATTATATGCCACCGTGCATAGGCTACATGAATATTCTTATATATCAATTAATTAATAATAATTTTACCCTTTTGCTCGACAATCCGCTGCAAATAATAATCAAGACGCAATGAATAGTAATTTGTAAAAAAGCGGGAGTCGGTTGTGCTTAGTAAAATCGTGAAGAGCGCACGCAACGCCGTGCGTGACGAGCAGGCAGGGGATACGCTGAAAGCGTTATCAAAATCACAGGCCATCATCGAATTTGAACCGGACGGGACTATCCTGGACGCCAACGAACTGTTCCTGAACTCGGCGGGGTACAGTCTTTCCGAAATCACCGGGCAGCACCACAGCATGTTTGTACAACCAGCTTACCGGGACAGCGTAGACTACAAGCAGTTCTGGCAGGAACTGCGTCAGGGAGAACATCAGTCCGCTATCTTCAGGCGTGTCGGCAAGCATGGAAAAGAGCTTTGGCTGCGGGCAACCTATGTGCCGGTAGAGAATTCCGCCGGACGGGTGACCAAAGTGGTAAAATATGCCACGGATATTACCGAACTGCAGAACGGCAATATCGATGCGGCCGGCAAGCTCAAGGCGCTTGACCGGGCCCAGGCCATTATCGAGTTTGAACTGGACGGTACGATTATTACTGCCAACGAGAATTTCCTGAATACTATTGGCTACAGCCTGGAGGAAATCCGCGGTAAAAAGCACAGCATGTTTGTTGACGAAAAGGAACAAAACAGCACTGACTATCAGCAGCTTTGGAATGACCTCAGGGCCGGCCAATATAAGAATGCTGAATACAAGCGGGTCGGCAACGGGGGCCGGGAAATCTGGCTGCAGGCCACCTATAATCCCATAATGGATGACGACGGCGTTCCTGTCCGGGTGGTGAAATTTGCCAATGACATTACAGAACAAAAAATGCGCAATGCCGATTACGCGGGCAAGATCGACGCCCTCAACAAGGCGCAGGCTGTCATTGAATTTGAGCTGGATGGCACTATTCTGACGGCCAACGAGAATTTCCTGAAGGCCGCTGGGTATCGCTTGGACGAAATCCAGGGCAAGCATCACAGCATGTTTGTAGACGAAGAATTCAAAACCAGTGCGGATTACAGGAAATTCTGGGAAAACCTTGGCAACGGGATATTTCAGGCCGATGAATATAAACGTATCGGCAAAGGTAATCGGGACATCTGGCTGCAGGCGACCTATAATCCAGTTCTTGATCCCGAGGGTCGTCCTTTCAAGGTTGTCAAATTTGCCTCGGATGTGACCGAGATGGTCAAAGCCCGGCAGGAGCGGGAGCGGGTCGGCGCTATCGTTGATGAAAATCTGGACAAGATCCTGAAAACGGTCAGCGAGGCCAATGCCAAGGCCGGGTCGGCGGCCAGTGCCTCCACCCAGACGGACCAAATGCTCCAGGTGGTTGCCGCGGCGGCCGAGGAGTTGAATGCCTCAATTCACGAAATTACCGACAGCGTGGCCCATGCCCGCAAGGCGGCGGACCAGACTTTTACCGAAACAGAGTCCATCAACAGTTCCACCATGGAACTGAGCGATGCGGCCGAAGCCATGAATCGGATCGTGGTGCTGATCGAGGATATTGCCTCCCAGATCAACCTGCTGGCACTCAATGCGACCATTGAGTCCGCCCGGGCGGGCGAGGCCGGCAAGGGCTTCGCCGTGGTGGCCGGTGAAGTGAAAAACCTGGCCAATCAGGTGACGGATGCCATCGGGCAGATTTCCGGAGAAATCAACCGAATGCAGAATGTGTCCGGTGAAGTGGTCAACCGGCTGGGTTCCATCAGTTCGGCAATCGGCGAACTGCAGGGCAATGTGAACGGCATTGCCGACGCTATTGAGGAACAGGGTGCGGCAACCCGGGATATTTCCTCCAACATGCAGACGGCGGCGACGGCGGTTGCCGATGTGAACAAGAACCTGACGGACCTGTCCGGCGATATCGATGTGTCCAACCGTTATGCCCAGGAAGGCATCGATCTCTATCGCAGCCTGCAGGCCTGACGACAGACCGGACTGGAAAAGCAAAACGCCCCGACGGATCGGGGCGTTTTTTTGTGGATCGGGCGTGTGTTTCTTTATTTCTTCGGCACCAGGGCGATGACGCGCAGCGGGCTGCCGGAACCGTCCTCCACTTTCAGCGGGGCGGCGATGATGAGGGCGCCCTTGGCCGGCAGCAGGTCCAGGTTGGTCATGCACTGCAGGCCGTATTTGCCGGCGCCGTGCATATAATGGTGACAGGGATACTGGGGCTCGAAGGCAAAGGCCTGGCCGGCGTCGGTGCCGACGCATTCGGTGCCGAAACCAAGCACGTCGCGGTCATTGACCATGAACAGGGTGGCTTCGGTGTCCGGTCCCGGCGAATGGGCGCCGTCTTCCTGCATGTTGGTATAGTTGCCGGCCGGGGCCACTTTGCGCCAGTCGGAGCGCAGGAACACCCAGCTGCCGGCTTCGATCTTGCCATTCTCTTCCTCCCACTTGAGCAGGAACTCCTTGGTCAGGATAAAGCCCGGATCGGCGGCCACTTCCTTTGAACAGTCAATCACACATACCGGGGCGATGAAATCCTTGAGCGGCATGGTGTCGACACTATTGTTGGGCAGGTCCTTGCCGGTGACCCAGTGAATCGGCGCGTCGAAATGGGTGCCGGTATGTTCGCTGAAGGACAGGTTGTGCCAGTACCAGGCCGGGCCGTTCTCATCATAGCGGGAGATCACTTCCTTTTTGAACCCCCAGGCCTGGCCGAATTCTTCCGGCAGCTGGATTGTCGGATATTCAGGGCGCAGGGTTTCGGTGAGGTCAACCACTTCAACTGAGCCGGAGGCCAGGGCGTCCATCAGAAGAGCATTTACATTGCTGTCAGTCATGTTTCATTCCCATCCTAGGTTTGTATGCGCCGCCCGGGGCGGCAGGAAATTTAATTTGCCATTTATTTTATTTATAAAGTAATCAGCGTCAAAATCATATAGCTTCGTTATATAGCAATAATATCGCCAATAATTGGATTTGACAATTTTTATTTTAACACTAAAATATATGTCATGATTGTACGGGTTGGCTGGATAATTATCAAGTGGCCTTTTATCTGTAACACACCTGCTAACTTTGGGATACCCCGGTATGACTGAACTGGATAGGGATATGAAAACCCTGCGCACCTGGCTCGCACTGCTCAGGGCGTCCAACACCATCAAGAAGGATATTGATTCGAAACTGCGCACGCAGTTTGGCATCTCCATTTCGCGTTTTGATATCCTGTCCGCCCTTCAGCGCGGCAACCGCAACGGGCTGCGCGCCGGGGAGCTGTCCCGTCAGCTGTTTGTCAGTGAAGGCAACACCACGCAGGTGATCGGCAAGCTGATCCAGGAAGGCCTGGTACTCAAGCGCAATGATGCCAATGACGCCCGGGTGGTGATCTATTCCCTGTCCGATGAAGGCGAGGCCCTGTTCCGGAAAATGGCGGCCGAGCACCGGAAATGGATCGGGGAGACGTTCAAGGAATTATCGGAAGCAGACCTCACGGCCCTGCAGGATCTGCTGAGCCAGCTGCCGCCGTTTGCATCAAACAAGGAAAAGGATGTGGCATGAGCCTGGACCCCAAAACCTATAAACCCGAACATTTCCTCTGGCAGTTTGAGGAGGGAGTCGGCCGCGTCGCCCTCAATGTGCCGTCGCAGAAAAACCCGCTGACCTTCGAGTCCTATGCGGAGCTCCGGGATTTCTTCCGCGAGCTGGTCTATATCGACGAAGTGAAGGCGATCGTGTTCGGCAGTACCGAAGGCAATTTCTGTTCCGGCGGCAATGTGCATGACATCATCGGTCCGCTGATCAAAATGGATATGATCGGCCTGTTGAAATTTACTCGCATGACCGGGGACCTGGTCAAAGCCATGCGCGGTTGCCCGCAGCCGATTATCGCTGCCGTCAACGGCATCAGTGCCGGCGCCGGAGCGATCATCGCCATGGCCTCCGACTTCCGCTATGCTACCCCGGACGCCCAGACCGCCTTCCTGTTCAACCGGGTCGGCCTCGCCGGCTGCGACATGGGCGCCTGCGCCATCCTGCCGCGCCTTATCGGTCAGGGCCGGGCCAGCGAACTGCTGTTCACCGGCCGGGCGCTTGGCGCCGAGGAAGGCGAACGCTGGGGCTACTTCAACAAAGTGGTGGCCGAGGAAGAGCTCGAGGCGGAAGCCATGAAAATGGCGAAGCGGCTGGCCAGCGGGCCCACCTTCGCCAACGGCATCACCAAGAACCAGCTCAACATGGAATGGGACATGAGCCTGGATACGGCCATCGAAGCGGAAGCCCAGGCCCAGGCTATCTGTATGCAGACCGAGGATTTCGCCCGCGCCTATCATGCCTTTATCGCCAAGGAAAAGCCGGTGTTCGAAGGGAACTGACGATGTCTGACACAAGCTATCTCGACTGGCCCTTTTTTGAAGACCATCACCGCGCCCTGGCGCGGGATCTGGATGCCTGGTGCCATGCCAACCTGCCGGCCATTGTCGATGCGGAAGGGGCCCATGACAATGTGGACGACACCTGTCGTACTTTGGTTAAAGTGATGGGCGATGCCGGCTGGCTGCGCTATGCGGTGCCCAAAGCCTACGGCGGGGTGCATGAAAATCTTGACGTGCGCTCGCTGGCGTTGATCCGGGAAACCCTTGGCCGCCATTCGGGGCTGGCCGATTTTGCCTTTGCCATGCAGGGGCTGGGCTCCGGCGCCATCAGCACCTTCGGCTCCCATGAGCTGAAGCAGGCCTACCTGCCCGATGTAGCGTCCGGAAAAAAAATCGCCGCTTTCGCCCTGTCGGAAACCGATGCGGGTTCTGATGTGGCGGCGATGCAGACCTGGCTGGAACGCGCCGGCGACGGTTTTGTCGCCAACGGCAGCAAGACCTGGATTTCCAACGGCGGCATTGCCGATTTCTATACCCTGTTCGCCCGCAACGGCAAGGACGGCAAGAAGCTCAGCGCCGTGGTCGTGGATAAGGACTGTGACGGTTTCAGCATTGCCGACCGCATCGATGTCATTGCCCCCCATCCGCTCGGCACCCTCAGCTTTGATGAGTGCAAGATCGCGGCCGATCGGCAGATCGGCAACGATGACGAAGGCATGAAAATCGCCCTTGGCACCCTGGATATTTTCCGTACCACGGTCGGCGCCGCGGCGCTGGGGTTTGCCCGCCGGGCGCTGGATGAGGCGACGGAAAGGGCGGTGAACCGCCAGATGTTCGGCGCCACCCTGTCCGACCTGCCGATCGCCCAGGAGCGGCTGGCGGAAATGGCGCTCGACGTGGATGCCTCGGCGCTGCTGGTCTACCGTTCCGCCTGGGTCAAGGATGTGAAGAAAACCCGCGTCACCCGTGAAGCGGCCATGGCTAAACTCTATGCCACCGATCAGGCCCAGCTTGTCATCGATAAGGCGGTGCAGCTGTTCGGCGGCCTTGGCGTGACAAAGGGCGTTAAGGTGGAAGAGCTTTATCGCGAAATCCGGGCGCTGCGTATTTATGAAGGCGCCTCTGAGGTGCAGAAAATTGTCATTGCCCGGCAGCATCTGCAGGACAACATGAAGTAGGAAATGTTATTATGAGAGAAATTTTACTGCCGGAAGGCTGGCCCCGTCCCAAGGGCTACTCAAACGGCATTATGGCGACAGGGCGCATGGTGTTTACCGCCGGTCTTGTCGGCTGGAACGAAGAGGAAAAATTCGAGCATGAGGACCTGGTTGGGCAGTTCCGCCAGATTCTGGAAAGCACCAAGGCGGTGCTGGCGGAAGCCGGCGCCGAGCCCGAGCATATCGTGCGCATGACCTGGTATATCACCGACAAGGCCGAGTATCTGGCCAATCTGTCTGAAATCGGGGCAGCCTGGCGCGATGTGATGGGCCGGGTATTTCCCTGCATGGCCTGTGTACAGGTTGCGGCCCTGATCGAGGACGCCGCCAAGATCGAAATTGAAACAACAGCAGTTATTCCTGACTAGAGCGAGAAATAGAAATGTCATCACTACCTTCATTTAACTGGGAAGACCCCCTTGGACTCGAAGATGCACTCACCGAAGAAGAGCGCATGATCATGGACAGCGCCCGGTCCTATTGCCAGGACAAGCTGATGCCGCGGGTGTTGGAAGCCAACCGGCACGAGATTTTCCATCGGGAAATCATGAATGAGCTTGGCGAGCTTGGCCTCCTGGGCTGTACCATTGACGGCTATGGCTGCGCCGGCACCAACTATGTGACTTACGGCCTGGTTGCCCGCGAAGTGGAGCGGGTGGACAGCGGCTACCGGTCCGCCATGTCCGTGCAAAGCTCCCTCGTCATGCATCCGATCAATGAATTCGGCTCCGAGGAACAGAAACAGAAATTCCTGCCCAAACTGGCGACCGGTGAATATGTCGGCTGTTTCGGCCTGACCGAGCCCAACGCCGGCTCCGACCCGGCCGGTATGAAAACCCGCGCCCGCAAGGTGGACGGCGGTTACAGCCTCAGCGGTGCCAAAATGTGGATCACCAACAGCCCGATCGCCGATGTGTTCGTGGTCTGGGCCAAGGATGATGAAGGCGATATTCGCGGCTTCATCCTGGAAAAGGGCATGGAAGGCCTCAGCGCGCCGAAAATCGAGGGTAAATTCTCGCTGCGCGCTTCCATCACCGGCGAGATTGTGATGGACGAGGTATTCGTGCCGGAAGAGAATAAGTTCCCGGAAGTCAGAGGCCTGAAAGGGCCGTTCAGTTGCCTCAACAAGGCGCGCTTCGGCATTGCCTGGGGCGCCATGGGCGCGGCTGAATTCTGCTGGCATGCCGCGCGCCAGTATACCCTGGACCGGATCCAGTTCGAGCGCCCACTGGCCGCCACCCAGCTGGTGCAGAAGAAACTGGCCGACATGCAGACTGAAATCGCCCTCGGTCTTCATGCGGCATTGCAGGCGGGGCGCCTGATGGATGCAGGCAAGCTGGGTGTTCCGGCGATTTCCCTGATCAAGCGCAACAACTGCGGCAAGGCACTGGAGATCGCCCGCACCGCCCGTGACATGCACGGCGGTAACGGAATCGCCGACGAATTCCATGTGATTCGTCATGTGATGAACCTGGAAGCGGTCAACACTTATGAAGGCACCCATGACGTGCATGCCCTGATCCTGGGCCGGGCCATCACGGGCCTGCAGGCTTTTTCATAAGAGTGGATATATTAATCTAAAAATCATTTGATTTTTCAACTAATATATCCTAGGCTTTGACAATGGCAGTCGTCCTCCGCCCTTCCTGATTTTTTGGGGGGACGGCTCCCCACAATCAAAAGACGGGTGGATTATGGCTGAAAGATCATTTGCAAAAGAAGTTCAGGACCTCAAGGTCGCTGCCGGGGAGGAATTCCGCGGTGAAGGCATCCTGGCGGTGACCAAGGCGCTGCTGCAGTCGGGGGTCTCCTATGTGGGCGGCTACCAGGGCGCGCCCATCTCCCATCTGATGGACGTGCTGGCGGATGCCGAGGAAATCCTCGAAGAACTGGATATTCATTTTGAAGCCAGCGCCTCCGAAGCCTCGGCGGCCGCCATGCTGGCGGCGTCGGTCAACTATCCGCTGCGCGGGGCCGTGACCTGGAAATCCACCGTCGGCACCAATGTGGCCTCCGACGCCCTGGCCAGTGTCTCGTCCAGTGGCGTCATGGGCGGCACCCTGATCATCATCGGCGAGGACTATGGCGAAGGCTCCTCCATCATGCAGGAACGTTCCCACGCCTTTGCCATGAAGTCGCAGCTCTGGCTGCTGGACCCCCGTCCCAACCTGCAGTCCATTGTCGACATGGTGGAGAAGGGCTTCGAGCTGTCCGAAGCCTCCAACACGCCGGTGATGCTGGAGCTGCGCATCCGCGCCTGTCATGTGCACGGCAGCTTTATCGCCAAGGAAAACCGGCGTCCGGATTTCACCCTGCGCGAAGCCATGGAAAATCCGACCCGGGATTATGGCCGTGTGGTGCTGCCGCCCAGCAACTTTGTGCACGAGCATGAAAAGGTAAATCATCGCTGGCCGTCGGCGGTCAAGTTCATCAAGGACAACAAGCTCAACGAATTTCTCGGCGGCCACAGTGGCGACTGCGGCATTATCGTCCAGGGCGGCATGTATAACACCCTGATGCGGGCGCTGGCGCTCTTGGGTCTC
The DNA here is from genome assembly GCF_006385175.1 of Emcibacter nanhaiensis. Lineage (NCBI taxonomy): Bacteria > Pseudomonadati > Pseudomonadota > Alphaproteobacteria > Emcibacterales > Emcibacteraceae > Emcibacter > Emcibacter nanhaiensis. Next base: position 180,093 of record NZ_VFIY01000015.1, read on the forward strand.
GCCGACCATTACGGCAATACCGATATCCCCATTTACTGCCTCAACGTCACCTATCCGCTGATCGATGACGAGGTGGCCGGTTTCTGTGTCGACAAGAAAGCGGTCCTGGTGGTGGAAGAGGGCCAGCCCGAATATCTGGAGCAGAATATCAACACCATCCTGCGCCGCAAGGACCTGCAGACCAAGGTGCACGGTAAGGACGTGCTGCCGCTGGCCGGAGAATATACCGGCCAGGTGATCCTGGACGGCGTGCGTAAATTCTATGACAAGAACAGCCCGGACGTGGTCTCCAAAAGCCCGGCCCTGCCGGTGGCGCTGAGCCAGGAAGACCATGCCTCGCTGGCGGAAACAGTGCCGGCGCGGCCGGTCGGTTTCTGCACCGGCTGTCCGGAACGTCCGGTGTTTACGGCCATGAAACTGCTGCAGCGGGAACTGGGCAACATCCATGTCAGCTGCGATATCGGCTGTCACCTGTTTTCGATCCTGCCGCCGTTCAACATCGGTAACACCACCATGGGCTATGGTCTTGGCTGGTCCGGGGCCTCGGCCTTCAACACCGCATCCGACAAGCGCACCATCTCGATCATGGGCGATGGCGGTTTCTGGCACAACGGCCTGACCAGCGGCGTCGGTAATGCGGTGTTCAACAAGAATGACAACCTGCTGGTGATTGTCGACAACGGCTATAGCGCGGCGACCGGTGGCCAGGATATCCTGTCGTCGCGGGCGCTCAACAAGTCGAAAAGCACCAACAATCCCATCAGCAAGGCCATCGCCGGGCTCGGTATCAAGTGGCAGCGCACGGTGGAAACCTATCGCATCAGTGAAATGGTCAAGGTGCTCCGCGAAGCCATGACTACCCCGGAAAAGGGCCCGAAGGTTATTATTGCCGAGAGCGAATGTATGCTGAACCGGCAGCGCCGGGAGAAACCCCAGCGCAACAAAGCCATCAGGGACGGCAAACGGATTGTGCGGGCACGTTTTGGTGTAGACCCCGACACCTGTACCGGCGACCATGCCTGTATCCGCCTGTCCGGTTGTCCGTCCCTGACCATCCGCGACAATCCGGATCCGCTGCGCGAGGACCCGGTCGCTTGGGTCAACAATGACTGCGTCGGTTGCGGCGTGTGCGGTGAAGTGACCCATGCGGCGGTGCTGTGTCCGTCCTTCTTCCGGGCCGAACTGCTCTATAATCCCAACGGCTGGGACCGCTTCACCTCCGGGATCAGGAACAGCGTGATCGGCTTCCTGCAGCGCCGGATCGACAAGAAACGCGCCAAATACAGCTTCGGGGAGGGATAAGACATGACCCAGCTTTCACAAGACCGGCCCATCAACATCGCCATCATCGCCATGGGCGGCCAGGGCGGTGGCGTGCTGTCCAAATGGATCCTCGACCTGGCGGAAAGCCAGGGCTATATGGCGCAATATACCTCCGTGCCCGGCGTCGCCCAGCGCACCGGCGCCACCATCTATTATATCGAGCTGTTCCCGGCCCATCTGGCGGAACAGGCCGGCAAGAAACCGGTGCTGGCCCTGACCCCGATCCCGGGCGATGTGGATATCGTCATCGCCTCCGAGATGATGGAAGCGGGCCGTTCGCTGGTACGCGGCTTTGTCACCGACAAGACCACCCTGCTGGCGTCCGATCACCGCGACTATGCCATTGTCGAAAAACAGGAAATGGGCGACGGTCGCCGCGAGCTCGACAATGTGCGCCGCCTGTCCGAACAGAGCGCCGGCAAGTTTATCTGTTTCAATATGGATGATGCCGCCCGCTCCGTCGGTGCGGTAATCAGCTCGGTGCTGTTCGGCGCGCTGGCCGGTTCCAATGCCCTGCCGTTTGAACGCAGCGCGTTCGAGCAGACCATCGAAGACACCAAGAAAGCGGTCGAGTCCAACCTGCGCGGCTTTGCCCTCGGCTTCGAGCGGGCCCAAGGCCAGTTGCCGGAAGCGGAAAAGGCGGAAATCGCCAATCCGTCCGGCCAGCCGTCGCCGGCGGTGGCGCCGCTGTTGCAACGTATGAAACAGGATTTCCCCGGCCATGCCCAGTTCCTGATCACCGAAGGGCTGAAGAAGCTGGTCGATTATCAGGATCCGGCCTATGCCGACCTCTATCTCGATCGCCTGCAGAAAATTGCCGATCTGGACCGGGAGCTGGGTGGCGAGAAACGGAGCTGGGGCCTGACCAAGGCGATGGCCCGCTACCTGGCGCTGGCCATGGCCTATGACGATACCATCCGGGTTGCCGACCTCAAGGTCCGCGCCTCCCGCTTCGACCGGTTCCGCGATGACGTCAAGGCGGATGAGGGACAGATCGTCCATGTGTCCGAATATCTGCATCCGCGGCTCGAGGAAATGTGTGACATCCTGCCGGCCGGGCTCGGCGGCTACCTGTTGGGCAGCAAAGCCTGGCGCGCCGTGTTTGACAGGTTCCTCGGCAAGGGTCGGCGCATCACCACCACCCGTCTGCCGGGTTTCCTGCTGTTCTATATGCTGCGCAGCTTCAAGGGCATGCGCCGCGGCAGTCTGCGGTTCAAAAAGGAAACCACCCGCATCGAGGAGTGGTTGGAACAGGTCAAGGACGCCGCCCGGATCGACTATGAGCTGGGTTGCGAAGTGGCCGGCCTGCAACGGCTGATCAAGGGTTATAGCGGCACCCACGAGCGGGGCCTTGGCAATGTGGCGAAGATCATGGCGGCCTATGCGGACTTCAAAAATGACGCCGACGCCACGGAAAAACTGAAAAAGCTGAAAGCGGCCGCGCTCAAGGATGAGGAGGGAGTGGCCCTGGCGGCGGCCCTTGACGAAGTGACGTCAACCCGGGCGGCGGCCTGAAACAGCGGGAGAGAGCATGACCATCAAGGCCCCCGGGGACAAGGATTTCAATCTCGATGACTCCCCGCTTTATAACCTGAACCGGACCTCGGCGACCTATACCGCCGAGATGGCCAAGGCGCTCAAAGCGGTAGGCATGGACCAGACCCAGTGGCGGGTGCTCGGTCTGCTCGGCGATCAGAACCCGAGCATGGTCAACGAACTGGCCCGCAAGGGGGTGATCAAGATGTCGACCCTGACCCGCATGCTGGAGCGGATGGAGCGGGACGGTCTGGTCACCCGCAAGGCCTGGGAACAGGACAAGCGCAATATCCAGGTCTTCATTACTGACAAGGGTCGTGAGGCGCTGGAGGTGGCGCTGTCGGTCAATGCCAGTGTCTATAAATCTGCGGTTGAAGGACTGTCGGAAGCGGATCTCGACCAGTTCATGAAAGTCCTCAAGCATATGCGGGAGAATCTCAACCGCGGCCCGCATACGCCCAAGTAAAAGAGTTCTCATCATGTGGAAACCCCCTCAGAAGATCAAATGTCCGCCCCAACCCGGCGCCTGGCCCAGCAAAGAGGAAGCCGCCCACTCGCGGCTGTTTTCGCCGCTGAAGCACGGCAACCTGGAGCTCGCGCAGCGGACCTGGATTCCGGCCATGGTGCCCTGGCGCGCCACCGAGGACGGCGAAGTCACCGATGCGGTGGTGGAATGGTATGAACGCTTCGCCATGGGACGGCCCGGGGCTATCGTGGTGGAAGCTACCGGTATCCGCGACGTGCCGTCCGGCCCGCTGCTGCGGATCGGTCATGACCGCTATATCGATGGCCTCAAGCGTATCGTCGAGGCGGTGAAACGCGCCAGCGGCGGCGAGAGCAAACTCTATATCCAGATCATCGATTTCCTGTCCATCCGCCGCCGTCCCGACCGGGACAAGTTCCTCGGCCGTTTCCTCAGGATCACCGCCGCGCATCGCAAGGCGCTGGGCGCCGAAGACTGGCCCGAGGAGGTGGTGCGCGAGGCGTTGAGGGTGCTGGATGATGAGGCGCTTCATAAGATCCTCAGTCCGCGGGAGCAAGAGGACTTGGAACGCGGTCACCGGGAGCGGGTCACCGATACCGAACCTCCCCATATCCGCGACCTGCCCGAGGTGCTGCCCGGCCTGTTTGCCGACGCCGCGCGCCGGGCGAAAGAAGCGGGCTTCGACGGGGTGGAGCTGCATTACGCCCATGCCTATACCATGGCGTCGTTCCTGTCCCGGCTCAACACCCGCGACGACGGTTACGGCGGCACGCCCGAGGCCCGGGTGCGTCTGCCGCTGGAAGTTTACGCCGCCTGCCGCGAGGCGGTGGGTGACGACTATGTGCTCGGCTGCCGCATGCTGTCGGAAGACTGTATCGACGGCGGCAGCACTCTGGAGGACACGGCTTTCTATGCGCAGAAATTTGCCGAAGCCGGGATGGATTTCCTGTCTTTTTCCCGCGGCGGCAAGTTCGAAGACGCACTGCCGCCGAAGGTGGGCGAAGCGATCTATCCCTATACCGGGCCCAGCGGCTATGAATGTATGCCGCAGTTTATCTCCGACGAGCAGGGCCCGTATGGCCGCAATGTGGAGCCGGTGGCCCATATCCGCAAGGTGCTGAAGGATGCCGGACTGGACACCCCGATGGTGGTGGCGGGCGGCATTCACGGTTTCCATCAGGCGGAGGATATCCTCCAGGCCGACAAGGCCGATGTGGTCGGGCTCGCCCGCCAGGCCATGGCCGACCCGGACTGGTTTTTGAAAGTTAAAACCGGCGCGGGTGCGGCGGTCAATGTCTGCAAATATACCAATTACTGCGAGGGCCTCGACCAGAAGCACAAGGTGGTGACCTGCCAGCTCTGGGACCGGGAGGCGCTTGATGAGCCGGGGGTCCACTTGACCCAAGACGGCAAGCGGCGGCTGACCGCCCCGCTGTGGAAGCGTTAGGAGAGGTCATTAAAAAAGGCGGCTCAGTGGCCGCCTTCTTCATTTAGTCTGTTGTGTTCGGCTTAGCGCTTGCACCGGGCCAGGCCAAAGCCGACCAGCCCCAGGCCGAGCAGGGCCAGCGGCGCCGGTTCCGGCACCTCGGCGGCATTCCCGATGGTGACGCTGTAGAGGCCAAAACTTCCATCAATGGTCGGTTCACCACTTTCCTGGGTGAAGTGAACAGAAGAAATCAGGTCCAGCGAGGTCAGACCGAAGAAGCGGGCGCCACTGCCCAGGTCAAAGGTTTCGGTGCTGCCGTCGCCGTAAGTAACAAAGGCGTCATAGGGCAGGCTGCCGCCATTCCACCGGATATCAAAGCCAACCCCGAACACGCCGTTGGCGGCGGTGATGTTGGTATCATCGAGCAGGATCATGCCGGAACCGTTACAGCCCCAGCACATGTAACCAGAACCCACAATGTTCCAGTCCGGTGCGCTCCATCCTGTGCTCTCGTAGCCGATGGAGCCGCTGGACAGGGCTTTCATGTTGGCGGCGCTATTGACGAAATCATATTCCGCGTTGTCGTCGTTGAAGTCATCCATCACGATGTCGGTCAGGGTTGCTTCAAAGCTGGCCTGGTCGGTGTAGATCGCCGCCGCAAAAGCGGAGGAGGCGGCAAAGGCGAGGCCTGCGGACAGGATCAGGCTGGAAATCATTTTTTTCATACTATATTCTCCAAACTGGGCGTCCCGGGTGGTCAGGGACAGCAAATATTAAAATATTAGACTAAAAGATAGCAAGGACCGTGCCAGACAGCTGAAGGGCGCAGAAAACAACATTTATACGTAAAATCTTATATGGTGGAGTGTAAAGCATGCCGACACAGAGTCCTGAAATGGCACAGAATCGCCGGTTGATCGACCTTGCCTCCGTCGGCCCGGCGACGGTCAGGGATTTGCAGCTGCTCGGCGTCACCACGGTGGCGCAGTTGGCGGCCTGTAACGGGCAGGAACTCTATGACCGATTATGCCTGGAGACCGGCGAGCCCCATGATATCTGCTGCCTCGATGTGTTTCAGTGCGCCATTGCCCAGGCCCGCGACCCGAACCTGCCGAAAGAACAGAAAAACTGGTGGACCTGGAGCAAACGGCGCAAAGCCGGAAAGTAACGTGTAACCCATGGATGCCCTTCTTACCTCCACCCTGACCGTTGCGCTGGCCGAGATCGGTGACAAGACCCAGCTTTTGTCCCTGTTCCTCGCCACCCGCTACCGCAACAAGCCGGCCATTATCATGGGCATCCTGGCGGCGACGCTCGTCAATCACGGCATTTCCGCGTGGGCGGGCAACTGGGCGGTGCAGTATGTCCCTGAGGATATGAGCCGCTGGATTGTTGGCGGCAGTTTCATCCTGCTGGCCCTGTGGTTGCTGATCCCGGACAAGGACGGTGACGGCGACGGTAAATTCGACAAATATGGCGCCTTCATTGCCTCCAGCGTGCTGTTCTTCCTCGCTGAGATCGGCGACAAGACCCAGATCGCGACGGTGGTGCTGGGGGCGCAATATGACTCGGTCCTGATCGTGACAATCGGCACCACGCTCGGCATGCTGATCGCCAATGTGCCGGTGGTTTATGCCGGCGAAGCGCTGATGCGCCGCCTGCCGATGAAAGCCGCCCATATTGCGGCGGCGCTCCTGTTTGCCGCAGTGGGCGTGGTAACGATTGTGTCCTAAGAAAAGCCCGGAACTTCCGGGCTTTTCTTATCTTAAATATAACTGATGATCGAGCTGTGCGAGGCGTCGCAGTTGATCAGGTCGACCCGTTTGCGCTTGATCTTGTAGCTGTCGCCATCCTTCACCAAAGTATGGGTGCAGGTGCCGGCAAACACGGTCTGGGTGCGGTAGAAGACCACGGCCTGGAAGTTTGACTTCACCGTGCAGTTGCCGCTCGCTTCGTCATGCTCCAGCACCCGGATGTTGCCGAGGATGTGGGAGCTTCTGACCGGATACTGCTTGGACGGCGCCTGGGCATGGTCCAGGTTATGATAGCGGATGGTCATCATCGCCCGGTCGTCATAGAAGATCGAGATATGGTTGAGCGGGTCCTCCTGGTCCGGGGTCACCGGCATCCAGTAGTCGCCGTCTTCGGTGAACAGCTCGATCCAGGCCTTGAGGTCGACGCTGTCCAGCAGGTCGGCCTCGTGATAGAGGAAGGCTTCGAGTTCCTGCATGTCGGGTTTGCTACTCATGTTACGCGGCCTCCTTCCTGGCTTCATGGGTCATATAGTCGAGCCAGGCGTGATACTGGTTGCGCAGCGCGATATCGCTGGTGCCGATGGCCCGGGTCATATGGCCGTCGGGATGTTCCTCGCGGCCGAGATAGCGCTGCATATCGACCCATTCGCTGCCGCCGGACTGCAGGCCTTCCTGCAGGCGCACGTAAGCTTCGAGGTCGTCGCTGCCGACCATGGAGGAGGGGGCATTGATCAGGCGCGAGTAGAGCAGGGTCCGCTGCAGCATTTCGTCCGGCGCGCCCTTGAGGCGGAAGGTCAGGGTCTCGATCTCGGTCTCGTTGACGGAGATGGGGCGGACGATGCGGATCGCCTGGATCGCGCCCTTGATGGTCAGCGACGGGTAGTAAATGGTGTTGTGGCGGTTGATGGACAGGATGTCGTGGGTTTTCTCCTCGCCGTAAGCCTTGTACATGGCTTCCATATAGCCGGGAATGTCGCGATATTCGCTGTGGATACTCATCTTGCCGCCGGTGAAGCCGTGGCCGTAGGGACCGACCGAGACGCCCATCTTGTCGAAGAATTCATAGGAGGAGCCGAATGGCGAAATAATATCCGCCTCGCGGGAATATTCGTCCGGGTTCGGCAGCTCCCTGATATAGGCGTTGCAGGCGTCGCCGACCGACTTGTGGGTCACCATCGGATGCATGGTGTCGTTCAGGTTATCGACAAAGAATTTCCAGTTGCAGTTATGGCGATAGCGCAGCACACCGCCGGCGATCTCCAGTTCGCCTTCCGGGGAGCGCTCGATCATATTGTCGATCGAGGTCTTGGCGTCGCCGAGGAAAGTTTCCAGGTCGACCATGTTGCTGTCGAGGGTGGCGAAGATAAAGCCGCGGTAGCTTTCGGTGCGCACCTGCCTGAGGCTCATTTTCGGGTCGTGGATATCGAACTCGGTGCCGTCATAGCCCTTCTTGTCGGGCACGCCCATCAGGGTGCCGTCGGTCTTGAAGGTCCAGCCGTGGTAACAGCAGCGGAAAATGCGGGCCTTGCCGCAGGGTTTGCCTTCCAGCTTGGCGCCGCGGTGGGTGCACTGGTTGTGCATGACATGGATCTGGCCCTTGCCGTCGCGGGCAACAATGACCGGCCGTTTGCCGATATTGACGGTCAGGAAGTCGCCGGACTCGGGGATCTGGGTCTCGTGGCCCATATAGATCCAGGCGCGGCCGAAAATCCGCTCCATTTCCAGATCAAACAGTTCCGGATCGGTATAGACGCTGCGATGGACGCGGCTGGGCTCCACGAGCTGGCGGATAGAGTCTGTGGTATACATGGTCTTTTCTCCCTTTAAAGCGAAATCGAGCCGAGGCTGCTGCCGCCGCAGACAAACAGGGTCTGGCCGGTGATAAAGCCGCTCGAGGGTTTCAGGAAAAACAGGGTGGCGTCGGCGATGTCATCCACATTGCCGAGGCGCTGCACCGGAATGCTGGCGGCCAGGGCGCGCGCCTGGTCGCTGTCTTCCGCCATCACGTCGGTGAACATGTCGGTCACGATCGGGCCGGGGGCGATGGCGTTCACGGTGATGCCGTGCCTGCCGAGCTCCATGGCCCAGGTGCGGGTCATGCTGATGATGGCGGCTTTGGTGCCGGCATAGCTGGTGCGGGTCGGCAGGCCGACCACGGCCCGGGACGACATATTGACGATGCGGCCGAAGCCGGCGTCCTTCATGGCCGGCAGGAAGGCCTGGGTCAGGGTAATGGCGGCGCCGAGATGCAGGTTGGTGAGATAGTCCAGGTCCTCCAGCTTCACCTCCTCGATCAGCGACGGGCGGATCACGCCGGCGTTATTGACCAGTGACGTGACCTGATAGTCTTTGGCCAGTTCTTCGGCCACTTCGCGGGTGGCGTCCGGGTCGGCCAGGTCCACTTCGCGGAAGCTGAGATTGTCGTGGCTATAGTCGGGCTTGCCACGGGCCAGGCTGACGACATCATAGCCGGCGTCGAGCAGGTGGCGGCAGATGGCGGCGCCGATGCCGGCGCTGCCGCCGGTGACAACGGCTGCGGGACGTTCACTCATTTGTTTCTTCCTTCCTGTGGGCCCAGTAAACAGTGCGGCCCTTGTAATCCTGTTCGGCCGAAAGGCTGACTTCCGTGCCGGGTTGCGTATGTTCCTCGCCGAGGTTGACCATCATGACGGTGCCGTCCTCGAGCCGGACCGAGCCGATCGGCCAGGGCAGGCGCTCCTGAAAGAATTCCTCGAGGCTGTGATAGAGCGGTACGCTGGCGAGCAGTTCGCCTTCGGCCCGGATCTCCAGCCATTCCAGCTGGTCGGACAGGCATTCGCCGCAGATTTCGCGGACCGGATACTGGGTCTTGCCGCAACTGGTGCAGACGGGAAGCTTGATGGTCATTGGACGCCTCCCGTTTCCAGCACGGCGGCGGTGGCGCACAGCCCGCGGTCGTAGTTGATCATGCCATAACCGCTGACAGTGGCGCGTCGCGCGTTCGCGACCTGTTGGCCGAGGGCGCTGCCGGTCAGTTGGCGCAGCGCCTCGACCACGCCCATGTAGCCGGCGGCGGAGCCGGCCTGGCCGCAGGACAGCTGACCGCCGGAACTGTTATGCACCAGCCCGCCGCCGTCCCAGGTCAGCGGGTTGACCCGGGTGAATTCGGCGGCCTTGCCCTTGGCGCAGAATCCCAAGTCCTCCATCTGCATCATGGAGATGACCGGATAGTCGTCATAGGTATACAAGAGGTCCATATCTTTTGGCCCCACTCCGGCGCGCTCATACATGGCGGGGGCGAACGTCTTCCAGCCGGCGCGGTATTGCACGGCATCCTCGTCGCTATAGGCGTTGTGCAGTTCGTCGGCGGCGCGGATTTCCACATACGGCAGCTTCAGGCTTTTCGCCCGATCCACCGACATGACCAGAAAGGCCTCGGCCCCGGCACAGGGCATGACGCAGTCGAACATATGCAGCGGCCCGGCAATTGGCCGGGCGTCAAGATAATCGTCGAGGCTCAGCGGCTTTTTGATCAGGGCATGCTCATAGGCCTGCGCATTATGGCGCTGGGCCAGCGCGATACGGGCGAAATCCTCGCGCCTGGCGCCAAACTTGTCCATATAGTGTTGGGTGATCAGCGAGAAGGCGCCGTTGGGACCGGGCGCCCCGTAGGGATAGGCCGCGGCGGCAGAAAAAGTGCTGAAGTTTTCCACCAGTTCCCTGAAGCCTTCTTTTTTGTTGGTGTCGGCGCCGATGCAGGCGATCACCTCCGCGTCTCCGCTTTGCACCGCCCGGGCGGCCCGGCGCAGCGCCACCACACCGGAGGCGCCGCCGAGCGGGATCTGTTCGATCCAGCGCGGGGTCAGGCTGAAATACTGGGTCAGGGTAATGACGCTATCCGGGGCTAGGGTAAAGCTGGAGACGGCGAGACCGTCGATGTCCGCCTTTTCGATCCCGGCGCTGTTGACCAGTTCCGCCAGCGCCCGCCCCACATACCATTGCGCGCCATGCTCGCTGAAGCGGCTGTAAGGCACCGTGACCGGCACCACAAGGGCGACGCTGTCATAGGAGGCCGGTATGTTCCGCGGTTTGCTGGTCATATCCGTCCCCTAGTCCTTTTTTGGTCGTTTCTTCAGGTGACGAAGGTCAATGGCCTGGCCTTCTTCCACCAGTTTAGCACAAATTGACTTCACATCGCCGCGTTTGAGTTTTTTTGAGGCGGTCAGCGGCAACTCGTCGACAAAGGCGATATAGCCGGGGGTCTTGTAATAGGTGAGCTGCTCCATGGACCGGTCAAAAATGTCCCGGGCCAGTGCCTCGCCGGCGGTTTTGCCGGCTTTGGCCACGATCAGCGCCATCACTTCGTCGCCGCGCAGTTCGTCCGGGACCGGGGCCACGGCAACCGTGTCCACGGCCGGGTCCAGCAGCAGCACATTTTCCACCTCGAGGGCGGAAATATTCTCGCCGCTGCGGCGCACCACATTCTTCTTGCGGTCGACGAAGTAGAGCGACTTGTCGGCGCCTTCGCGGACGATATCGCCGGTGTGCAGCCAATTGTCTTCCCAGGCTTCTTCGGTGGCTTCGCTGTTCTGGTAGTAATGGTCGAAAAAACCGTAGCGCGGGTTATCCCCGGTGGCCCGGACCAGAAGCTCGCCGGGCAGGCCCGGGTCCACGTCGTTGCCTTCGTCGTCCACCAGCCGGTATTCCACCTCGTCGGTGGCGCGGCCGAAACAGCATTCGCCCACATGGCGCGGTTCATGGCTGGCGATGACGCAGCCGCCGCAACCGGATTCGGTCATGGCCCAGGCCTCGATCAGCGGGAAGCCGAACCGTTCCTCGAAGGCGGCATGGTGTTTGGGGTTGACGCCGGCGCCAAAGCCGAACCGCACCTTGTGGGCCTTGTCCTTGTCGCCCGGCTCCATATTGAGCAGGATCGCCGGCAATACGCCCAGGTAATGGATGATGGTGGCGCCACTGTCGCGCACGCTGTCCCACCAGCTTTTGGGATGGAAGCGGTCGAGCTGGATGATACAGCCGCCGACGCCCATCATGCCCATGGTGGAGCAGGCCAACGCATTCATATGCACCAGCGGCAAGGGGGTCAACAGCCGGTCCTCTCCCGGGTGCAGCTCGCAGTAACCGCCCACATTGCGGTACCAGTCGCCAAAGGCGATGAAATATTCATTGCTGAGCACGCAGCCCTTGGGATTGCCGGTGCTGCCGGAGGTGAACAGCATGGCGCATTCGGTGGCGGTATCAGGAATATGATCGAGCGCCGGACGCGTTGCCGGGGGCAACCCTTCCAGGGTGGCGGAACAAAGCGGTGGGTGTTCGGATTCTTGCTCAAGGGCGATGGCTTCCTCGACCAGCGTCATTTTTTCCGGCAGGCTGACCACCAGGTCGGCATCACCGTGGTAGATAATATAGTGCAGGTCCTGGGGACTGGCTTCCGCATTCAGGGGAATGATGCCGACGCCGAGCGCATTGAGGGCGAGCCAGTGGAAGAAAAAGTCGGCCCGATTCTCCAGCAGGATGGCGACCCGGTGCCCCACGCCATAGCCGGCCGCGCCATAGGCGGCCCGGCGCTGTTCCACTTCGCGGGAGGCCTCGGCGTAGGTGTAGTCTATCGCGCTGTCGCTATAGCTTTTCGCCGCCGACAGGGGGATATGGACGAAGGGGCGGTCGCCATAGGCCTCAACCGCTTTGGAAAAAACGTCAAAAACTGTTTTCATTTATTTTTATTTCCCTGAATCGATAGACATGAAGCGTAACACAGGCTATTATATATGAAAAGTAAAATTATGAAAATTCATACAAAGGTACATGCGTGACAAAAAGCGCCGACAACAGTTTCCTGGATAATTACCTGTCCCACCTGCTGGCCCGGGCGAGTCACCTGGTTTCGGAGGATTTTACACCAGTTCTCAAAAAAGCGGGAATCGACCGTGGCCGCTGGCGTATTCTGGCGGCGCTCAGTGACGTGGGGGAGATGACCATCGGCACACTGGCCAAGGCGGTCCTGATGAAGCAGCCGACCCTGACCAAGATCCTCGACCGCATGGAGGGGGAGGACCTGGTCAAGCGCCATAATGCGCCCAATGACCGCCGTTCCATCCTGGTCCGCATCACCGACCGCGGGCGCGACATGATCTCCGACCTGCTGGTCAAGTCCAAGGAGCATGAGGTACAAATTCTGCGAAGCTACAGCACAGAGGAGGAAGAGGTCCTCAAGCGTGTGCTGCGCACCCTGATTGAGCGGATGGAATAGGGATCGAGCGGATGGTGTGGGTCAGCACCTTAATCAATGCTGGCGCTGCTTTTCCCGGACCAGCTTTTCCAGAATTTCCAGAAAGCGTGAACGGTCGGCCTTGGTGAAGGTTGGGTTATAGCCTTTGCTTTCGCCGGTTTCCCGCCTATGCGCCTTGAGGTCGCGCATGGCCACGGCCATGCCGATATTCTCTTCCGAAAACGGCCGGCCGGTCGGGCCGAGCGCCACGGCGCCTTTGTCCAGGCAGCGTTTGGCGAGCGGAATATCGGCAGTGACGGCAATGTCCCGCGCCGTGATCTGCTCGGCGATCCAGTTGTCCGCCTCATCCGGGCCTTCGGACACGACAATCTTCTTGACGTTGGGGCCCACTTCCATGCGCAGCCACTGGTTGCTGACCAGGAAGGTCGGTAGCTTGTGGCGATAGGCCACCTTCAGGGCCTCGTCCTTGACCGGGCAGGCGTCGGCATCAATGTACAGGGCGGGTAACTTATGTTCACTCATCTGCGTCACTTCCACTTTTCCGCCCCCTTATAGCGCCTGTGCATGGTAAAATGATACTAAAGAATGATGATTTTGCCCGGGCGATACTACGCCTTGGTCCAATGGACCGGTGCGGCCCGGCGCGGTAAAATTTCAGCATATAGTGGAGGTATAATATGCAAAAGCTTGCAAAGAGCTATGTGAACGGGATTTCCGACAGGCCCCTGCGGTACCAGACCATCGGCGAGGCCTTTGACGAGGCAGTTGATCTGTACGGTGACCGCGAAGCCCTGGTGGTGCGCCATCAGGACATCCGCTGGACCTACAGCGAGTTCGCCAAACAGGTGGATGAGTTTGCCGCCGGACTGGTGGCGCTGGGCCTCAGGCCGGGTGACCGGGTCGGGGTGTGGGCGCCCAACTGCGCCGAATGGGTCATCACCCAGTTTGCCACGGCCAAGGCCGGAATCATCCAGGTCAATATCAACCCGGCCTATAGGCGTGCGGAACTGGAATATGTACTCAACAAGGTGGGCTGCAAGGCGCTGGTCACGGCCGCCAGCTTCAAGTCCAGCGACTATATTACCATGATTAATGACCTGGCGCCGGAGCTGGCCGATTGTACGCCGGGGGAACTGAAAGCAAAGCGGCTGCCGGAACTGAAGACGGTAATCCGACTCGGTGAGGACAAAACCCCAGGCTATTTCAATTTCTCCGACATCCCGGACCTTGCCAACGACAGTCATTATCAGCGGCTGGAGGCGCTGAAGGGGGTTCTCACTCCCGATGACGCCATCAACATCCAGTTCACCAGCGGCACCACCGGCTCGCCCAAGGGGGCGACACTGAGCCATTTCAATATCCTCAACAACGGCTATTTCGTCGGCGAGGCGATGAATTTCACTGAGCAGGACCGGCTCTGCATCCCGGTGCCGCTCTATCATTGCTTTGGCATGGTCATGAGTAACCTGACCTGTGTGACCCACGGGTCCTGCATGGTCTATCCCAATGACGGTTTTGACCCGCTGCTGACGCTGAAGGCGGTGGCCGAGGAAAGATGCACCGCCCTGCACGGGGTGCCGACCATGTTCATCGCTGAACTGGATCATCCGGAGTTGAAAAGCTTTGACCTGTCAAGCCTGCGCACCGGTATTATGGCCGGGGCGTCCTGCCCGATCGAGGTGATGAAGCGGGTGGTCTCCGACCTGCATATGAGCGAGGTGACCATCGCCTACGGCATGACCGAAACCAGCCCGGTCAGTTTCCAGTCGAGCCGCGACGACAGCCTGGAAAAACGGGTCTCCACCGTCGGCCGCATCCATCCCCATGTGGAAGTGAAAATCGTTGACGAAAACGGCCAGGTGACGCCGGCCGGGGTCCAGGGCGAGCTGCTGACGCGGGGCTACAGCGTGATGAAAGGCTATTGGGCCGATCCGGAACGCACCGACGAAGCCATCGACGAGGCGGGCTGGATGCATACCGGTGACCTCGCCACCCTGGACGAGGACGGCTATTGCAACATCGTCGGCCGGGTCAAGGATATGGTGATCCGCGGCGGCGAAAATATCTATCCCCGGGAGATTGAGGAGTTCCTCTATCGTCATGACAAAATCCAGGACGTGCAGGTGTTCGGGGTGCCGGACGCTAAATATGGCGAGGAACTGTGTGCCTGGATCTGTCTCAAGGAGGGGCAGGAGGCGGCGGCGGAAGAGATCAAGGAGTTCTGTTCCGGCCAGATCGCCCATTACAAGATCCCGCGCTATATCCGCTTTGTCGACGAATTCCCCATGACGGTGACCGGCAAAATCCAGAAATTCATCATGCGCGACAGCATGATCGAGGAACTGGGAATCGTTGAACAGAAAACCGCCTGAGGGCTGAGTAGAGGAGCCGCACAATGACCATTCCTGGCCTGATGCAGCAAAATGAATTGATGATTTCCTCCCTGATCCGCTATGCAGCGGAATATCACGGCACGACCGAAATCGTCACCCGCACCGTCGAGGGTCCGGTCCATCGCTATACCTATGCCGAGGCGGAACAGCGGGCCAGGAAGCTGGCCAATGCGCTGACCAACAAGCTAGGCATCAAATCCGGCGACCGCATCACCACCCTGGCCTGGTCCACTTACCGGCATTTCGAATTGTTCTACGGTGTGTCCGGCATCGGCTGCGTGCTGCATACGGCCAATCCGCGCCTGTTTGACGAACAGATCAGCTATATCGTCAACCACGGCCAGGGCCGTTATTTGTTCATCGACCTGGATTTTGTACCGCTGGCGGAGAAGCTGGCCTCCAGCTTCCGGGATGTGGAAGGTTATGTGGTCCTGACCGACCGGGATCATATGCCGGAGACCACGCTGGAAAACGTCCATTGCTATGAAGAGCTGCTGGCGGAGCAGAGCGGGGAACTGGAGTGGGCGGAGTTTGACGAGCGCAGCGCCTCGTCATTGTGCTATACCTCCGGCACGACCGGCAATCCCAAGGGCGTGCTTTATTCCCACCGCTCCACCATCATTCACGCCTTGGGCGCGGCGCAGAACAGCGCCTTCGGCCTGTCGGTCTATGACGTCATCATGCCCATTGCGCCCATGTATCACGGCAGCGCCTGGGGCCTGCCCTATATAGCCGCCATGCTGGGGGCGAAGCTGGTGTTCCCGGGGCCGAAAATGGACGGCGAGAGCATCCAGCAGCTGATCGAGAGCGAGGGGGTCACCTTCTCCTGCGCCGTGCCGACTGTCTTCACCATGCTGTTCCAGTATCTGGAAAGCAGCGGCAAGCGGGTCGACAGCCTCAGCCGCACCATGATCGGCGGTTCGGCCGTGCCCAAGGCAATGACCGAGAAATTCCTCAACGATTATGGCGTCAAGGTGTTGCAGCTGTGGGGCATGACCGAGACCAGTCCGCTCGGCACCATCGCCTCCTCGACGCCCGAAGTGGACAGGCTGCCCCCTGAAGAACGGGAAGAAATTCTCAGCAAGCAGGGCCGGGTGCAGTACGGCCTCGAGATCAAGGTGGTGGACGAGCAGGGCAATCCGGTGCCCCGGGACGGGCAGACTTACGGCGACCTGTGGGTGCGCGGTCCCTGGGTGGTAGCGGAATATTTCCGCGGCGACGGCGGCGCGCTGCTGGACGAGGACGGCTGGTTCCCGACCGGCGATGTGGTGACCTTGGACCAGTACGGCTATATCAAGATCACCGACCGGGCCAAGGATGTGATCAAGTCCGGCGGCGAATGGATCAGCTCCATCGACATTGAAAACCTGGCGGTGGGCCATCCCAAGGTGCTGCAGGCCGGGGTGGTGGGCGTTTACCATCCCAAGTGGGAGGAACGGCCGATCCTGATCATCCGCGCCGCACCCGGGGCGGAACCGACCGAACAGGAAATCCTCTCTTTCCTCGACGGCAAGATCGCCAAATGGTGGATGCCGGACCGGGTCTTTTTCGTCGATGAAATGCCCTTGACCGCGACCGGCAAAATCAAGAAAATCACCCTGCGCGAGACCTATAAAGATTGTTTGCGCGACTAGAATGACGTAAGCTCTGGCCGGTGAGGTTCTAGGAAGCAGGAAGCAGGTATGGCATTAAACAGGGTACTGATCGCGGACGATCACCCTCTGTTCAGGGAAGCGTTGAGCGATATTGTAAGCTCTGTCTATGAAGAAGACGTGGACTGTCTTGAAGTCTGCAACGTTGCGGAAACGCTGGCGGCGACCGACAGCGGCGAAAACTTCGACATGATTTTGCTTGATCTGTTGCTGCCCGGCGCCGAGGGATTTTCCTGCCTGATCAGCCTGCGCAACAAGCTGCCCTCGACTCCGATTGTCATTGTCTCTTCCACCGATCATGATGAAACGGTGCGCGAAAGCTTTTCCTATGGCGCCATGGGCTATCTGCCCAAATCCTCCTCGCGCGAGGTGATGCGCAATGCGCTCCGGCTGGTGCGCAGCGGCAACAGCTATATCCCGTCCCAGGCCCTGGGCGGTGGCGGGGAGCGCTCGCCCGAACAGATGCCGGTGACCGGTGGCGGTGCCGCGGCCATCGATGCGGAAAAGGCCAGCCTGACCCCGCGCCAGATGGCGGTGCTGGAGCTGTTGGCCGAAGGCAAGCCCAACAAGGTCATCGCCTACGAACTGGATATCTCGGAAATTACCGTCAAGGCCCATGTCTCGGCGATCCTGCGCAAGCTGCAGGTCAATAACCGCCTGCAGGCGGTTATTGCCGCCAAGAACCTTATCGCCCAGTCCTGAGTTTAAGATCAGTCCTGCAGTCCGGCCAGATTCTCACTCAGGGAATGATGGATCAGGCTCGACAGCCGGGCCGGCTTGACCGGTTTATAGAGCAGGGGAATGTCTTTACCGGCGATCCGGTCCGCCAGTTCCTTGTCCCGGTCACTGGTGATGATCAGTACCGGCAGCAGGGCTTCAAATTCCGCCTGTATCTCGGCGGCAGCATCCAGGCCGTTTACGCCGCCGTCCAGATGGTAGTCGGCGATGATCATGGCCGGTTCCAGATCGTTGCTGATCAGGTTGACGAGGCAGGCCTCGGCAGAGGCTCCGGCCACGGTGCGGCAGCCCCAGCTTCTGAGCAGCGCTTCCATCCCTTCCAGCACCTGGGGATCATTGTCGGTGACCACGATTACCCGCTCGCCCATCAGGTCCGGCAGGGTCGAGACGGCCGGTCGGCTGGTCTGGCCGGTTGCGACCTCTGCGGGTTCTCCCTTGTGCACGGTAACGGCAAACCTTGACCCTTTGCCCTCCACCGAGGCCACATGAACCGGCAGGCCCAGCAGCCGGGTGATCCGGTCGACGATGGACAGGCCGAGGCCGATGCCGCGGGTGCCGATGCTGCGGTCTTCATGGACCTGGGTGAATTCCTCGAAGATCGCTTCCAGCTTGTCCTCGCGAATGCCGATGCCGGTGTCGTGCACGCAGATCATGATGCCGTCATCGCTGTGTCGGCAACCGACCAGTATCCGTCCCCGCTTGGTGTAGCGGACCGCATTGCTGAGGAAGTTGCGGATGATGGTTTCCAGCAATCGTTCGTCGGAATAGATGACGGCGGAACAGGGCACCATGCGCACATCCAGGCCCCGGGTCTCCCCGGTCTTGATATATTCCGGCACAATCCGGTCCAAAAGGTCCTGGACCCGGAAATGGGTGAAGTTGGGTTTGATGCCGCCCGCGTCGAGCTGGGAAATATTCAGCAGGACACTGAGCAGATCATCCAGCGCGTCCAGCGAGGTGCTGATGCGCTGGACGGTCTCCTCGTTTCCATCGTCTGTTTCAGCCTCCAGCGTTTCCAGGAACAGCCGGGCTGCATTGAGCGGCTGGCGCAAATCATGGCTGGCGGTGGCCAGGAATTTGGTTTTACTGAGGTTGGCGTCTTCCGCCTGCTGCTTGGCGATGCGCAGGGCGTCCTCCACCTTTTCCCTGACGTCCAGTTCCTCCCGCAGCCGGGCATTAAGGATTTTCAGTTCCCGGGTCCTGAGCTCGACGGTTTTTTCCAGGTTGATGGCGGTCTGGAACAGGGAGAAACTGTCCCGTTGCTGGTCCATGTCCCGTTCCACGCGCTCCATCAGCACCTGGACGGTCTTGTTGAGCCGGGCGTTTTCCATCACCAAGCGTTTGATTTCCTCGTCACTCAAGCGGCTTGAACGTTCAGTCACGGACTTGCGCCTTTCTGCCGATAGCGATGCAGGAGAAGGAGTTGTTCATATGCAGCGTGTTGAACTGTTCACCAAAGGAGGCGAAACCGATCACATTGTTGGCCGCATAAATTTGCGACATTTCGTCCAGGATGCCCTGGATCTGGAAATTCATTTTCCGGGCTGCACAGTCGCAGCCGATCACCAGGGACAGGGGGCCGATTTCCGACGAGATATCACTGAAAAGTGTTTCGAGGTTTAACTGCGGGTCGTCGGGGCGGGCGATGCTGCAGACTACACCCTTGTCGATGGCGCAGGCAAACCTGATGCTGTGTTTTTCATGGTCGATTCCCATCACGCCGCGGGAAAAATAGGTGCCGCCGACCTTGACCATCACGGGATGTTTGCTGGCGATGACGATATCCAGATCCTGTTCTTCGACTCCGCACAGCCGGGCATATTCCTGGGACGCGGGCAGCCCGTTGATTTCCAGCACCTCACGGGTGATTGGATCGGCCTCGGTGATAACCGCCTTGGCGTCACTGGCCACATAATGATGGGTGTAGGACACCTGGAACGGCAGGTCGGTGTGAACCAGCATTACCACGGCACTGTCTGTGCGGAACTTTCCTTCATGGAAAATCTGTGTTTGTTTCAGCTTGAAGTCATCGGCGGTGGACCCACCGATCATACTGATTTCCCCAAGTTCACTGCCCAGCGAAGCGGTGACGCGCTCTTCGGCGTTGCTCAGGCCGTCGATCAGCATAAAGGCAAAGCTGTTGGAGCCGCTGACATTGTCTACCGCCCGGCGAAGCTCATGTTTCAGGCTGCGGCCGAATTCGATGCCGTCCTGGATGTTGAATTTGCTGATCCTGTCGTAGCGTTTGCTGACGCAGGTGAAATGGGTGCGGCTGAGCGCGGCCCCGGTGATGGAACCCGCATGATAGCCTTCGGGAGTGATTTCGCCGGCAGTGGTGCAGCCGATCAGCGGGATATCCCCGAACTGCCGGTTGAGCTCTTTTTCCAGCACGGCAGTGTCATATTCCGGGGAGCAGAAAAAGATCACGGCTTCGGGCCGTTCCTCAGCAATGCACAGGCCATCATAAAATTCCCTGACCGCTGTCCGCTCATCAGCGGACAGGGAAAAGGCCCTTTTAATTTCTGCGTCACAGGGATCAGTCATCTTGGTTCCATATCATCGTGTCTGATGCTGATTTTATCCGGTTCTGAAGCGATCACCAGAAAAAAGAGGTCCTTTCGCCGGGAAAGGACCTCCAGTCGTTTAAGGTCGTGAGGTAGTGGGAGAAAGTCTGCACTGCCGGCCGTCAGGCCATGATGCAGACTGACTTTGTCTGGGTATAGAGTTCGAGAACATCCTTGCCCAGCTCGCGTCCGTAACCGGACTGTTTGAAGCCGCCAAATGGCATGGCGACATCAAGAATATTGTGGCAGTTAACCCAGACGGTGCCGGCCTTGATCTTGGGGACGAAGCGCATGATATTGCCCACATCCCGGGTCCACAGGCTGGCGCCGAGGCCGTAAATGCTGTCATTGGCCAGTCTGGTAATTTCGCTCATGTCGGAATAGCGCTGAACACAGAGCACCGGGCCGAAAATTTCTTCCTGGACCACTTTCATGTCCTGGGTGGTATTGCCGAGAATGGTCGGTTCCACGAAATATCCGCTGTCGCCGCGGCGTTTGCCGCCGGTGATCACTTCGGCGCCTTCCTCGCGGCCGATATCGATATAGCCCATCACCCGCTGGAACTGGGTTTCAGAGACCAGCGGATTGACCATATTGTTGGCATCGAGGCCCGGTCCGATGGACATGGAGGAGACGGCTTCCGCCACGCCGTTGATGACCTCATCATAGAGGTTGTCCGGCACATAAAGGCGCGAACCGGCGCAGCAGACCTGGCCCTGGTTGAACATGATGGCGCTGGCAGCGCCGGGGATGGCGACGCTCAGGTCTGCATCGGGCAGGATGATGGCCGGGGATTTGCCGCCCAGTTCCATGGAGACTTTTTTCATGCTGTCGGCGGCTTCGCGGGCAATGATCTTGCCCACTTCGGTGGAGCCGGTGAAGGCGATTTTATCCACTTCCGGATGGGCGGTCAGCGCCGCGCCGGCAGTATGGCCGTATCCCGGAACGATGTTCACAACCCCGTCCGGGAAGCCGGCTTCGCAGATCAGTTCACCCAGACGCAGGGCGGTCAGCGGCGTTTCCTCGGCCGGTTTCAGGACGATGGTGTTGCCGCAGGCCAGCGCCGGGGCCATTTTCCAGGCGCACATCAGCAGCGGGAAGTTCCAGGGAATGATCTGGCCGACTACGCCGACCGGCTCGCGCAGGGTATAGCCGAAAAATTGGGCTTCGGGCGTTTTCGGGGTGCTCAGCGGCAGCACGTCACCGGCAATTTTGCTGGGCCAGCCGGCCATATAGCGGAAGGTTTCGATGGCCACATTGATATCGACCATGCGGGCGATGGCCTTGTTCTTGCCGTTGTCGATCGATTCCAGTTCCGCCAGTTCGTCGGCATTTTCCTCAATCAGGTCGGCCAGGCGATGGATCAGGCGTTCCCGGGCGCTGGGAGTCATATCCCGCCAGGCGTCGTCTTCAAAGGCGCGGCGGGCGGCGAGCACGGCCTGGTTGATATCTTCCTTGTCGCCTTCGCAGATGTCGGTAATGACCTTGCCGGTGGCAGGGTCGATGGTGGTGAAAGTCTTGCCGGAAACGGCGGATACCCATTTGCCGTCAATCAGCATCTGCTTTGTGCCGGAGATGAATTTTCCGGCTTTTTCTCCCAGTGCAGATTTGCTGTCGGTTACTGCGTCCATTTGTCTCTCCATTCCATATTTTGTGGCCATTTTTCTGGATTTTACATCCTGCAGTCCGCCAGTCATTGAACAGGCATCGCGCTTTCGGGCCGCCGGGTAAAATTGTCAGCCAGGATTATCCCATGTCCGGGGAAGTCAGAAAACTAGACCTTGGGATCACGGCCTGACTTGCATGAGCTATTGAAGTTGTTCCTAACATCTTGTAATATAGGGAAAACTTTATAAGCGACGGCGGCAGGAACAGGGTCTGATACTATAGTATTAATCCCTGTCTTTTTTTTGATCCCTTTGTCTACTGGTGAAAAACGGCCTGCAGTCGCTATAATCGGGACGTGAGACTATGGTCTCCGTATATAAGTCCATTGATGGACGGGATGAAGAAATACCTTGAGGGAGGATATTTCTTTATTATCCATCCCACAACGACCAAGGGAAGAGACAAATGCTGTTTAACAAATCCGACACCGCAAGACATGCCTTTAAAGCCGCCCTGGCCGCTTCTACGGCTTTTGCCGCGCTGGCCACATCAGGCGCATACGCCCAGGAAGAAGAGAAAAAATCTTCTTCAATCTTCATGGAAGAGGTGGTGATTACCGCCCAGAAACGTGAGCAGTCCGCGCAGGATGTGGGTATCGCGATTACCGCCCTGTCCGGTTCACAGCTCAAGGCGCTGGGTTATACCAACGCCCAGGAAGTAACCGCTCTGGCCCCCGGGGTTGCCACCCTGCAGCCCAACGGCGAAGCCAACTATGCCATCGGTATCCGCGGTGTCGCCAATAATGATTTTACCACCAACGTGGAAAGCCCGGTCGCCGTCTATGTGGACGAGGTGTATATCAGCCAGATGTCCGGCGCCGGCTTCCTGCTGTTTGACGTGGACCGCGTCGAGCTGCTGCGCGGCCCGCAGGGCACCCTGTTCGGCCGTAACGCCACCGGCGGCCTGGTTCACTATATCACCGTCAAGCCGAACCTGGATGAATTTAACGGCTACGGCAGTGTCTCCTACGGCAGCTTCGAGCGCATGAAGTTCCAGGGCGCCGTCGGCATTCCGGTCAATGACAAGTTCGCGCTGCGCGCCTCCTTTGCCACGCACCAGGGTGACGGTTATGTGACCAACCGGTTGAAACCGGATTCAAAACTGAACAACGCCAACGAAAGCGCCGGTCGTCTGCAGGCGCTGTTCCAGCCGACTGACGAACTGGAAATCCTGCTCAACGCCCGCTTTGGTCAACAGGATATTCGTACCGGTTTCTTCGAATATGAATCCGCTGTCCTGCCCACCGGAGACGCTACACCGGGCGTTCCCAACGTGGATCTTGATGGTTATGTGGATCTGGATGGTGACAACTTTGCCGGTGATTATAACCGTCAGGGCCATAACATCCTGGATACCGAAGGCTATACCGCCACTATCAAGTGGGACCAGGATTGGGGCACCCTGACCAGCATCACCGACTACCAGACGGTAAAGCGTGACTATATTGAGGATTCCGATGCTTCGCCGTTTGACTATTTCAACTTCTTCCTGACCACGGATTCAGAACAGTTCTCCCAGGAACTGCGTCTCAACGGCGAAACCGATAACCTGAAATGGGTGACCGGCTTTTACTATATGGATCTGAAAGTCCGCGACTCCAACGGCGGTATTATGCCGGGACTGTTCCAGGCTCTGATCGATGTGGGGGCGTTCGAGCCTGATATTCCCGCTGGATTGCCGCTAGCGGACGTTGGCTTCAATGGTATTTACAACCCCTATGAAACCGATACGGAAACCTGGTCCCTGTTTGCCCAGCTGGAATATCAGCTTTCTGATGAGCTGGCTTTGATCGGCGGTTTCCGCTGGATCGAAGAGGACAAGAGCCATCATTATGACAACCTGCTGATGTGGTATCCGGATACGTCCGACAGCGGGCAGGATCCGAATGCCGCGGTTATTGCGCCGGCATTGCCGAATGTGCCTTATGATGGCAGCCGCAGTGACAGCAACTGGTCAGCCCGGGCCCAGATCAACTATACACCTACAGAAGACCTGCTGGTCTATGCCAGCTGGAACCGGGGTGTGAAATCCGGCGGCTATAACGCACCGCTGCTGCCCAGTTCGTTTGCCGTGACCGAGCCCTTCATGACCTATGACCCGGAAAAACTCGATGCTTATGAAGTCGGTTTCAAGTGGGACACCATGGACGGTCGTCTGCGCATCAATGCGGCAGCCTACTACTATGATTATAACAACTATCAGGCCTTCTCCATCATCGGACTGGATACTTCAACCCTGAACGCCCAGGCGGAAAACAAGGGCTTCGAGGTGGAAATCCAGGCTAACCCGGTTGACGGCCTCGATCTGAACTTCGGCATCGCCTATACCGATGTGACGGTCTCCGAGGTAACTGGTCTCACTACTAATGTGGACACGGACGGTGACGGTGTTGACGATGTGGACAGCCTGTTCCCGGTTGGCACCGAGGTGAAACCGGTGCAGACCCCGAAATGGAACCTGAACGGTTTGATCCGCTATGAATTTGATGCCGGTGAAGGTCGTGTGGCCCTGCAGGCGGATGGCCAGTATCGCGCCAAGCATTACTTTGCCCTGACCAACCTTCCGGCGTCGACCCAGGACGGTTATTTCATCGGCAACGCGTCTGTGACCTACTATTCACCGGATGAAAACTGGAGCGTCCGCGCTTTTGTGAAAAACTTCACGGATGAAAATTATCTGGTGCAGACCTTCGACCTGTCCGGGAACGTCACCAATGGCGGCCTGTTCGGTCTGATCGAGAAATATTATGGCATGCCGCGCACCTGGGGTGTCAACCTGACCTATAATTTCTGATCCTGACGGAAATTGTGTGAAGCGAAAGCGCGGCCTTCGGGTCGCGCTTTTTACTTGTCTGCGCGTTAAAGGACGGACACAATAACACAACCGGCGCAACAGCCGGACAGAGGGGCCTATGCGAAAACTGAAACTGACCCACCCTGATTTCCAGGACCTGACCGAACAAAAGGCCGCCAAGGTGCTGGAGATCCTTGAAGCAACCCAGTCCCTGCTGATCGAGGAAGGCTATGCCGGTCTGTCCATGCGCAAGGTCGCGGCCCGCTGCAACATGACGGTGGGCAACCTGACCTATTATTTCGCCACCAAGCAGGACTTGGTTCATGTGCTGCTGGATGTGGCGCTCGAGGGCTATACGGACGATATCCGGGAGATTATGGCCGACAGCAGCCTGACCGGGGAGCAGCAGCTCGCGCAGGGTCTGGAATTCATCATGCAGGACCTGCTGACCCGGGAAACCACCCGGTTCTTTCCCGAACTCTGGGCCATGGCTAATCATGATCCGGTGGTCAATGGCGAGGTGCAGGGCCTTTACGACCGGGAACAGGGGTTGATCAATCAGCTGATCGCCAAGGTCAGGCCGGACCTCGGGGCCGATGACCGGAAAAAACTGGCGCTCTATATTTCCGCGGCAATCGAGGGACACACCATATTTATCGGCCATGACAAGGGCTGGAACAGCAAAAGCCGCGAGGTGATTGACCTGGCGGTACAGAATTTCCTGGACCTGGTCCGGAACTGGGGGAAAAGCGCCTGAGGCAAGACGGCGCCTTGCCGGGTGACGCTTTAGTATTATTGACTAAATTTGTGGATTTTGGTATTTAGGACGAGTGTACTAATTTATCTTGATAAATATTCGGGAGTCGGAAATGAAGAGGAAAGCCCTGATTGGTGCCCTGTGTGCAGCTTGTGTGTGGCCTGCCGTGGGTCAAGCGGAACTGGAAATCGAGGAGATTCCCAATGTGGCGACGCTCCCGTCTGACTATCCATCGGACTGGATCTTTGTGGCGGACGGCAATTTCAATGCCATGATCGACGGCAAGATCGTCCTGATGGACATCGGGTCTGAAAACCGACACTACAAAGGCTCTTTCGGCGCAGCCATGTTCGGCGCTTTCCTGCAGTCAAAGGACGGTAAGGAACTTTATTCCGCGCAGACCTTCTACAGCCGCGGCACTTATGGCGAGCGCACCGATGTTCTGACCATTTATGACAAGGAAAACCTGGCGCCGGTCGACGAAGTCATCCTGCCGAACGGTCGCGGCCAGTTCATGCCGCAGAAGGGGACCCTGCAACAGACCGGAAACGGCAAATTTGTGCTGGCCTTCAACTTCACGCCGGCCGCGTCCGTCTATGTGATCGACATTGCCGCGCGCAAAATTGTCAATGAAATCCCGATCCCGGGTTGCAGCCTGGTCTATCCCACCGGCAAGCAGGGTTTTGCCACCATGTGCGGTAACGGCACCTTTATGAGCCTGGCGCTTGGCGATGACGGCCAGATCTCTGAAAAGGAGGTGACGGAAAGCTTTAACGACATCGACAATAACGCCATGTTCATGAAAATGGGCCAGATCGATGGAGTGGCCTATTTCCCCACCCTCAAAGGGGATGTGATGCCGATCGACCTGAACGGCAAGACCGCCAGGAAACTGCCGTCCTGGTCCCTGATTCCCGAAGAGGATAAAGCCCAAAACTGGCGTCCCGGCGGCTGGTATCTGGTGGCCGATGACAAGCAGGGCCATCTCTATGTGCTGGTGCATGAGGGCGGCGTCGAGGGCAGCCATAAAAACGGCGGCTCCGAGGTCTGGGTCTATGACGTCAAGAAAAAGAAACGCATTGACCGGATCAAGCTGAAGACCTGGGGTGTCTCCATCGAGGTGACCAATACCAAGAAGCCGCTGCTGGCGGTGGTCAACGCCGAATTCACCCTGGACGTCTATGATGCCGGGTCCGGCAAGCATATCCGCAACATTGCCGTGAATGATACGGCGACGCCGTTCATCATGTATGCGGTCGAGGAAAATCAGTAATGATCGATCCGGTCTTCATCTCCACCGGAAGCCTTTTTGTCGGGCTGCTGCTGATTGTTTCAGCCCTGCATAAAGTGCGTCACCTGGATGACTTCCGGCGGGCCGTTCGGGGATATGAACTTGTGCCGCCGGCGCTTGAAGTTATCCCGGTCCTGCTGCTGCCGCTGGTGGAAGCGGTTGCCGGGCTCGGATTGCTTGTGCCGGCGACGGCCGCCATGGCGGGATTTCTGGCGGCGGGGATGTTTGTCCTTTATGGGCTGTTGATCGCCGTCTCCCTGTTCCGGGGCAAGCTGGAAATCGACTGCGGCTGTCATTTCGGACAACGGGAAAGCCGGCTCAGTTTCTGGATGTTGCCGCGCAATGCGGTTCTGGCCCTGCTGGCCCTGTTGCCGGTTGTTCCGGTGGCGGAGCGGTCATTTGTACCGGCTGACTTCATCAATATTGCCGGCGGGGTTCTGTTCCTGGGGCTCATCTATATGTGCCTGGAGGAATTGCTCTCCAACAGGTCCCACTATCTAAACTATATTCTAAAGAAGGAGCAGCTGCATGGTTGAGGCTCTGATTGTTTCCCAGGTCTTTTTGTGGATTGCCGTGATCGGTCTCGGGGTGCTGTGTTTCGCCCTGACCCGCCAGATCGGTGTGTTATATGAGCGCATTGCCCCGGCGGGCGCCCTGTCCATGAACGAAGTTCTGAAGCCGGGCGAGGACGCCCCGTCCATGAGCCTGCCGACCCTGACCGGGGTGATGCAGGAAATCGGCGGAACGCGGGACGGTAAACGCAGCCAGCTGCTGTTTTTCCTGTCACCGGATTGTCCGGTCTGCAAAAGTCTGCTGCCGGCGGTGAAATCCATCGCTAGGGCGGAAGGTGACTGGCTGGATGTGATCCTGGCCAGTGACGGCAGCGACCAGGCGCACAAGGAATATGTCAAGGCCCAGGGGCTTGAAGCATTCCCCTATGTAAGTTCTGAAATTCTCGGCCGCCAGTTCGGTGTAGCCAAGCTGCCCTACAGCGTCCTGATCGATGAGAAGGGAAAAATCGCCTCCATGGGGCTGGTCAACAGCCGGGAGCATCTGGACAGCCTGTTTGTGGCCAAACAGGAAGGCGTCCATTCCATTCAGGACTATCTCAACAAACGTGAACCGGCCTAAAGAGTTGGAGAGGAACCATGAGTATTCTAGACAAACTGACTGAAAAAATGGCCCGCAAAGTGGCGCAGAAAAGTTCCCGTCGCGGCTTTCTGGCCGGGTTTGGGACGGCTCTCGTCGGCGCGACCGCGTTTCCGGTGTTGCCGGTCGCCCGCGCCTCCACCGGCGCCACGGGCGGTTATCCCGGCGTGGCCCCGCAGAGCACCGGCAATCCGGAGGATCCGGGTGATCCCACCAGCTGCGATTACTGGCGCTATTGCGCCATCGACGGCTTCCTCTGCAGTTGCTGCGGCGGCAGCCAGAGCGCCTGTCCGCCGGGAACGGAAATGAGCCCGATTACCTGGATCGGCACCTGCCAGAATCCGGCCGACGGCAAGAATTATATCATTTCCTACAACGACTGCTGCGGCAAGACCAGCTGCGGGCGCTGCATGTGCAACCGCAATGAAGGCGACCGTCCGATGGTTCGTCCCCAGGCCAACAATGACACCAACTGGTGCCTGGGCACCGAAAGCAGCATTTACACCTGTTCCACAGCTGTGGTCATCGGTCTGGCGCTGGAGCAATAGGATGAAGAAACTGATTGCAGGCCTGGTCTGCCTCGGGCTGGGGGTGGCTGCGTCCGCCTCTGCCGCACCGGCCAAGACCGGCGCCCAGCTGTATAAACGTTGTTCCGCCTGCCACCTGGCCACCGGACAGGGTGTTCCCGGGGCCTATCCGGCCCTTGCCGGGCGGCTGCAGCCGCTGGCCGCCAGCGAGGCGGGCCGGGAATATCTGGTGCTGGTGCTCAAGGCCGGCCTGATGGGCCCGCTGACCGTTGACGGCGTCGCCTACAGCAGCATGATGCCGGGACAGGCCGCGGCCCTCAAGACTGACGGCATGGCCAAAGTGCTCAACTATGTGATGGAAGAGCTGAACGGCCTGAAAGACCAGGACGACTGGACCCCTTTCACTGAAGAGGAAGTGAAAGCCATCCTCGACAATAATCCCAAAGTCCGGGCCCGTGATGTGATGAACAAACGGGCCGGCGTGTTCGGAACCGACTAGGAGACTGCGGATGGGACGCCCGCTGTACAGGATAGTGATGCTGCTGGGCCTTGGCTGTTATCTGGCCGGGGCCGGGGCCCTGTCCGCCATGGCGGGCAATTTGCCGCCCAAGGTCAACTGGATGCTGAATTGCCAGGGCTGCCACAAGCCCGATGCCAGTGGTGTGGTCGGTGAAGTGCCGTCCATGAACGGCTATGTCGCCAAATTCCTGTCTGTGGAGGGCGGCCGGGACTATCTGGCCCGGGTGCCGGGCGTCGCCTTTTCCCCGCTTTCCGACCAGCAGACCGCCGAGCTTTTGAACTGGATGCTGGCCACTTACGACCCCGACAATCTGCCGCAAGATTTCAAGCCCTACAGCGGCGAGGAAGTGCATCGCCTGCGCCAGTCTCCGCTGATGACTGAAGCGGCGGAATATCGCGCGCAGCTGATGGAAAAACTGGACCTGCAATAGTCCGGCCGTATTCCACAGCATGCAATGAGGCCCGGATCCTCGAAAAATATGCTATACTCTGGCTCTGCGTGTCTGCGACAGAGAATGACGTCAAACAGTCTAAATTATATGCACTAAAATTAGGCAGTCTAAATATTAGGCATTTTTCCATCTTTATTGCGGCGGAGAGTCGTAGAAATATATGGATTTCTGCGGTTTTTTGAATTGGCACAGGCTTTGCAGTACAATTCCTTATATGAGGAGGGACAGGCCGGACCATGACTTCTGACGATTTTGCCCTGGTTGAATTTTTCGATGAGCTGCAGTTGCCCGACGGCAGCCCGCGGGACGGTATGGAAAAATTCGTAACCTGGATGAAGGAAGTTCCTTCGGAAATGTTGCGGGTGCGCCAGACCGAGGCCGAGGCCCTGTTCCGCCGCATCGGGATTACTTTCGCCGTGTATGGCGAAGGTGGAGATCCCGAACGGCTGATCCCCTTCGATATCCTGCCCCGTATCCTGCAGGCAAAGGAATGGGCATTTCTGTCAAAGGGGCTGACCCAGCGGGTCACGGCATTGAATAAATTCCTTGCGGATGTCTACGGCAAGCGGGAAATTATCGCCGCCGGCATTGTTCCGGAGCGCCTTGTCATGCTGAACAAGGCCTATCTGCCGGAAATGTGCGGGGTCCGGGTGCCGGGCGGGATTTACACCCATATTGCCGGCATTGACCTGGTGCGGACGGGCCCGGACGAATTTTACGTGCTGGAGGATAATACCCGCACCCCGTCCGGCGTGTCCTATATGCTGCAGAACCGCGAAGTGATGATGCGGCTGTTCCCCAACCTGTTTAACAGCCATGCGGTGGCGCCGGTGGAACGCTATCCGGACGATCTCCGCGACAGTCTCAAAACGGTTGCCCCTATCCGCTGCGACGGTGATCCCAAAGTGGTGGTGTTGTCGCCCGGGATCTATAATTCCGCCTATTACGAGCATAGTTTTCTGGCCGATAACATGGGCGTGGAACTGGTCGAGGGCCAGGACCTGTTCGTCCAGGACAATAATGTTTTCATGCGCACCACTCGCGGTCCGGAGAAGGTGGATGTAATTTATCGCCGGATTGATGACGGTTTTCTCGACCCGCTGACGTTCCGGCCGGACAGCGCCCTCGGCGTGCCGGGCCTGATGAACGTCTATCGCTCCGGCGGGGTGACGCTGGCCAATGCCGTCGGCGGCGGCATCGCCGATGACAAGGCGATCTACATGTATGTGCCCGACATGATCCGCTTTTACCTCGGCGAGGAGCCGATTCTGAAGAATGTCCCCACATACTGGTGCGCCCGGGACGACGACTATAAATATGTAATGGACCATCTGCCGGAACTGGTGGTCAAGGAGGTGGACGGCTCCGGCGGCTACGGCATGCTGGTGGGGCCGCGCTCCACCAAAGAGGAATGCGCCGCCTATGCGGAGCGGATCAAGGCCAACCCGGGCGAATTCATCGCCCAGCCCACCCTGGCCCTGTCCACCTGCCCGACCTTTGTCGAGGACGGCATTGCCCCGCGCCATGTGGACCTCCGGCCCTTTGTCCTGGTTGGCGCCGACAAGGTCCGGCTGGTGCCCGGCGGCCTTACCCGGGTGGCCATGAAGCAGGGCTCCCTGGTGGTCAACAGCTCCCAGGGAGGGGGCACCAAGGATACCTGGATTCTGGAAGAGGGGAGGAATGGCAATGCTTAGCCGTACTGCCGCCAGCCTCTACTGGATGGGCCGCTATATGGAGCGGGCGGAGAATCTCGCCCGTATCCTCGAGGTCGGCTACCGGATGAACCAGATGCCGGAGTGGGAAAGCGGCGGACCGCGCAATGAATGGCGCTCCACTGTCATTGCCGCCTCGGCGGAAGCCGGCCTGATCGAAAAACATGGCGAGGCCAGCCTGGACAGCGCCATTTCCTATATCTGCCTGGATGAGGAAAACCCCTCCTCGATCATGAGTTGCCTGAAAAGTGCCCGCACCAACGGCCGGGCGGTGCGTACCGCCCTGACGGTGGATGCCTGGGACTTTCTCAATCACACCTGGCTGGAATTCAACGGCCACTGGCGCAAGAGCCTGAACCGGGACAATCTTCTCAATTTCCTGGACTGGGTCAAGATCCGGGCGACGCTGTTCCACGGCGCCATTCGCGGCGGCATGCTCAGGGACGAAGCCTTTGCCTTTGTCAATCTTGGCCTGCATGTGGAGCGGGCGGATAATACGGCCCGCATCCTGGATGTGAAATATCACGTCCTGCTGCCGCAGGGGGAAAGCCTCGGTGGATCGGTGGATTATTACCAGTGGGCGACGATCCTGCGCTCGGTGTCGGCGCTGGGGTCCTATCACTGGCTCTATCGGGACAGCATCAAACCCTGGCTGGTGGCCGAACTCCTGATCCTGCGCGAGGAAATGCCCCGTTCTCTGGTTTACACTCTGGGCCGGGTGGTGCGCTATCTGGACATGATCGCCGAATCTCATGGCAAACGACATAACTGCCACCGGCTGGCCGGCAGCCTTTATTCGCAGCTGGGGTATGCCCAGATAGAGGAGGTCTTCCAAGGCGGCCTGCACGAGTATCTCACCGAATTCCTGGCCCGCACCAATGCGCTTGGTGATGAAATCGCCCGCAATTATCATTTTGTCTAGGAGGGAGGTCATGCGGATCAATGTCGAACATGAAACCAGATACACCTATGAAACGCCGGTCAGCTATACCATCCAGAGCCTGCGCCTGACCCCGCAGCCATTTGACGGCCAGGTGGTGCGTTCCTGGGAAATCGAGGCGCCGGGCGCGGGCTTCCTGCATGCCTTTACCGACAGCTTCGGCAACCTGACCCACACGCTGGTGATCGACCGGCCCCATGAAGAAGTGGTGATCCGGGTCAGGGGCAAGGTGGATACCATTGATACCAACGGGCTGGTGGCCGGGGCGCTGGAACCCTTTCCACCGCTGTTTTACCTGCGCGAGACGGCCCAGTCGAAGCCGGACGGCGCCATCCGGGCCCTGGCCGGGGCGGCCCGCACGGCGGCGGAAGGCGATCACCTCAAGGGTCTGCATATTCTGATGAATTCCATTCGCGACGCCATCGAGTACCAGACCGGGGAAACCCATGTCCATACCACGGCGGTGGAGGCGCTGGCCAACGGCGCCGGGGTGTGCCAGGACCATGCCCATGTCTTCATTGCCGGGGCGCGCTCCATCGGCATTCCCGCCCGTTATGTCTCGGGCTACCTGCTGCATACCGATACCGGCGAGGAAAGCGAAGCGGCCCACGCCTGGGCCGAAGCGCTGGTCCCCGATCTCGGCTGGGTCGGATTTGACGTTGCAAACCGGGTCTGCGCCCACGATAATTACGTGCGAGTCGGCGTCGGGCTGGACTATTGGGAGGCCTCTCCGGTGCGCGGCATGCGCCGCGGCGGCGGAGAAGAGGAGTTGGCGGTTTCCGTCAGGGTGGCCCAAAGTGGCGGCGCGGCTCAACAGTAATATTACCGGCCGATCCATGAGGGCGCCGGACAGGGTGAGAAGACCGAGATGACATATTGCGTGGGACTTTTTCTGGAAGAAGGTCTTGTGATGCTGGCCGATACCCGGACCAACGCCGGGGTTGACCATATTTCCACTTATTCCAAAACATTCGTCTGGGAAAAACCGGGTGAGCGGGCGATCATCGCCATGGCCGCCGGCAACCTGGCGGTGACCCAGGCGGTGATCAACCTGATCGAGGAAGGCATTGAGCTGGAAGACGATCCGCACGGCGCTCCCCACACCATGTATACGGTGCCGAGCCTGTTTCAGGCGGCGCGGCTGATCGGTCATGCGGTCCGCCAGGTCTATGTGGAGGACGCCGAGGCCATGAAGGCCCAGGACACGCCCTTCTCCGTGTCTTTCCTGCTCGGCGGCCAGATCAAGGGCCGCACCATGCGCCTGTTCCAGATCTATGCTGCCGGCAATTTCATCAATGCCAGCGAAGATACGCCGTTCCTGCAGATCGGCGAGCATAAATACGGCAAGCCCATCCTCGACCGGGCGCTCGACTACAAGGATACCTCGGTGACCGAGGGCGCCAAGCTGGCGCTGCTGTCCATGGACAGCACCCTGCGCTCCAACCTGTCGGTCGGCTTCCCGCTTGACCTGGTGATTTACCGCAAGGATGCCCTGAAAGTGGCCGTGAAGGTGCGCCTTAATGAGGATGACCCCTATATCAAGGACCTGTCCGCCCGCTGGTCGGAAGCCCTGCGCGCCGCCTACCAGGCTTTCCCGGCGCCGGACTGGGCGTAAGAGGACGCTTTGCCTTACACCTATGATTATCCCCATCCGGCGGTGACGGTGGATATTGTCGTGCTCCGAGATTGTGACGGTGAGCTGCAGGTGCTGCTGGTTCGCCGGGCGCAGGAGCCTTTCAAGGACACATGGGCCCTGCCGGGCGGCTTTGTCGATATTGACGAGGATCTTGAGCAGGCGGCCCGGCGCGAGCTCGAGGAAGAAACCGGCCTCAGGGATATTCCGCTTGAGCAGCTGCATGCCTTCGGCGCCGTCGAGCGTGATCCCCGGGAGCGGGTGATCTCCGTCGCCTATCTGGCGCGGCTGCCGGAAAATGCTCCCCAGCCCAGGGCCGGGTCAGATGCCGCGGCGGCGGCCTGGTTCCCGCTCACGGCCCTGCCGGACCTGGCCTTTGATCATAGGGCTATTCTGGGCCTGGCCCGGCAGCGACTGCAGGCCAGTTTGTAATTTACCTATCTATCTTGGTGCTCAGCACCAGCGAGGTGGTGGTTTTTTCCACTCCGTCGATGGCGTTGATGTCGTCGAGGGTTTCGTCGATCTCGGCCATGGTCGGCGCCTTGATCACGGCGATCATGTCATAGGAGCCGCTGACCACGTACAGGGCCCGGATCCGGGCCATTTTTTTCATCTGCGCGATGGCGCCTGTGGCATGGCGCTGGTTGATGCAGACCATCACATGGGCGGTAATCTGCTGCTGGCGGTATTCATCATGGTAGCGGATGGTGAAGCCGGAAATGATTTTCTTTTCCACCAGCCGGTTGATGCGGTCCTGCACCGTCGAGCGGGACAGGCCGAGTTTGCGCGCCAGCGAGGCGGTCGGTTCCCGGCTGTCCAGGCGCAGCAGTTCCAGCAGTTTTTCATCCGTCTTGTCCATTGCGTCATATTAACGGGGCTGCCGGCAATTTGTATAGAAATAATGTGCAAATCGTATGTTTTTGCCCCGCGGGCATCTATGGTGTAACTGTCCCCCCGTATGGGGACAGACAGGGGCGGCTGTGCTATAGTATAACTTCCCCATACTGGAACAAATTATGCACAAATCAGGGAAGATTACTCATGGCAAAAGCTTTTGCATCCTCCGCCGATCTCGGCGAAAAAGTAGAGAAACTGGAAATCCTCGCCGACGGCGTTTATGCGCTGACCGCCGAAGGCGATCCCAATGTGGGCGCCATCGAAGGCGAAGACTTCATCGTCGCCTTTGAAGCCCGGGCGACCCCGGTGGCGGCCCAGGGCTGGCTCGACCAGCTGCGCCAGCATACCGACAAGCCGATCAAATATCTGGTGCTGTCCCATTATCACGCCGTGCGCGTGCTCGGTGCCGCCGCTTTCGAGGCGGAAAGCATCATCGCCCACGAAAAAACCAAATTCCTGGTCGAGGAGCGCGGCAAGCAGGACTGGGACAGCGAGTATGGCCGTATGCCGCGCCTGTTCAAGGAGCCGGACACCATTCCCGGCCTGACTCATCCCGACATTACCTTCAACGACCGCCTGGAAATTGACCTCGGCGGCGACCGCGGCCAGCTGGTGCTGGAATATTGCGGCCGCGGCCATACCGCCGGCGACATCGTCGCCTGGCTGCCGAAACACAAGATCCTGTTTGCCGGCGACCTGATTGAGGCCGAAGCCGCGCTCTACACCGGCGACGCTTTCCACATGGACTGGGCCAGCGGCACCCTGGACAAGATCAAGTCCTTCGGCGCCGAAGCCATCATCGGCGGCCGCGGCACCATCCCGAGAGGCCGTGAAGCCTGTGATGCGGCGGTGGAACAGACCCGCGAGTTCCTCAACACCATGATCGATAAGGTTGGTGAAGTGCACAAGCGCGGCGGTACCCTGAAGGAAGCCTTCCTTGCCACCCACGAGGCGCTGGCGCCCAAATTCGGCCATTGGCCCATTTTCGAACACTGCCTGCCGTTTGACGTGCAGCGTCTGTGGGACGAGTTCGACGGCATTGACTGGCCGCGGATCTGGACCGCCGAACGCGACCGGGAGGTCTGGGACCAGCTGCAGGATTAATAATCATCTACATTGAGCCAAATCCGCATTGAGGGAGACAATGATGAGTGAACAGATTCAGCCTGTATCAAAGTCCGGCGTGCCGGTTCGCAAACACTACGGCTACCGGCGTCCCGCCGTCCTCGATCAGGGCGGCCGGGAAGAGCTGGAGGTGCTGGTGGTGGGCGGCGGGCCGATCGGCCTGACCGCCGGGCTGGATCTGGCCCGCAAGGGTTACAAGGTTGTCATCCTCAACCAGATGGACATTCTGGCGGATGGCTCCAAGGCCATCTGCTTCGCCAAGCAGGTGCTGGATGTTTATGACCGGCTCGGCATCAACCAGCGGGTCATGGACAAGAGCGTGGTCTGGAATGTGGGCAAGGTGTTCTGGGGCGACCGGCCTGACCCGATCTATGAATTCGACATGCTGCCGGTGAAAAACCAGAAAAACCCCGGTTTCGTCAACCTGCAGCAATATTACCTGGAGGAGTTCCTGATTGACGAGCTGGAAAGCCTCGACAATGTGGAAATCCGCTGGAAGAACAAGCTGGTCTCGCTCGAGCAGGATGACGAAAAAGTTACCGCCCAGGTGGAAACCCCGGACGGCAATTACGAGGTCGAGTGCAAATACCTGATCGCCTGTGACGGCAACAAGTCACCGATCCGCACCATGCTGGGCCTCGATTTTGAAGGCCGGGTGTTCGAGGACAACTTCCTGATCGCCGATATCAAATTCCCCATGGAACGGCCGTCTGAACGCTGGTTCTGGTTCGAGCCCGCCTTCAAAGGGCAGAGCGCGCTGCTGCACAAGCAGCCGGACGATGTCTGGCGGCTCGATTTCCAGGTCGGCTGGGATGTGGACAAAGCCGAGGCCATCAAGGAAGAAAACGTCAAGCCCTTCATCCACGGCATGCTCGGCGATGATGTGGAGTTCGAGTGGGAATGGCGCAGCATTTATACCTTCCAGTGCCGGCGAATGGCGCGGTTCCTGCACGGCCGGGTGATCTTTGCCGGTGACGCGGCCCATCTGGTCTCCCCGTTCGGCGCCCGCGGCGCCAACAGCGGCGTGGCCGATGTCAACAACCTGGTCTGGAAACTGGACATGGTGCTGAAGGGCAAGGCCCCGGCCTGCCTGCTGGAAAGCTATAACTATGAGCAGACCATCACCGCCGACGAGAATATCCTCAATTCCACCCGGTCTACCGACTTCATCACCCCCAAGTCGGCGGTCAGCAAATATTTCCGCAACGCGGTGCTGAGCCTGGCGGAAAAATTCGATTTTGCCCGGCCGCTGGTCAACTCCGGCCGCCTGTCGGTTCCGGTCAGTTTCCCGGACAGCCCGCTCAATACCAAGGATGAAGACCTGTGGGCCGGCGGCATCGCCCCCGGCTCGCCGGTGCTGGACGCGCCGGTCAATCACGGCAAAGACTGGCTGCAGATCCAGCTCGGCAATGAATTCCTCGGTCTTTATTTCGCCGGCGACGACGGTTGCAGCGACGTGGTGCGCGCCTCGCTGCCGGTCAGGACCCTGGTGGTTGGCCCCGACGGCGCGCCCGGTGTCGATCTGGTGGACGATACCGGGCTGGTGCGGGAGCGCTATGACGCCGCGATAGGCACCTTATACCTGATCCGGCCCGACCAGTATGTGGCCGGGCGCTGGAAGCAGGCCGATCCGGAAAAAATTCAAGCGGCCCTCGCGCGGGCCACAGGCGAGGAGTAATCTCATGCCCCTGAACATGGACGCCAATATCAAAGATCCCGATGCCTTTTACCAGGCCCTGATCCAGGCCCATGAAGGTCTCAGCGACGAGGAAAGCCAGGCGCTCAACGCCCGGCTGATCATCGTGCTCGCCAACCAGGTCGGCGACAAGGAGACCCTGGCCCAGGCGCTTGAGCTGGCCAAAACCATGGAAGCACCGGCCGGTCTGTAATCAAGCTCTTTAATTTCAGTTCCAGTGGACGGGGACTTCCCGCCCGTCCTTGACCATCCGGCGGCATTGCAGCATGCCGAATTCGCAGGCGAAGGCCGCCGGGTGATCAATTTCCCACAGGGCGAAATCCGCCTTTGCTCCGACAGACAGCGTGCCGCGATCCTTAAGGCCCAGCGCCGCCGCTGCATTGACGGTCACCCCCTTGAGACAGTCTTCCGGCGTCAGGTCGAACAGGATCGCCGCCATATTCATCATCAGCGGCAGTGACAGGGCTGGCGATGTGCCGGGGTTATGGTCGGTGGCGATGGCGATCGGCACGTTATATTTATGGAACAGATGGACCGGCGGTTTCTTTTCCTCGCGCAGGAAATAAAAGGCACCGGGCAACAGCACGGCGGTCATGTCGCTGGCCGCCATGGCTTTCACCGCCTCTTCTGTGACATATTCCAGATGATCCGCCGACAGCGCCTTGTAGCGGGCCGCCAGCGCGGTGCCGTGACAATCGGACAGTTGTTCGGCATGCAGTTTCAGCTCAAAACCGAAGTTTTTGGCGGCGTCGAAAATCTGTTCCATTTCCCGGGCGCTGAAGCCGATGATTTCGCAGAAGCCATCGACCGCATCGGCCAGATTCTCCCGGGCAATGCGCGGCAGCATGTCGGTGCAGATCAGGTCCACATAACCTTGGCGGTCGTCGGCAAATTCCGGCGGCAGGGCATGGGCGCCAAGGAAGGTGGCCCGGATATCCTGGGGGAATTTCCTGTCCAGCTCCCGGATCACCCGCAGCGTCTTCAGCTCATTTTCCACATCCAGGCCGTAACCGGACTTGATTTCCAGGGTGGTGACCCCGCCGCGCACGAGGCGGTCGAGTCGTTTTACTGCCTGCTCGAACAGCTGCTGTTCCGTCGCCTCGCGGGTGGCGCGTACGGTGGACAGGATGCCGCCGCCGGCGTGGGCGATTTCCGTGTAGGAGATGCCCTGCTGACGTTTTTCGAATTCATCAATGCGGTCGCCGCCATAAACCAGGTGGGTGTGACAGTCGATAAAGCCGGGGGTCAGGTACAGGCCCTCGCCGTCCCGGCAGGGGGCACCCTCGGGATTTTCCAGATCCGAGCGGCGGCCGATCCAGGCGATTTTACCGTCGCGCACGGCAATGGCGCCGTCAGCGATCAGGCCATAGGGAGTCGGCTGCATAGGGTCCAGGGTGACCAGGGTGCAATTTTCCCAGATTTCGTCCCACATTTCTCAGATCCAATGGTTTGCTGTTGACTTTTACATTATAACACATAGACTTAACTTGTCTATACAGGTAATGATAAATGAATAAATCGTCCAGGTATCTGATTGAAAAGGCCTATGTGGAAGGCCGTTGGCAGGAGAACCTGCTGATGGAAGTGGATCCGGCCGGCCTGATTCTGCGCCTTGAGGAGCAGGGCGACGCAGCGGGGGCGGAAATTATCGACGGCTATGCGCTGCCGTCTCTGGTCAATGTTCATTCCCATGCCTTCCAGCGCGCCATGGCTGGCCGGGCGGAATATGGCTCGGGCCGGGAGGACAGTTTCTGGACCTGGCGCGACGTCATGTATCGTTGTGCCGCCCATATTACCGCAGAGGGCCTCTATCACATTGCCCGCCGGCTCTACCTGGAACTGCTGCAGGGCGGTTACGGCGTGGTTTGCGAATTCCACTACCTGCACCATCATCCGGACGGCCATTCCTACGGCGAATCGGCGGAAATGTCGCTGGCCATCATTCGCGCGGCGCGGGATGTGGGCATTGCCCTCTGTCATCTGCCGGTGCTCTATATGACCGGCGGGTTTGACCGGCGGGCGCTCAGCGGCAGCCAGTCGCGCTTCGGCCATAGTCCGGAAAGCTACCGCGAGCTGTGGCAAACCCTGGAAAAGGAATGTGGGCCGGACATGACCCTGGGGTTGGCGTTCCACAGCCTGCGTGCCGTGCCGGTGGAGGTGATCCGGGAGTTTGATGATTTTGCCCCCAATGCCCCCCGCCATATCCATATCGCCGAGCAGCCGGCGGAGGTGGCGGACTGCCTGGCCCATTCCGGACAGCGGCCGGTGGCCTACCTGATGGACCATGTGACGGTCGACGACAAATGGTGCCTGGTCCATGCTACCCATCTGGATGAGAGGGAGATCGGGATGTTGGCGGCCAGCGGGGCGGTGGCCGGACTATGCCCGACCACCGAGGCCAACCTGGGCGACGGGCTGTTTCCGCTGGAAGATTTCCTTGCCGCCGGGGGGCGGATTGCCGTCGGTTCGGACAGCCATGTCTGCCGCGAGGTGCGCGAAGAATTGCGCTGGCTGGAATATGGCCGCAGGCTCGATACCGGCAGGCGGGCGGTGACGGCTTCGGACCGCCAGCCTCATTGCGGTACCCGGCTCTATGACGAGTGTCTCGACGGCGGCGCCCCGGCCAGCGGCTTTAAAACCGGGCGTCTTGCACCTGGGTATCGGGCCGACCTGGTGGTCCTGAAGCAGGACAGCATCGGTCTCGTCTGCCTGCCGGACGAACAGATCCTGGACGGTTATATTTTCAACGGCAATGAGGCGACAATTGACCGGATGATGGTCGGCGGCCGGTGGGTGCTGAGGGAGGGACGGCACGCGAAAGAAGAAGAGATCAACACGGGCTTCCGCCAGGTGATGGAAGGCCTTTTGGCAAACGGGAATAATCATGCATAAGATGGTGGACAACGTGGGACCTCTGTATCAGAAAATAAAGGACCATATTCTGCAGCGGATCGCCGACGGCGACTGGCCGGCGGGCAGCCGGGTGCCGTCGGAAAATGAGCTGGTCAAGCTGTTCAAAGTCTCGCGTATGACCACCAACCGGGCGCTTAGGGAGCTGACCGATGAGGGGGTGCTGATGCGGGTTGCCGGCGTGGGCACCTTTGTCGCCGAGGTCAAGGCGCACAGCCACCCGCTGGAAATCCATAATATTGCCGATGAAATCCACGGCCGCGGCCATGACTACAGTGCGAAGGTGCTGATCCTCGAGGAGGTACGCGCCGGGGCGGAAACCGCGAGCTGGATGGAAATCAACAAGGGGGAGTCGGTGTTTCACTCGCGAATCGTCCATTTCGAACAGGGTCGGCCGATCCAGCTCGAGGACCGCTTCGTTAATCCGGAGGTGGCGCCGGGCTATATGGCCCAGGATTTCAGCCGCACCACGCCCTATGAATATCTCATGTCCATGGCGCCGCTCCTCAAGGCGGAACATGTGGTCAAGGCGGTGATGCCGGACGGGGCGACGCGCCAGCACCTGGACATGGACGAGAATGAGCCCTGTCTTCTGGTCGAGCGCCGCACCTGGTCAGGCGACCGGGTGGTTACCATTGCCCGGCTCTGGCATCCGGGCTCGCGATACGAACTGTCGGGGAAATTCAGGCCTTAAATTGGTCTGCAAGATCCCTGGGGATATATAACAAACCAACTTGCATAGACAGGTATAGAAAATGAAAAATGCACGCACAGTCAAGGCCCCGACGGGCACCACATTGAACGCCAAAAGCTGGGCCACGGAAGCACCGCTCAGGATGCTGATGAACAACCTGGACCCGGAAGTGGCCGAGCATCCGGAGGAACTGGTGGTCTACGGCGGCATCGGCAAGGCGGCCCGCAACTGGGACTGTTTTGACGGCATTGTCGAGAGCCTCAAGTCGCTGGAGGCGGATGAAACCCTGCTGGTGCAGTCGGGCAAACCGGTTGGTATCTTTCGCACCCACGAAGGGGCGCCGCGGGTGTTGATCGCCAACTCAAACCTGGTGCCGCACTGGGCGACCTGGGATCATTTCAACGAACTGGATAAAAAGGGCCTGATGATGTACGGCCAGATGACTGCCGGCAGCTGGATCTATATCGGCAGCCAGGGCATCGTCCAGGGTACCTATGAGACCTTCGCCGAAATGGGTCGCCAGTCCTATGGTGGCGACCTCGCCGGCAAATGGATCCTGACCGCCGGTCTCGGCGGCATGGGCGGGGCCCAGCCGCTGGCGGCGACTATGGCCGGGGCCAGCATGCTGGCCATCGAATGCCAGTCGGACCGCATAGATTTCCGTCTGCGCACCGGTTACCTGGATGAGCGCGCTGAAAGTCTCGACGAGGCGATGGAGAAAATCACCCGCGCCTGTGCCGAGGGCCGCGCCCTGTCCGTTGGCCTGCTGGGCAATGCGGCGGAGATTATCCCGGAGATGGTGAAAAGGGGTATAAAGCCCGATGCGGTGACCGACCAGACCTCGGCCCATGACCCGGTCAACGGCTATTTGCCGCTGGGCTGGACCGTGGAGCAGTGGGAGCGGATGCGCCTGAGCGATCCCAAAACCACCGCGCGCGAGGCCCGCAAGTCCATGGCCATTCATGTGCAGGCTATGCTGGCCTATCACGAGATGGGCATCCCCACCTTTGACTATGGCAATAACATCCGGCAGATGGCGCTCGATGAAGGGGTGGAAAATGCCTTCGCCTTTCCGGGCTTTGTTCCGGCTTATGTGCGGCCGCTGTTCTGCAAAGGCATCGGCCCGTTCCGCTGGGCGGCGCTGAGCGGCGATCCGGAGGATATCTACAAGACCGACCAGAAGGTCAAGGAGCTGATCCCGGACAATCCGCAGCTCCACAACTGGCTCGACATGGCCCGGGAGCGGATCAAGTTCCAGGGCCTGCCGGCGCGGATCTGCTGGGTCGGGCTTGGCGAGCGGCACCGGCTCGGACTCGCCTTCAATGAAATGGTCAAAAACGGCGAATTGTCCGCCCCGGTGGTGATCGGCCGCGACCATCTGGATAGTGGTTCGGTGGCGAGCCCCAACCGGGAAACCGAAGCCATGAAGGACGGCTCCGACGCGGTGTCCGACTGGCCGCTGCTTAATGCGCTGCTCAATACCGCCAGCGGCGCAACCTGGGTCAGCCTGCATCACGGCGGCGGGGTTGGCATGGGCTTTTCCCAGCACGCCGGCGTGGTGGTGCTGTGTGACGGCACCGACCAGGCGGCGGAAAAAGTCGGCCAGGTGCTGTGGAACGATCCGGCCAGCGGCGTTATGCGTCATGCCGACGCGGGGTATGAGATCGCCATCGGCTGCGCCAAAGAGAAAGGGTTGAAGCTGCCGATGATCACCGGGTTGGGAGCCTGAGACCATGACGTCAAAATTTGTGCTTCATCCCGGCAACCTGACCTTTGCCGATCTTCGCCGGGTGGCCGCCGGTTTCTGCCCGATCGAGCTGGCCGACAGCGCCTGGAAAAATATCGAACGGTCCCGCGCCACCGTGGAGCGGATCGTCGAGGAGCAGGATACCGCTTACGGCATCAACACCGGCTTCGGCCTGCTGGCCAATACCAGCATCCCGCCAAGCCAGCTCGATGACCTGCAAAGGAATCTGGTCCTGTCCCACAGCTGCGGGGTCGGCGACGACCTGCCGGACGAAGTGGTGCGCCTGATCACGGTGCTGAAAATCTCCAGCCTGTCCCAGGGTTATTCCGGGGTGCGGCCGGAGCTGGTGCAGCATCTGATCGATTTCCATAACGCCGGGCTGCTGGCCTCGATCCCGGAAAAAGGCTCGGTCGGGGCGTCGGGCGATCTGGCGCCGCTGGCCCATTTCGCCGGGGCGCTGATGGGCGAAGGCTTCATCCGTTTTGACGGTGAAAAACTTCCGGCCCCGGTGGCGCTGGACAAGGCGGGGCTCAAGCCGTTGCGGCTCAAGGCCAAGGAAGGACTTGCCATTCTCAACGGCACCCAGGTGTCGACGGCGCTGGCGCTGCGGGCGCTGTTTGACATTGAAAAAGTGTTCGGCGCGGCGGTGGTGGCGGGGGCCATGTCACTGGATGCGCTCAAGGGCAGCATCGCCCCGTTTGACGACCGCATTCACCGGATCCGGCGCCAGCCGGGCCAGCGCGATGTGGCGCCGCTTTATCCGGCGCTGCTGGAAGACAGCGGCATTCTCGCCTCCCATGAAAAATGCTCCAAGGTGCAGGATCCCTACAGCCTGCGCTGCCAGCCGCAGGTGATGGGCGCCTGCCTCGACCTGATGCGCCAGGCCGGGGAAACATTGATCCGGGAAGCCGATGCAGTGACCGACAACCCGCTGATCTTTTCCTGTGAAGGCGATGTGATTTCCGGCGGCAACTTCCATGCCGAACCGGTGGCCTTTGCCGCCGACATGCTGGCCATGGCGGTCTCGGAAATCGCCGCCCTGTCGGAACGCAGGCTCGCGATCCTGATCGATCCCTATATGAGCGGCCTGCCGGCCTTCCTGGTTCATGACAGCGGCCTTAATTCCGGCTTCATGATCGCCCAGGTGACGGCGGCGGCGC
Source organism: Emcibacter nanhaiensis (assembly GCF_006385175.1). Lineage (NCBI taxonomy): Bacteria > Pseudomonadati > Pseudomonadota > Alphaproteobacteria > Emcibacterales > Emcibacteraceae > Emcibacter > Emcibacter nanhaiensis. Next base: position 223,859 of record NZ_VFIY01000015.1, read on the forward strand.
TGGTCTCGGAAAACAAAACCATGGCTCATCCCTCCAGCGTCGACAGCCTGCCCACTTCCGCCAACCAGGAAGACCATGTCAGCATGGCCACTTACGGTGCCCGGCGCACCGGCGAGATGGCCCGCAACGCGGCCACGGTGGTGGGGATCGAGCTTTTGGCGGCAGCCCAGGGGATAGATTTCCACGCCCCGCTCAGGACCTCGCCGGCGCTGCAGGTCTATCACGACCGGATCCGCAGGGAAGTGGATTTTTATGACCGCGACCGTAATTTCGCCCCGGACCTGGAAAAAATCACCGCCATGGTGCTGGCCGGCGACTTTGCTGCGGTGGCCGAACGACTGTTGCCCGGGGCGGAGGAGTGATGATGGACGAAGCCTTCTATCATTTCACTCCGGGGTCCGCGCCGTTGCTGGTCAGCATGCCCCATGTGGGCACCGAAATCCCGCCGGCAATTGCCGACAGCATGACTGATGACGCGCGCGCCGTGCCGGACACGGACTGGCATGTGGACCGGCTCTATGACTTCCTCGGCGACATGGACCTGCCGGTGATCCGGGCCCGCTACAGCCGCTATGTGGTGGACCTGAACCGGGATGCGGAAGGGGCGGCGCTCTATCCGGGCCAGAGTGAGACGGAAGTTTGCCCCGGCAGCAGCTTCGACCATAAACCGCTTTATACCAGCGGCCAGGGGGTGGACCCGGCCGAGGCGGCAAGGAGGATCGGCCTCTACTGGCGGCCCTATCATGATCGTCTGCGCCAGGAACTGGACAGGATCAGGGGCGACTATGGCTATGCCCTGTTGTGGGATGCCCATTCGATCAGGAGTGTGGTGCCGCGCTTTTTCGCCGGGCAACTGCCGGACCTCAATATCGGCACCGGCGGGGGCTCGGCCTGTGCCGCCGGGACGGCGGAAGCCATCCTCGCCGTGGGGCAGGCGAGCAGCTATTCGACCGTGCTGAACGGCCGCTTCAAGGGCGGTTATATCACCCGCCACTATGGTGAGCCGGCGCACAACATCCAGGCGGTACAGATGGAAATTTCCCAGACCACTTACATGGAGGAAGACCCGCCCTATGCGTTTGACGAGGCAAAAGCCGAAATCCTGCGGCCGGTGCTGAGAAACATGATGCAACAGTTTATGGCGTCAGCGGGCCGTCGCCAGTAAGCCCTCGATATCGAGATGTTTCTGCATATGTTCGGCAAGGCCGTCAAGCAGGCGATCGACCTGGCCCTGATAGTTTGTCCCTGCAGCCCGTTCCGGCTGCAGTTGCCGGAGCCAGGCGGTGCGGAAGGCGTCATCGGCAAACAGGCCGTGCAGGTAGCAGCCTTCTGCCAAGCCGTCCTCCGAGCAGGCCCCGTCCCGGTGGCTTCCCAGGTCAAGCAGCGGACGATCGCAATCGGGACCGCCGGTCCGGCCCATATGCATTTCATAGCCATGCACTGGTTTACCTGTCGGAAGATGTGTCCCGGTGACCTCCACCAGGCGTTTGTCAGTTGTAAAGATCGTCTCAATATCAAGTAAGCCAAGACCACGGGCGGTAGGGGCCTGGCCTTCGATCCCATCGGGGTCTGACAGTTCCTGCCCCAGCATCTGATAGCCGCCGCAGATGCCGAGTACTCGGCCGCCGTGGCGCAGATGTACCTCGATATCCCGGTCCCAGCCCTGGCTGCGCAGGAATTCCAGATCGGCGATGGTGGATTTGGTTCCGGGCAGGATGATGACGTCGGTGGTGCGCGGCAGGGGGCGGCCTGGCGGAATAAACTCCAGCAGGACATCAACTTCCGCCTTCAGGGGATCAAAGTCGTCAAAATTGGAAATCCGGCTCAGCATCGGCACCGCGATATGAATCTGTTTCCGGTTCCGGCCTGTTTGTTGTTCCAGCACGACCGCGTCCTCGGCCGGAAGCTTTGCCGCATCGAGCCAGAAGGGCAGGGTGCCGAAGCCGCGCCAGCCGGTGCGTTCCTCGATGATCCGGTAGCCGTCGTCAAACAGGCTGAGATCGCCGCGGAATTTGTTGATCAGGAAACCGGAGACCAGTTCCCGGTCCTCCGGCTCCAAGAGTTCAGAGGTGCCGACCAGGCTGGCGATAACGCCGCCGCGGTCAATGTCGCCGATCAGGATCACCGGGCAGTTCGCTTCCCGGGCGAAGCCCATATTGGCGATATCGCCCGCCCGCAGGTTGACTTCGGCGGGACTGCCGGCTCCTTCGACCAGCACCAGGTCACACTCTGCCTGCAGGTGCCGATAGCTGTCCATCACCGCCGCCAGCAGGTCCCGTTTCAGGGTCTGGTAATCCGTTGCCCCGGCGGTGCCATATACCCTGCCCTGCACCACGATCTGGGCGCCGATGTCGCTTTGTGGTTTGAGCAGCACCGGGTTCATATGCACCGTCGGCTCCACTCGGGCAGCCCGGGCCTGCAGCCACTGGGCCCGGCCGATTTCACCGCCGTCTTTTGTTACCGCCGCATTATTGGACATGTTCTGCGGTTTGAACGGGCGGACCATGAGCCCCCGGTTGCTGAACAGGCGGCACAGGCCGGCGACCAGCAGGGATTTGCCGACATCCGAGCCGGTGCCCTGCAGCATCAATGATTTGGAAACAGCGTTATTCCTCGATTTCAATGGTAAATCCGGTCAATTGTTATAATCTTGCTTCTAAGAAGCTTTATTATTTTAGAACAAGCATACATACTGGTGTCATTAACTATAAATATCGTCTTTGTAACCGTTCGCGAAGAGACTGAATACAGGAGATCTGCACATGAGAAAATTACTACTGTCCCTGATCGGGGTATTTTTCGTCACTTTTCCGGCTGCCGCTCTGGCTGACGGCGCCCCGTCCGGCACCTATATCCTGGAAAAGAAGCACGCCTATCTGCAGTTCTCCTATAATCATATGGGGGCGTCCCATCCGATTGTCCTGTTCCGCAAGTTTGATGCGACCCTGCACTATAAAGCCGATGATCCTGAAAAAAGTAAAGTCAAGGTGACCATCGATCCGAACAGCATTGATACCGGCATGGACATGTTTGACAAGGAACTGGCTGAAAAGCCTGATTTCCTGGATGCCGGCAATTACCCGGAGATTACTTTTGTCGCCACCAATCTGGAGCAGACCGGCGACGGCAAAGGCAGGATGACCGGCGACCTGACCATTAAGGGCGTGACCAAGCCGGTAACCCTGGATGTCACCCTGAACAAGTCCGGCACCCATCCCATGTCCGGTCAGGCCCAGCTGGGCTTTTCCGCTACCGGTACTTTTAAAAGGTCCGATTTCGGCATCGGCTATGCGGTGCCGATGGTTAGTGACGAGCTTACCGTGACCATTGAAGTGGAATTCATGCCGTCAGCCTGAGGGTAATGCCTAAAATGAGGGAGCGCTACAGCACCGTCGCCATTCTGCTGCACTGGCTGATTGCCGTGATGATCATCGGCATGGTCGTTATGGGGATCTATATGACCGGCCTGCCGGATGCGCGGATGAGCGAGAAGTTCGAACTCTACCAGCTGCACAAATCCTTCGGCATTACGGTGCTGCTGCTGTCCCTGATCCGGCTTGGCTGGCGCCTCACCCACAGGGCGCCGCCCCTGCCGGCGGAGATGCCCGGATGGGAGCAATGGGCCGCCCGCCTGACCCATGTGGCGTTCTACCTGCTGATGATCGGTATTCCCTTGAGCGGCTGGGCCATGGTCTCGGCCTCGCCCTGGAACCTGCCGACGGTGTTGTTCGGCACCATTGACTGGCCGCACCTGCCGTATTTTTCCACGGTAGCCGACAAGCCGGCGACGGAAGGGATGCTCAAGGACCTGCATGAAGCGCTGGCGTTCGGCACCGTGGCGTTGCTGCTGTTGCATGTGGCGGCGGCACTGAAACATCATTTCATAGAGGGCGATGATGTGCTCGCCCGTATGCTGCCGCTGATCGGAAAAAGGGAAAAAGAATGACACGGATTTTTGCTTTACTTGGTCTTTTGCTGCTGTTCCCCCAGGCAGGCCTGTCTGCAGACTGGGCGGTGGATCCGGCAAAAAGCCGGCTTGGTTTTTCCAGCATTCAGACCGGCCAGCCGTTCGAGGGGGTTTTCAAAAACTGGTCTGCGAAAATATCTCTCGACCCTGACGATCTGTCCGCGGCGTCGATCCGGGTGGAGATTGACATGGCCTCGGTGGATACTTCCGACATGCAGCGCGACAGTGTCCTGCCAGAGGTCGAATGGTTTGATGTGGCCCACTTTCCAAAAGCGGTATTTGAATCAAAAAATGTGAGGCTCATCGAAGGGAACAAGTATGAGGCCGAGGGCACCCTGACCATCCGCGGCATCGGCAAGAAGGTCCTTCTGCCCTTTACCCTGGAGATTGACGGCGCTGTGGCACAGGCTGCCGGTGGCCTTACCCTGGTGCGCACCGACTTTGGCGTCGGCCAGAACATGTGGGCCAGCGGCCAGTGGATCGGGCTGGAGGTCAAGGTCACCTTTGAAATCCGGGCAAGCACCGGAGAATAATGATTTTGACCTTGTCCTGAGGCGGGCTCAGGGGCTAGTCTCTGGCCAGACTGCGAATTTCAGGAGGTCCCAGCCACATGTCCGCCAATCTTTATGACATCATGCAAGATCATTTTCGGGACAAGCTGGATCGTCCGGCCATCGTGACGCCGGAGGGCGGGCTCTGGACCTATGGCGACCTGGATAACCTGAGTGCGCGCTTTGCCGGATTGCTGCGCCGCTATGGCGTCACCCCCGGGGCCCGCGTGGTGGTGCAGGTGGATAAGTCGGTGGGGGCGGTGGCGCTTTACCTGGGCGCGCTCCGGGCCGGGGCGATCTTTATCCCGCTCAACACCGCCTATACTGAAGACGAAGTGGATTATTTTTTACGTGACGCCCGACCGCAGATCTTTGTCTGCCGTCCGGAAGGGGAAGAACAGGGTGAACGTTTGGCCGCCGGGGCCGGGGTGCCGTTCCTGAAACTGATGGATACCTCGCCGGATGAGTGTTTCTGGGCTGAGGCGCTGGAGAGTGACCCCGATCCGGAGGTTGAGGATTATGAAGCGGATGACCTGGCGGCGATCCTCTATACCTCAGGTACCACCGGCAAGCCCAAGGGCGCCATGCTGAGCCATGGCAATCTGTCCAGCAATGCCCTTACTCTTTTGAAGTATTGGGCGTTCGAAGATGGCGATGTGTTGCTGCACGCCCTGCCGGTGTTCCATGTGCATGGCCTGTTCGTTGCGCTGAACACCGCCTTTCTCAATGCCTCAAAAGTAATCTTTTTGGAAAAATACGACGTCGCGCTGATCCGTAAATATCTGCCGGACAGCACAGTGATGATGGGAGTGCCTACCTTCTATACCCGGCTGCTGGCACAGGAAGATTTCGGCAAGGAGGACTGCGTCAACATGCGCTTGTTCATTTCCGGCTCGGCGCCGATGACCGCCCAAGTGCACCGGGAGTTCGAGGCCCGCACCGGCATGAGGATTCTGGAACGCTACGGCATGACCGAAGCCGGCATGATTACCTCCAACCCCTATCACGGCGAGCGCATTGCGGGCACTGTCGGCTTTGCCCTGCCCGGGGTCGAGGTGCGGATCGCCGATCCCGACGGGAACATCCTGGCGGCCGGGGAGACCGGTGTTGTCGAAGCCCGGGGCCCGAATATTTTTGAAGGCTACTGGCAGATGCCGGAAAAAACCGCTGAGGAATTCCGCGACGACGGCTTCTTCATCACCGGCGATGTGGGCAGCCTGGATGAAGAAGGGCGTCTGACCCTGGAAGGCCGGGCCAAGGACCTGATCATTTCCGGCGGCCTCAATATTTATCCGAAGGAGATCGAGGCCTGTCTCGATGCCATTGACGGGGTGAAGGAAACAGCGGTGATTGCCATTCCCGATGCGGATTTCGGCGAGGCGGTGGCGGCCGTGGTGGTGCCGGAACGCCAGGGCAGTATCAATGAGGAAAAACTGCGCGCGGTGGTCGGGGAGAAGCTGGCCCGGTTCAAGCATCCGAAGATTTATCACTTCGTCGACGAACTGCCGCGCAACACCATGGGCAAGGTGCAGAAAAACCTGCTCAGGCAGTTTTATGCCCCGGATGACCAGGCCTAGGCAGTTTTGGGGCTGTCCCTGAGTGACTGCTTGAGGAATTCCATCAGCAGGGAGACCCGGCGCGGCACATATTGCTGGGACGGATACATGGCCCACATGGTGACATTGTCCAGGGAATAATCCTCGAGCAACGGCACCAGAGTATCCGTGGTGGCATAATCCAGGTAAAATTCCGGGACCTGCAAAATACCGAGGCCGGCTTCGGCGGCCTTGATCAGGGCCCGGCCGTTATTTGATTTCCAGTTACCGCGCACCACCACTTCGCGGATGTCCTCGCCGGAGCGGAACCGCCAGTAAGGCAGGGTGCCGACCAGGCAGTTGTGATTCTCCAGTTCGTCCGGCAATTGCGGTACACCGTGCCGGTCCAGATAGGAGCGGCTTGCGGCGGTCACCAGGCGATAGCTGTAAAGCTTGTCGGCGGAAAAATGCTCGCGGTCCGGCAGACCGGTGCGAATGGCCAGATCAAAATGTTCTTCCTGGATGTCCACCAGCCGGTTGGTGAAGCTCACTTCCATGGTGACTTCCGGATAGAGGGTCAGGAAGTCGGCCAGCACCGGGGCCAGGAACTCCTCGCCGAAGGCGCCGGCGGCGGTGAGCCGGATCTGACCGCGCGGGGTGGTCAGTTCCTCGCCCAGGACATTGCGGGCTTCCTCCAGATTTTGCAGGATTTTCTGGCAGCGCATGAAGAAATCCACGCCCTGGTTGGTCAGGGTTTGCTTGCGGGTGGTGCGGTGCAGGAGTTGCACCCCAAGACTTTTTTCCAGTGCCCTGACCTGCTTGGACACATGGGATTTGGACACATCAAGCGCTTTGGCGGCGGCGGAAAAGGAGCCCTTCTCCACCACATTGACAAACTCGATAATGCCGGTCCAGCGATAGTCCATGATTTTCCAATTGTTTCTGAATAGAAACACTTTGTTGATTTATAAATAAATTGTGAGCCCTATGAAATCAATGTAATTTGTCGGCGATAGCAATAAACGTAATTCATTTCTAGGAGACTGATGTCATGGAAACCCGTGCTGCCGTGGCCTTCAAGGCCGGTGAACCCCTGTCAATCGAAACTGTTCAGCTGGATGGCCCGCGCAAGGGCGAAGTGCTGGTGGAACTGAAGGCGACCGGTATCTGTCATACCGATGCCTTTACCCTGTCCGGGGATGATCCGGAAGGCGCCTTCCCGGCGATCCTGGGCCATGAAGGGGCCGGCGTGGTGGTTGAAGTGGGCGAGGGCGTGACCTCCCTGGAAGTGGGCGATCATGTGATTCCGCTCTACACCCCGGAATGCCGCGAGTGTGACTATTGCCTGCATCCCAAAACCAACCTCTGTCAGTCAATCCGCGAGACCCAGGGCAAGGGCGTGATGCCGGACGGCACCAGCCGTTTCTCCCTCAATGGCGAGCCGATCCTGCACTACATGGGCTGTTCCACTTTCTCCAACTATACGGTACTGCCGGAAATTGCCCTGGCGAAAATCCGCAAGGATGCGCCATTTGACAAGGTCTGCTACATCGGTTGCGGTGTGACCACCGGCGTTGGCGCCGTGGTCTATGACGCCAAGGTGGAGCCGGGCTCCAATGTGGTGGTGTTCGGCCTCGGCGGCATCGGCCTCAATGTGATTCAGGGCGCGCGCATGGTCGGCGCCAACAAGATCGTCGGCATCGACCTCAACGAAGGCAAGGTGGAAATGGCGAAGAAATTCGGCATGACCGACTTCATCAACCCGAGCAAATGCGACAATGTGATCGAGGCCATCCTTGATCTCACCAATGGCGGCGCCGATTACAGCTTTGAATGTATCGGCAATGTCAACACCATGCGCCAGGCGCTGGAATGCTGCCACAAGGGCTGGGGGGAAAGCGTCATCATCGGTGTCGCCGGCGCCGGCCAGGAAATTTCCACCCGTCCGTTCCAGCTGGTCACCGGGCGCGTGTGGCGCGGCTCTGCCTTTGGCGGCGCCCGCGGCCGCACCGACGTGCCGAAGATTGTCGACTGGTATATGAACGGCAAGATCAACATCGACGACCTGATCACCCACACCATGCCGCTGGAAGATATCAACAAGGCCTTTGACCTGATGCATCACGGTGAAAGCATCCGTAGCGTCGTGCTCTACTAAAGGGGACGCACTATGTCTGATCTGATTGTCGGAGAACATCGCTGTTTCGACGGCCGTTTGCTGTACTGCGAGCACCAATCGGCCGTCACCAATTGCCGCATGCGCTTTTCCCTGTACCTGCCGCCGGCAGCGGCACAGGGGCCGGTGCCGCTGGTCACCTGGCTCAGCGGCCTGACCTGCACCGAGGAGAATTTCACCGCCAAGGCCGGCGCCTATAAGAAGGCGTCGGAACTTGGGCTGGCCATCCTGGCCCCCGACACCTCGCCGCGCGGCGAGGGCGTGGCCGATGATGAAGGCTATGACATGGGCCAGGGGGCCGGCTTCTATGTGGACAGCACCGAGGCGCCCTGGAAGCCCCATTTCCAGATGTACAGCTATATCACCCGGGAACTCCGTGAACTGGTGTTGCAGGAATTTCCGGTTGATTCCCATAAATTGGGAATTTTTGGCCACAGTATGGGCGGTCACGGGGCGCTGACCATCTACCTGAAAAATCAGGACATTTATAAATCCGTCTCTGCCTTTGCGCCGATCGTGTCCCCCATGAATTGCCCGTGGGGACACAAGGCGCTCGGCGGTTATATCGGCGAAGATCGGGAAGGCTGGCGACAATATGATTCCTGTGAACTCATACAGGCGCTTGGAGAGGGTTTACATCGATCTAAAATTCTAGTAGATCAGGGGTTGGCGGATGCGTTCCTGGAGGAGCAATTGAAGCCGGAATTGTTTGAGAAGGCTTGTGCAAAGGTGGGGCAGAAGTTGACCTTGCGTCGTCATGAGGGGTATGATCATGGATATTTCTTTATCCAGACCTTTATGGATGATCATCTGGCGCATCATGCAGCATTGCTCGGGTAACCATGTAAATGAAAAATGCCCCGGGTCTTCTGAGCGGGGCATTTTGTTTTTATTGCAGATTTGGCGCTTAAAACCATTTTCATAATGATATTTTGTGCTATGTTGCATGCAATTATTGGGCGTTCAGGTCTTAAAAACTGCGCCAAGTTACGGTATTATAGACATAATTTATATCAATTATAAATAGCGTTTATACCATATTGCATGCAATTACGGGAGTGGATGGGTAATGCAAAAAATATGGGATCCGCAGAGAGCGGGCCAAATTATTGAAGACTATGCCGAGGTGAAAGGCGGCCTGATTGAGGCATTGCATGCACTCCAGGCTGAGTTCGGCTATATCGACGAAGCTGTTTACGCGTCTCTGGCCAGGGGATTCAACATTTCCCGCGCCGAGGTTTACGGAGTCGTCAGCTTTTACCATGACTTCCATAACCATCCGACCGGCAAGCGGGTCCTGAAAATCTGCCAGGCGGAAGCCTGCCAGGCCAGAGGCTCCCGCCAGCTCACCAAGGAAATCCGCGAGCTGCTCGGGATTGATTTCGGAGAAACCACCAGGGACGGCGAAGTGACCCTGGAACCGGTCTATTGCCTTGGTAATTGTGCGGTCAGCCCCAATGCCATGCTGGATAACCGGGTTTACGGGCGGGTGACAAGCGAACGTCTGAAAACACTGCTGAAGGAGACTCAGCTGTGAGTGACGTGACAAAGATTTATATCCCCCTCGAAACAACCGCCCTGTCCCTCGGCGCCGACGAGGTGGCCAAGGCCGTCTTTGATGAATCCACCGACCGGGACATCGAACTTGAAATGATTCGTAACGGCAGCCGGGGCCTGAGCTGGCTCGAGCCGCTGATCGAAGTGGAAACCGACAAGGGGCGCGTGGCCTATGGGCCGGTGACGCCGGAACAGGTCAAAGGCCTGTTCGAGGCCGGCTTCCTCGACGGTGGCGATCACGCCCTGCGCCTGGGCTTGACCGAGGAAATCCCCTATCTCAAGAAGCAGGAGCGGCTGACCTTCGCCCGGGTGGGACTGATCGATCCCCTCAATCTGGAGGATTACCGGGCCAACGGCGGCCTCGCCGGTCTGGAAAAGGCGCTTGCCATGGCACCCGCGGATATCGTCAGGGAAGTGACCGACTCCGGCCTGCGCGGCCGTGGCGGCGCGGCCTTCCCGGCGGGGATTAAATGGAACACGGTGCTGGGCGCGGAAGCGGACCAGAAATATATCACCTGTAACGCCGATGAAGGCGACAGCGGCACCTTTGCCGACCGCCTGCTGATGGAAGGCGACCCCTTCTGCCTGCTGGAAGGTATGGCCATCGCCGGGCTCGCCGTTGGCGCGACCAAAGGTTACATCTACCTGCGCAGCGAATATCCCCTGTGCCACGAAATCCTCAACGAGGCCCTCCAGGTGATGCGCGACGCCGGCTATCTGGGCGATAATATTAACGGATCCGGCAAGGCCTTTGACGTGGAAGTGCGCAAGGGCGCCGGCGCCTATATCTGCGGCGAGGAAACCAGCATGCTGGAAAGCCTTGAGGGCAAAAAGGGCATGGTCCGGGCCAAGCCGCCGCTGCCGGCGCTGGAAGGACTGTTCGGTAAACCGACTGTGGTCAACAATGTGATCACCCTGGCCTCCGTGCCGTGGATCCTGGCCAACGGCGGCAAGGCCTATGCGGATTTTGGAATGGGGCGTTCCCGTGGTACAATGACATTCCAGCTGGCGGGGAATATCCGCCAGGGCGGCCTGGTGGAAAAGGCCTTTGGCGTGACGCTGCGGGACCTGATGGAAGAGTTCGGCGGCGGCACCATCAGCGGCAGGCCCGCCCGCGCCGTTCAGGTGGGCGGACCGCTCGGCGCCTATCTGCCGGAACATCAGTTCGATCTGCCGATGGATTATGAATCCTTCAGTGCCGAAGGCGCCATGGTCGGCCACGGCGGCATTGTGGTGTTTGACGACACAGTGGATATGGCGCAACAGGCGCGCTTTGCCTTTGAATTCTGCGTGGCGGAATCCTGCGGCAAATGCACCCCCTGCCGGATCGGCTCGGTCCGCGGCATGGAAACCATGGACAAGGTCATCCGCGGTGAGCATGCGGAACAGAACCTGCAGCTGATTGAAGATTTATGTGAAGTGATGGAAGACGGGTCGCTGTGCGCGATGGGCGGTATGACGCCCTATCCGGTGAAATCAGCAATAAAATATTTCCCGGATGACTTCCGGTCACCCAAGACACAAGCCCAATAGATTAAACGGAGTGAGATAAGATGACTCTGATCAGGGACAAAGATTTCGGAACCCCGGCGCGCACCAGCGACAAGCAGGTGACGCTGGAAATTGACGGCCGCAGCGTGACCGTGCCGGAGGGCACCTCGGTCATTCGTGCGGCGGCGGAAGTGGGCATCAATATCCCCAAGCTTTGCGCCACCGACAAGCTGGAATCCTTCGGTTCCTGCCGCCTGTGTGTGGTCGAGGTGGAAGGCCGTCGCGGCCTGCCGTCAAGCTGTACCCTGCCGGCAGAAGACGGCATGAAGGTCACCACCGAAAATGACAAGCTGGCCCGGGTGCGCCGCGGGGTGATGGAGCTTTATATCTCCGACCACCCGCTGGACTGCCTGACCTGTTCCGCCAACGGCAACTGTGAACTGCAGGATATGGCCGGCCAGGTCGGCCTGCGGAATGTGCGCTATGGCTATGACGGGGAAAACCATCTCGAGGCTGAGAAGGACGAGAGCAACCCCTATTTCACCTTCGATCCCAGCAAATGTATCGTCTGTTCCCGTTGCGTGCGCGCCTGCGAGGAAGTGCAGGGCACCTTTGCCCTGACCATCGGAGGGCGCGGCTTTGACAGCCATGTTTCCGCCGGCGCCGACCAGCCGTTCCTGGAAAGCGACTGCGTGTCCTGCGGCGCCTGTGTGGACGCCTGTCCGACCGCGACCCTGATGGAAGACAGCGTCATCGAAATGGGCCAGCCGGAACATTCCGTCATCACCACCTGCGCCTATTGCGGTGTCGGCTGCGGTTTCAAGGCGGAAATGAAAGGCAGCGAGGTTGTTCGCATGGTGCCGTGGAAGGACGGCAAGGCCAACCATGGCCACAGCTGTGTTAAAGGCCGCTTCGCCTGGGGTTATGCCACCCACCAGGACCGGGTCATCAGCCCGATGATCCGTGAAAAGATCACCGATCCCTGGCGGGAGGTGAGCTGGGACGAGGCTATCGAATACAGCGCCAAACGCCTCAAGGAAGTGCAGGAAAAATACGGCCGTAAATCCATCGGCGGCATCACCTCTTCCCGTTGCACCAACGAGGAAGTCTATGTGGTGCAGAAACTGATCCGCGCCGCCTTCGGCAACAACAATGTGGATACCTGCGCCCGTGTCTGCCACAGCCCGACCGGCTACGGCCTCAAGGAAACCCTTGGCACCAGCGCCGGCACCCAGGCGTTCGACAGCGTGCTCGAAGCGGATGTGATCATGATCATCGGCTCCAACCCGTCCGATGCCCACCCGGTGTTTGCCTCCCAGATGAAGCGGCGGCTGCGCCAGGGCGCCAAGCTGATCATCATTGACCCGCGCGCCATCGAACTGGTGCAGACTCCGCATATCAGGGCGGACTATCATCTGCCGCTCAAGCCCGGCACCAATGTGGCCATGGTCAATGCCCTGGCCCATGTGATTGTCAGCGAAGGGCTGGAGCAGAAAGACTATATCAACGAGCGCTGCGACCTCGAGGCCTATGAGGCCTGGCGGGAATTTGTCCTGCGCGAGGAAAACAGCCCGGAGAATGTGGCGGAAATCACCGGCGTACCGGCCGAGGATATTCGCGCCGCCGCCCGGCTTTATGCCTCCGCCCATGACGGCAAGGAAGGTCGCGCCGCGATCTACTACGGCCTCGGCGTGACCGAACACAGCCAGGGCTCCACCATGGTGATGGGCATGGCCAACCTGGCCATGGCGACCGGCAATATCGGTTTTGAAGGCGCCGGGGTCAACCCCATGCGCGGCCAGAATAACGTGCAGGGCTCCTGCGACATGGGCTCCTTCCCGCACGAGTTCCCGGGCTACCGCCATGTGTCTGACGACGCGACCCGCAGCCTGTTTGAACAGGACTGGGGCGTCAAGCTGGATAATGAACCTGGCCTGCGCATTCCCGGGATGTTCGATGCTGCGGTGGACGGCAGTTACAAGGCCATGTATATCCAGGGTGAAGACGTCGCCCAGAGCGATCCCAACACCCACCATGTGGAAGCGGCGCTCGGCAACCTGGACTGCCTGATCGTGCAGGACCTGTTTCTCAACGAAACCGCCCGCTTTGCCCATATCTTCCTGCCCGGCACCAGCTTCCTGGAAAAAGACGGCACCTTTATCAATGCCGAACGCCGTACCAGCCGGGTGCGCAAGGCCATGTCGCCGAAAAACGGGCCCGACGGCCAGGGCATGGATGAATGGGAAATCACCTGCCGCATCGCCCGGGCCATGGGCTATGACATGCAGTATAACGAGGCGTCCGAGATCATGGACGAAATCGCCCGCCTGACGCCGTCCTTTGCCGGGATCAGTTTTGACAAGCTGGACCAGAAGGGCAGCATTCAGTGGCCCTGCAATGATGAAGCCCCGGAAGGCACCGTGACCATGCATGTGGGCGGCTTCGTGCGCGGCAAGGGCAACTTTGTGGTGACCGAATTTGTCCCGACCAAGGAGAAGGTCACCCGTCGCTTCCCGCTGCTGCTGACCACCGGGCGGATTCTCAGCCAGTATAATGTGGGCGCCCAGACCCGCCGCACCGAGAATAATGTCTGGCATGAAGAGGATGTGCTGGAAATCCATCCCCATGATGCCGAAGAACGCAATATTGCCGACGGCGATCTGGTCAGTCTGGAAAGCCGGATGGGGGAGACCAGCCTGCGGGCTCATATTTCCGAACGCATGCAGCCGGGCGTGGTCTACACCACCTTCCATATGCCGGAAACCGGCGCCAATGTGGTGACCACGGAGCTCAGCGACTGGGCCACCAACTGTCCGGAATATAAAGTGACCGCCGTGCAGGTGCGCCACACCAACAAGCGGTCCGACTGGCAGGAACATTACGACGAGTTCACCGAACAGACGCGGCATATCGCCGAATAAACGGGATCGAAGGGCCGGGAAATTCCCGGCCTTTCTTCCGGATATTTGTTAAAAAAACATGTTTCTTTTGTGAAAATCGTTTGGTTTCGGCAGGATAGCCCATCAAGAGCGGTTGCCAAAGCCGTATAAAGAAAGTACAAATAGTATGAAAATGCAGTGAAGATAAGCCAAAATTCGGTTTCTGAAGATACGCTAACTTCCTGATTTTTATGTCTCTTTCCGGGTTGTCCGGGGAGAATCATACACGGGGGTTCCGTGTTGAGAAGTTAATTGAATATCAAGATGAAGGACGAATAAATGGCAACTGGTACTGTCAAATGGTTTAACCCCACCAAAGGTTTTGGTTTCATTCAGCCCGACGAAGGCGGATCCGATGTGTTCGTGCATATCACCGCGGTTCACCAGGCCGGAATGGATTCCCTGGATGAGGGTCAGAAAATTTCTTACGAGCTGGAAGAAGGCCGCAACGGCCGGATGGCGGCATCCAAGCTTTCTGCAGGTTAAGAAACAGTCTGGTTTCTTAGACAATGCGGCAGGACTTCCTGCCGCATTTTTTATTTCAGACCGTTGCCGCCTGGTCGCTTCCGGTCAGGAACTCGAGCAACTGGTCCAGCCGTTCGTTGACTTGCTGGACCGGTAGCTGTGCTTCCAGCACGCGGCAGAGCAGCAGTTCAGGAATTTGCCGGGCCTTCTCTTTCAGGGCCGTTCCTTTCTCCGTCAGGCTCACATAAACTTCCCGCTCATCTTGCTTCCCCCGTGTTTTCAGCAACAGCCCTTTGGCGGCAAGCCGTTTCAGGAGCGGACTCAGGGTGCCGGAATCAAGCATCAGCCGTTGCCCCAGTGTTCTGACCGTTACAGCTTCGCAATTTTCCCACAGGACCAGCATCGCCAGATACTGGGGATAGGTCAGGTCAATTTCCGCCAGCAGCGGCTGGTAGATTTTTGTGATCGCCCGCGAGGCGGCATAGAGCCGGAAACAGGTCTGGTTCTCCAGTTTGAGCAGGTCGTCAGCGGGAGGAAGATCTGGCATCTAGTCTGCTCCGAGTAATTTCTTAATATCGGCGGAAATTTTCCCCGGCTTGGTCATCGGTGCATAGCGCTTGACGATTGTCCCGCTGGGATCCACCAGGAACTTGGTGAAATTCCATTTGATCTTGCGGCTGCCCAACACGCCTTTGGCCTTCGATTTGAGCCAGGTAAACAGCGGGGCTTCATTGTCGCCATTGACCTCGATCTTCTTGAAAATCGGGAAGGTGACGCCGTAGTTAACCTTGCAGAAGCTTTCGATTTCTTCCTGGCTGCCGGGATCCTGGCCGCCGAACTGGTTGCAGGGAAAGCCGAGGATTTCCAGGCCCTGATCCTGATAGGTCTGGTACAGGGTTTCCAGGCCTTCGAACTGGGGCGTAAAACCGCACGCGCTGGCGGTATTGACGATCAACAGGGTCTTGCCACGATAGGCCTCAAGGGTGGTCTGTTCGCCGTTTTTCGTCGTGACGGGAATGGAGTAAATATCTGACATAGCAAGTGCCTCATTATATTATGAACAATTAAATTGTGCACAATATATATAATTTGTCAACCGACAGCCGAATAGTTGCTCCTGCCGGGGAGACAGTTCCGCCGGGAAATGATATCTGTTATGCAGGTCAGATCAGATAAGGAGAATTACGATGGATTTGGGACTGAAGGGCCGCAAGGCCATTGTCTGCGCCTCGAGCAAGGGGCTGGGCCGGGCCTGTGCCGAACATCTGGCGGAGGCCGGCGTCGACCTGGTGCTCAATGCCCGGAGCGCGGGGCCGCTCAGGGAAACGGCCGAACAAATTCGCGCCGCCTTTGGCGTCAAAGTCACCCCGGTGGCGGCCGATGTCACGACCGAAGCCGGGCAGGAGGAGATTTTTGCCGCCTGTCCGGCACCGGATATCCTGGTCAATAATGCAGCCGGGCCGCCGGCCGGGGATTTTCGCGACTGGAGCCGGGCGGACTGGCACATGGCGCTGGACGGCAACATGCTCGCGCCGATCGAAATGATCCGGCGCTGCTTGGACGGCATGATCGCCCGCAAGTTCGGCCGCATTGTCAATATCACCAGCGCCGGGGTGAAATCGCCCTTCAAGCCGCTCGGCCTGTCCAACGGGGCGCGCACCGGCCTGACCGGGTTTATTGCCGGCATTGCCCGGGACGGGGTGGCCCATAATGTGACCATCAACAATTTGCTGCCGGGGCTGTTTGCCACCGACCGCATGACGTCACTGCTGAATATGATCACCACCCGGGACGGCATTTCCGAAGAAGAGGCCATTGCCATCTTCGCCAAAAACTTTCCGGCCGGGCGGCTCGGTAATCCCGATGAATTCGGCGCCTATTGCGCTTTCCTGTGCAGCGCCCGCGCCGGCTATATCACCGGCCAGAACCTGTTGATTGACGGCGGCGACTATCCGGGGACGTTTTAGACAAAAAACGGGGCGACAGGCGCTCCCCTTAAATAAAAAAATGGGGCGCAAGCGCCCCGGGGAGATCGGTGAGTTGGTGTCCGGGAAGGTCAGGCCTTCCCGGAAAGTCTAGGGAGGAGACTTTTTAGAAACGGTAGTCCACTGTCAGGGTGAAGGTCCGCGGGTTGCCGTAGAAGGCGGTCAATGTTCCCTCGGTGCCCAGTGTCGGGGTGACGGTTCCGTCGTCGCCGATGGCAACAAAATTATAGCCCGCTACGATATATTTCTTGTCGGTAATGTTCTTGACATGCGCACCGATGGAAAGTTTGTCGTCTTCCGCATTCCAGACCAGACTTGCATCCCAGAGGGCAAAGCCCGGCTGATCCAGATAGGGATTGGGGGTCTCAAACTGGCTGGCATCGCTGCGGTAGGCCACGGAGGTAATCACGGACAATGCACCATCGTAGGAGCCGAGGGACAGCGGCCGGGTATACTGCAGTGAGCCGCTCGCCGTCCAGTCCGGGGTGTTCTGGAACACGCGCTCGTCCGCGACATCTTCGCCGAAGGCGTCGATAAATTCGTTGAACTTGGCGTCCAGATATCCAACTGAGAAGTTCATATTCAGCGTGTCGCCCTGTCCGGTCAGGTCGCCCGCCAGAAGGGCCCGGCCCTCGATTTCGATCCCGTTGACGTCCGCATCCCCGGCGTTGGAGGTTACGCCGATAAAGGTGCCGTCAGGGGTGCCGACAGAGCCCGGAATCTGGATGTTTGTGTAATTGGACAGGAAGCCGGCAACACTGATGTCCATCCGGTTATCGAACAGCGAGGCTTTCCAGCCGAGTTCAACGGTTTTGACGGTTTCCGGCTCGAAAGACATGAAGTTGAAAATATCTTCGTAATCGATGTCGCCGTCACCGTCCAGATCCGGCGCCGCGGTTGTCTGGCTGCGGGGGTCAAAACCACCGCCCTTGAATCCCTCGCTATAGCTCAGGTAGATGTTGTGGTTATCGTTGGGCTTGAAGCTCAAAGATGCCCGGGGCGTGAATTTTTCGTATGTTTCGCTGCCGTTAAAGTCGGAGGTCGTGGCGATCACAACTGCATCGCCGCCAAAACGTTCGGAAGTACCGCCGATGAAGGTGCGGCGCAGAACCTGTGACGTGCGTTTGTCGCTGGTATAGCGACCGCCGACGGACAGGCTGAACTGTTCGGTGAGGTCATAGGTGAAGTCGCCGAATACAGACCAGGTGCTGGTGTCAACATCGCCGAGCGTGTTGGCGTTGAGGCCCGGCAAGCCGATCAGGTCGCCGGTGGTGCCAAGGATTACATCGAAATCATTGAAAGCGTTGGCGTCCAGGTAGTAAAAACCGGCAACGCCGCTCAGTCGCTCACCTTCATAAATCAACTGGAATTCTTCAGAGAACTGATCATTTTTATACAGTACGGGAACATCGAGGTCCGCTGCCGGCAGACTGTCAAAATCGATCGGGCTCCATGACTCATCCTTGCGGTAGGCCGCGATATTCTTCACCGTCAGGGTATCGCTCAGCTGCCATTCCAGCACACCGGAAAAACCGTAGGCTTCCACACTCTGTTTCGGATTGTTGAGACCTGCCCGGGTATCAAATACGTTGTCCAGGACCGGATCACCGGAGGTGCTCGGGATCAGGCGGTGGCCCTGGCGCGGATCGGAGTCATCTTTGATATAGTCGGCGGCCAAGCGGATGAAAACAGTATCTGAAGGCGTGAACTCAACGGATCCCCGTCCGGCCACCACCTGCTTGTGGTAGTTGTCCAAGCCGCTGATGTTGAGGTTTTCACCAAATCCGCCACGGTTCAGTGTCGCCAGGGCGGCGCCGACGCGAACCGTATCTGAAACCGGGGTACTGCCGCTGACCACCAGGTCCAGCTGTTCATAGGTGCCGATAGAACCGCGGACATTGAGTTCAGGGTCGTCCGCCAGCCGTTTGGTGACATATTTCACGGCGCCCCCGATGGTGTTGCGGCCGTACAGGGTACCCTGCGGACCGCGCAGGACCTCGATCCGTTCCACGTCATAGATGTCAACCACGGCAGCCTGCGGCCGGTTGAGGTAAACGTCATCAATATAGAGACCAACACCGGCCTCAAAACCGGCGACCGGATCCTGCTGGCCGATACCGCGAATAAAGGCGGTCAGGGTGGTGTTGGTGCCGCGGGAAACCTCCAGGGTCAGGTTCGGGGTGAATTTCGCCACCTCGACAATGTCCTGCACGCCCTGGTTCTCGAGCATGTCTGCGCCAAAGGCGGAAACCGCAACCGGAACATCCTGCAGGCTTTCTGACCGGCGACGGGCGGTGACGGTGATTTCCTCAAGCACATAGCCGTCGTCGGCTTCCTGGGCGTTGGCCCAGCCGGGCACACTGACGATGGTGGCGCCGGCCAGAATCCCCGCCAGGGAGACGGAATGTAAGAATTTTGATTTAAACGGTGTTCTGTTCATCAGAAGGACCTCCCAGATGTGTTTTGGTTTCCCGATTGATGCCTTATGCGGTCGTCCCGGACCGGCATCAACCCAATTTCCATGGACGGGATTTTTATCTTTTCCCGTTTGACCCGAGAAAACCTATCACAGCTTTTACGGGTGCGCCCTATAGACCTAGGTCCATATACCCTTGCGAGCCGATTCTCCCATAGAATGCGAGTCAAATTTCATAATAAACCTATAAAAAACAATATGTTAAATATATAGCCCCGGGAGGCTGCGCTAATATAATGTTAAGCTTAATTGGTCTGATAGGCGGTTTGCTGCTGCTGATTTACCTCACCATCCGGGGGGTCAGCATTATGATTGCCGCTCCGTTCTGCGCCCTGATTGTGGCGCTCACCGGCGACCTCACCCTGATGCCGCAGTGGGCCGGCGAGGGCGAGGCCAATTTCGTCAGCAATTATATGGCGGGCTTCACTAAATTTATCTTCAGCTGGTTTTTCATGTTCCTGCTCGGCGCCATTTTCGGCAAGGTGATGGAGGACTCCGGCGCCGCCTACAGTTTCTCCGACTGGGTGATCGGCAAACTGGGCAAACGCAATGCGGTGCTGGCCGTGGTCGGCGCCTGTGCGATCCTGACCTACGGCGGGGTCAGTGTCTTTGTCGTGGCTTTCTCCGTCTATCCCATTGCGCTCAGCCTGTTCAGGGAAGCGAACCTGCCGCGCCGCTTCATTCCCGCGACCCTGGCTTTCGGCTCGGTGACTTTCACCATGACCTCCGCCGGATCGCCGGAAATCCAGAACTGGATCCCGATCAAATATCTCGGCACCACCCATTTTGCCGGCTGGCAGGTGAGCCTGGTGGTGGCCCTGTTCATGATGCTGTTCGGCTACTGGTGGCTCAGCTTCATGATCCGCCGCGCGGTGCGCAACGGGGAAAGTTTCGAGGTCCGCTCCGACGATGTGTTCGAGCGTAATTTTTCGTCCAAGCCGCATCCGCTGCTCAGCCTGCTGCCGCTGCTGACGGTGCTTGTGGTCGCTTTCATGTTTCATGACTCGTTGAAGGAGTCGGCATTGATCCTGGCGCTGCTGAGCGGGGTTCTGATGGGGATATTTCTGAACCTGCACCGCTTTGACAATCTGCAGAAAACCTGCGCCATCGGCGCCACCGGAGCGGTGATCGCCATCGCCAATACGGCGGCAGTGGTGGGCTTCGGCACCGTCGCCCAGGCCACGCCCGCCTTCGCTGCGGCGGTGGATTTCATGACCAACCTGCCGGGCAACGAACTGGTCGGCGCAGCGGTCGCGGTCACGGTGATCGCCGGCCTGACCGGCTCGGCCTCGGGCGGGCAGTCCATTGCCCTGCCGTTGCTGGCCCCTCATTACCTGGATGCCGGCGTCAACCCGGAAGCCTTGCACAGGGTGGTGGCGATCGCCTCGGGGGCGCTCGACAGCCTGCCGCACAATGGCTATGTGGTGACCACCATTCATGCCATCTGCAAGGAAACCCATAAAAATGCCTATGCGCCGCTGGGCGCGCTGACCGTCATCGTGCCCACAATCGGGCTGGCGATGGCCATCGCCCTGTTTATACTATAGAGAGAATGATCATGACTCTGACCCGACTGAAACTGATGTCCGTAACCCTCGCCTCGCTGGCCGCCCTGTCGGCCTGCGGCACGGAGAAGGCCGAGGTGCAAAAGCCGGCTTCCCTGATCGGGACCGAGACACATGCCTATTATGACGGCTCGGACAATGATCTGCTGACCGCCGGGCTGGGTACGGCCGGGCTGCAGGGGCCGGAGCCGCAGCTGGCGGATCCGCTCAATCCGACGGTGGAGGAAATCCGCCGGCTGACCATCTATTTCAATTTCCGCGCTCTGGTGGATGTGACCGATGCAGGGGGCTATGGCCGGCTCTATGGCCCGAAAGGGGAAGGCAAGGTCGCGGGGCATGAATATCTGGTCATGGGGACGATCGACGGCCTCAAGCAGCCGGTCACCTATATGATCCAGGTGCCGGATAATTTTGACAAGAATGATCCCTGCCTGGTGACGGCGCCGTCATCCGGCGGGCGCTCTGTATTTGGGGCGGTGGGCACGGTCGGCAGTTGGGCTCTGCCCAAGGGCTGCGCCGTGGCCTACACCGACAAGGCAACCGGCATCGGCATGCAGTTCCTGGGCGAGGGGCTGGTCTATGACATGCATGGCCGGTTGGTGAAGAAGAGTGACGCCCCGGTACCCTTTCAGCTGGACGAAACCGAGGCACTCAAAGCCTATGCGGCGGAAAACCCCCTGCACATCGCTCTCAAGCATGCCCATTCCCGGGACAACAGTATGAAGGACTGGGGCCGGATCGTACTCGAATCCATTCGGGTCGGTTTTTATATCCTCAACAAATACCACCAGCCCGAACAGGGCGGTAAAGTCTATGACAAAGATACGGTGACAGTGATTGCCTCCAGTATCTCCAACGGAGGGTACAGCAGCCTCAAGGCGGCGGAACAGGACGGGGACGGGCTGATCGACGCCATTGTAGTGTCCGAGCCCAATGTGTCCCCGGACATGGCCAGTGTGGGGCCGGTGTCTGTCGCCTGGGGCGCGAATGAGCTTGCCCTGAACGGGGCCCAGTTCCTGGAATACAGCAGCAAGGTCAATGTCCTGCTGGCCTGCGCCATGCTCTCTGAACCCAGGGACCTGCCGCTGCGCGCCTATATCCCGCTCGGCGACGCGGGCCTTGCCAATCGCTGCCAGACCTTGGCGGAAAAAGGCCTGGTCAAGGGAGATACAGCTGAGGATCGCTCCCGGGATGCGCGGGCGCAACTGCGTGCCTACGGTGTGCTCGAGGACAGCAGTTTGATGGACGGATTCTCCGTCTTCTCGGAAATCTGGCCGGCGGTGGTCGGCGATTACGCCATGGCCTTCGGCCGTTACGGGGTCGAAGACCAGTTGTGCGGCGTGGCCATCGGCGCCACCAGCAAAACCGGTCAGTTGGAGGACTATCCGGCCGAACGCAAACAGGTGAATTTCGCCAAAAGCACCGGCATGATCCCGAGCAACGACATCAACTGGGTCAAGAAGTCCGATGCCGGCTGGCAGCGGGCCCAGTTCACCCCCAACCCGGAAAACGGCCTGTTTGACCATGACGCCACCAGCGCCTTGTGCTTTGACGGACTGGTGCAACAGGATCCGGCGGTGGCCACCGGGATGGAAGAAGTACGCAACTCCGCCGACCTCGGTGGGCGTCCGGCGATCATTGTGCATGGCCGCAGGGACAGCCTGATCCATGTAAACTTCGCTTCCCGCTCCTACTATGCGCTGAACAAGGCGAAAAAGGGCGACGCATCAGACCTGCATTATTACGAGGTGCGCAACGGCCAGCATTTCGACGCGCTCAGCATGCTGCCGGCCTTTGCCGCCAAACTAGCGCCGATGCATTATTATTTCGAGCAATCGCTGGATCTGATGTGGGATCACCTGAAAAAGGGTGCGCCGCTGCCGCCGAGCCAGCTGCTCGACACCAAGGAGCGGGGCATGGATCCGGCCGGCACCGTACCGCCGCTGGCTGCGGACCATATGCCGGCGATCGCGGCCGCGCCCGGCAAAATGGAAATTACATTTGACGGCGATCGCCTGACGGTACCAGAATAGACGGGTCAATAGGGGCAACAATAAAGGCTGACGGGAGGACGCATCCGAGTTGGCAGACCTGCTGAGTAACTGGACTATTATTCTGATTTCCCTCGCGTTCATGGGGGGACTGTTTTTCATGGCCTGGCTCGGGGACCGGCGGGCGGACGTGCTCAACCGGTCCCGCTGGCGTCCGGTCATTTACGGCCTCGGCTTTGCCGTGCACAGCACTACCTGGGCCATGTATGGCACCATTGGCCAGTCGGCCCAGAACGGCTGGGTGTTCGGCCCCACTTATGTGGGCGGGATCCTGGTGATGCTGTTTGCGGTGGGCCTGGTGGAAAAGATGCTCACCATCGGCCATCGCCAGAATATTACCTCCATCGCTGACTTCGTTTCCGCCCGCTACGGAAAGTCCCAATCATTGGCCATCCTGGTGACCCTGGTCGCCATCATCGGCGTTACGCCCTATATCGCTCTGCAGCTTAAAGCCCTGGCCAGCAGCTTCAACGTGCTGACCGGCGGCTTTATGGAACAGAGCTGGCCGTCTTCCCCGCTGCCCTTTGGCCGCGATACCGCCTTGTTCGTGGCAGTGTTGATGATGCTGTTTTCCATCCTGTTCGGGGCGCGCCGTGTGGTCTCGTCGGAACGGCACGAAGGACTGATGCTGGTGGTGGCCTTCCTGTCCCTGTTCAAGCTGCTGGTCTTTATCGGCGCCGGCCTGTTTGTCACCTACGGGCTGTTCGGCGGCCTTGGCGACCTGATTGACCGGGCGGCAGTGGAAGGGATCTATGATCATGTGCAGGAGCAGGCCTCTTCCGAATACAGCTTCCTGTCGTCCATTGTCCTCGGCGGCCTGGCCATTTTCTGTCTGCCGCGGTCTTTCCATGTGATCGTGGTGGAAAACACCCGGGTGTCGGACCTCAAGGTGGCGCGCTGGATATTTGCCGCCTTCCTGTTCCTGATCGGCCTGTTTATCTGGCCCATCACCAGCGCCGGTCTGCTGTTGATGCCAGCGGACGCCAACCCGGACATGTATATTCTCAGCCTGCCGCTCTCCACCGGCCATCCCGCATTTGCGGTTTTGATTTATCTGGGCGGTCTCGCCGCAGCGGTCAGTATGGTGATCATTTCCACGGTGACGCTCAGCATTATGGTCTGTAACGACGTGGTCATTCCCTTGTTGCTGCGTTCGGCCTTTTTCACCCGGGACACGACCCGGGATTTTTCCGCCATTGTGCCGCTGGTGCGCCGCATTGCCATCGTGCTGATCATCAGCTTGGCCTATCTCTATTATCGTATTCTCACCAGCTATTCGGAACTGGCCAGTTTCGGCCTGTTGTCCATGGCGCTCCTGAGCCAGTTTGCCCCGCCGCTGATTGGCGGCATGTACTGGAAGCAGGGGCACCGGCGTGGCGTGATGGCCGGGTTACTGGCTGGCCTGGTCGTCTGTTTCTATACCCTGATGATTCCCGAACTTGCCCGCTCCGGCCTGTGGAGCGGGGATCTGGTGGAGCAGGGACTGTTCGGGCAAAGCTGGCTCCGGCCGACGGCGCTGTTCGGCACCGACTTCATGGATACGGTGGGGCACGGCCTGTTCTGGAGCCTGCTGTTCAACAGCGGCCTCTATGTCTTCGTTTCACTCCGCTCAAAGGCCAACCTGGTGGAACATATCCAGGCGGCGACTTTCACCGATCAGGACCAGGGGGAAAGCGGCGAGGACCTGAGCCAGTTCCGGGAAGTGGTCAATAACGCAGACCTGCAGTCGCTCGCCGAACGCTTCATTGGCGAGGAGGCGGCCCGGGAAGCGTTCCGCAAATTTGCCGATGACAAGGGCTTAAGCCTGCAGCCCTCGGACAAGGCGGTTGGCGCCACCATCCTGTTTACCGAACGCCTGCTGGCCGGGGCGATCGGCTCGGCCTCGGCCCGGGTGGTGCTGAAAATGGCGCTCGAGGGCCGCAACATCAAGCTGGATGACTTCGTCAGCATCGTTGACGAGGCCTCGACCGTCTTCAAATATAACCGCGACCTGCTGCAGTCCTCCATGGACAATGTCAGCCAGGGCATCAGCGTGGTTGACCATAACCTGCGCATGGTGGCCTGGAACAAAAGCTATGAGGAGATTCTCGGCTACCCCGACGGTTTCCTCTATGAGGGACGCCATGTCTCGGAACTGATCCGTTTCTGTGCCGACCGGGGCGATTTCGGCGCTGCCG
This sequence comes from Emcibacter nanhaiensis, assembly GCF_006385175.1. NCBI lineage: Bacteria > Pseudomonadati > Pseudomonadota > Alphaproteobacteria > Emcibacterales > Emcibacteraceae > Emcibacter > Emcibacter nanhaiensis. Next base: position 248,794 of record NZ_VFIY01000015.1, read on the forward strand.
AGCCGGAAGAGGAAATCAGGAAACGGATCGACTATATGGAGGCGGGGTCGGCCTATACCTTCCAGCGCTTTCGTAAGGACGGCACGGTGGTCGAGATGCGCGGCAAGCCCATGCCGGGCGGCGGCTTTGTCACCAGCTACACCGACATTACCGAATTCAAAAACGCCGAGGCCGCACTCAAGGAGGCCAACGAAACCCTGGAGCAGCGGGTGGCTGAACGAACCCGGGAACTGGCGACGGCCAAGGCGGAAGCGGAAGATGCCAACCGCAGCAAAACCCGGTTTCTTGCTGCGGTCAGCCATGACGTTCTGCAGCCGCTCAATGCGGCGCGGATTTTCACCTCGGCGCTGGACCAGAAGTCCTTTGATGGAAAGACCGATGATCTTGTCGACCATCTGGACAGCTCCCTCAACTCGGTAGAGGAAATCCTCAAGGAAGTGCTGGATATTTCCAAACTGGAAGCGGGTGCCATCCGGCCCGAGATTACCGACTTTGCCCTGGAAGACGTGGTGGCGGGGCTGGGCACTGAATTCCGGCCGCTGTTTGAGGACAAGGGGCTCGAACTGACCCTGAAATGCGGCGGCTATATTGTGCGCAGTGACCGGCAGTTCCTGCGCCGGATCCTGCAGAATTTCCTGTCCAATGCCCTGAAATATACGCGGCAGGGCCGGGTTCTGCTGGGCTGCCGCCGGGCCGGGCCGGACCAGGTGCGGATTGAGGTCTGGGATACCGGCAGCGGCATTCCCGAGGAATATCAGGAACAGATTTTCGGCGAGTTCCAGCGCCTCGATTTTCTTGACCAGGCCACCGAAAAGGGGCTCGGCCTCGGCCTTGCCATTGTCCGGCGTATGTCCGGCATGCTCGGTCATGACGTCAGGGTGCATTCGGAACATGGCAGGGGCAGCTGCTTTTCCGTAACGGTTCCCCTTGGCGAGAGGACTGCTCAGTCTGCCTCATCCCAAAAGGATAGCCAGGCGCAGTGGGACAGCTTCGCCGGGCGCCGGGTGGTCTGCCTCGATAATGATTCCTCCATTTTGCTTGGCATGGAAGCGCTGCTTGGCAACTGGCAGTGTGAGGTTACAGGCTGCCGTAGCGAAGAAGAGTTTTTGTCGGCATTGGCCCAAACCCGGCCAGATGTGATCCTGGCTGATTATCATCTGGACGGTGTCCGCACCGGCATCGATATAGTCTCGGCCTTTAATAAGGCGCAGGCCGGGGAAATTCCCTGTATTGTCATTTCCGCCGACCAGACCGAACAGGTCAAAAAGGAAGCGCGGGAAAAGGGCTACTATTACCTGCCCAAGCCGCTCCGGGCGGCGTCGCTCCGAACGGTTCTCGCGAAAATCTGGTCTGAAGGCTAAGCGTCAGACGCTGTTCTGGGGCTGGTCCAGTTCTTCAAGGTCCAGCTGCTTCATGGCCGCCACGATCTGAGTGCGGCGGAACATGCCGAATTTTTTCAGGATCGATGTCATATGCGCCTTCACCGTGGAGATGGACAGGTCCATCTCATAGGCGATCTGCTTGTTCAAAAGGCCTTGGGCCATGTAGCTCAGCACGCGATATTGCTGTGGGGTCAGGCTGCCGAGTATGCGGGCCACATCCTGTTTGTCCGGGTCGGGTGCGGGCCGGCTTGATCGCGCGGCTTCCGGAATCCAGGGTTGTCCCTGATCGACGGCCTGCAGAGCTTCAGCCATCTCCGGCAGGCTCTGGGATTTGGCGATGAACCCGGCGGCGCCGTAATTCAGGCACTGGTGAATGGTGGCCGGGGCTTCGTTGCCGGACACAATAATGATAGGCAGTTCGGGGAACTGTTCACGAATAAAAATCAGGCCGGAATAGCCGAAGGTGCCGGGCATCTGCAAATCCAGCAGCAGGAAGTCGGCATGCGGCACTTCCTCCAGCTTCTGCTGCAGGTCGTCGAGGGTGCCGGCTTCATGAATATGGCAGTCGCCGAACGCCTGCCCGATGGCCTGTTGCAGGGCCGTGCGGAACAGCGGATGGTCGTCGGCGATGATGATGGTTCTTTTGTCGTCCATGGACCCGGTTATTTTATTCTCTCCCTATGGCGGCCATGCTAGCGCCTTTGGCGGCAGAGGTACAGGAAATATCGCGGCAGGACGGGGTGCAAAACAGAAAAAAGCCGCTCACAAGTGAGACGGCCCAGTAAATGCTTTTCTCTTAAGAAATTGGAGCGGGCGATGAGATTCGAACTCACGACCCTAACCTTGGCAAGGTTATGCTCTACCCCTGAGCTACGCCCGCATTCCAATTTGGGGCAAGCCGCATCAACGCGACTTGTGGGCGGGATAATACGCAGATGTTTTCCAAATGCAAGTACAAAATCCAAATAAATTTCATTTGATTGTCATCAAGGCCCGCCGCTATAAAAAAGCCGGTTTTTGCAGGTTAAAAACAGGACTATTGGCTGGAAAATGAGCAATCAGGCGGAAGAAAAACTCTTTAAGTGTTTTGAGGAACTGGGAATCGAAACCCGGACCGTCCGGCATGCACCGGTTTTTTCGGTCGAAGACAGCCAGGCCCTGTGCAGCAACATTGAAGGCGGCCACTGCAAGAGTCTTTTCCTGAAAGACAAAAAAGGCCGCCTGCTGCTGGTGGTGCTGCTTGAGGACCGGCGTCTCGACATCAAGGCGCTGCAGAAAAGCGATAAGCTGTCGGTCGGCCGGCTGAGCTTCGGTTCCGCCGAGCTGATGCAGGAAGTGCTCGGGGTCACGCCGGGCTCAGTCACGCCTTTCAGCCTGGTCAATCTGCCGGACCGCTACCGGGAAGACGGCTTCACCCTGATTCTCGACAAGGCAATGATGGACCATGAGTTGCTCAACTATCACCCGCTTCATAACGAGGCGACCACCACAATCCGCCGTGCTGACCTGCTCAAATTCGTCCGTCATTTCGGAATCGAACCGATAATTATGGATTTTGACGCCGCCGTTCTTTAACCGGGGCCTGTTTCACTCTATATTAAAGACCAGAGAAAAAACAATGATGGGCAGTGACAAGAGGCGCCCGAAAATAAAGGATACAAGATGCAGACGATTGATGGCGCGGACCAGGGACCGGCGGGACTGATCAAGGATGTGGACACCTCCACCTTCATGGCGGATGTGATTGAGGCCTCCCAGGACGTGCCCGTGCTGGTTGATTTCTGGGCGCCCTGGTGCGAACCCTGCAAGGCGCTGACGCCGGTGCTGGAAAGAGTGGTCAACGAAGCCGGGGGCGCGGTGCGCCTGGCCAAGATCAATATTGACGAAAACCAGCAGATCGCCAGCCAGATGCAGATCCGGTCCGTCCCGACAGTGGTGGCCTTCAAGGATGGCCGTCCGGTCGATGCCTTCGCCGGGGCTTTGCCGGCGGACAAGATCAAGGAATTTATCGCCCGCTTTGCCGGGGAGATCGGCCCGTCCCCGCTGGAACAGATGCTGGAGCAGGCCGCCATGCTGATCGAAGGCCGGGATTTCGAGAGCGCCGGCGGGATTTATTCCCAGATCCTGCAGGTGGAACCGCAGAATGTGATCGCCATTGCCGGCCTGACCCGGGTGCTGGTCGAACTGGGCGATCTGGAAAATGCCGAAAATGTTCTCAACAGCGCCCAGGCCAACCTGGAAAACACGCCGGAAATTTCTTCGGCCCGGGCGGCGCTGGAGATGGCCAAACAGGCGGGCGAGCTTGGCGATGTGCAGGAACTGGAAGCCGCGCTGTTTGAAAATCCGGACAACCACCGGGCCCGGTTTGACCTGGCGCTGGCGCTATGGGCCCAAGGACGGCGGGATGATGCGGCCGACCAGTTGCTGGACATTATTGCCAGGGACCGGGAATGGCAGGATGACGGCGCCCGGGAGCAACTGGTGAAATTTTTCGAGATTGCCGGTCCGGCCGACCCCTTTACGCTCCGGGCGCGACGCAAGCTTTCAAGCCTTCTTTTTGCCTGAGGTGTTGAGATGTTCGGACTGGAAGAGCTGCCAGACGTAATCCCGGTGTTTCCCCTGACCCGGGCATTGCTGTTGCCGAAAAGCCAGCTCTACCTCAATATTTTTGAACCCCGCTACCTGGAAATGGTGGAGCATGCCCGCGAGGGACAGGGGGTGATTGGCATGATCCAGCCGTTGCCGATGGAAGGTGTCGGTCCGGCTGGGCTCGCCCTCGATAATATCGGACGCGGTCCCGAAACGCCGCCACTGTACGGCAGCGGATGCCTGGGCATGATTTCCAGTTTCGAACAGACCAAAGATGGTCAGGTGACTCTCATGCTGACGGGACTGAGCCGCTTTGACGTGGTCGAGGAACTGCCCCAGCGTCATCTCTATCGCGAACTTCGGGTCAGCTATGACAATTATACGGAAGATTGTGGCGCTCCGCCGCGCTCTCCGGATATCGATCGCTATCGGCTGGAGGGCCTGCTGTTGAAATCACTGGAGGCCCGGGGGCTGTCGGCAGACTGGGGTGACTTTTTCGAGCAGGCGGAAGATGAAGTGCTGATCAATGAACTGGCCAAATATTGTGTCACCAGTTCGGGCGAGGCCCAGGCGGTGCTTGAAGCCAGGAGTCTCAAAGACCGTTTTGACCTGATGGTCAATCTCCTGGAAATCAATCTTGCCGACCCGTCCGGATCGGCCGACAAACATTATCATTGAAGGTGAAAGATGAGTGACGAACAACTTCCGGAAAAGGAAAACTACGGCAAGGTGGACCCAAAGCTTCTCGAGGTGCTGGCCTGTCCGGTCACCAAGGAACCGCTGGAATATGACCGCGAGGCGGGCGAACTGATCAGCCGCAAGGCAAGGCTGGCCTTTCCGATCCGCGACGGTATCCCCATCATGCTGGTGGAGGAAGCGCGGGAACTTGAGTAGTTTGTCAAGTTCCCGAGGTCGGCCGGATTTCACGTTCACTTCCATTCCATAGGCTGACACCTGTAAGAAATCCTGACAGTTTTACGGCCTGCTTTACACATTTGGTTATGGTGATTAAGTTAACCAACTGTTTTAAAAGTATTTTTTGTGGCACGAAAATTACCTAGAAACAAGGCGTGAAAAATGTCGAAAATACAAAAAAGAGGAAGTAAAAATGCGTAACTGGATTTCGAGACTGATCGTTTCATCAGCGCTGGTTTTTATTGGGTCGGCGGGCCTGGCGCATGCTGGATTGATTTTGCAGGCGGTTGATGTAACTGCAACAAATTCAAACGGTACGGCCGTCGCCGGAAATATGATCGATCAAAGCAGTTTGAGTGCGGGGTATACGTCCCAAGTGACCGATTTTGATGCCTATGTGACCAGCACAACACATGATTTCTCCTGTGGCTATGGCTGTTGGGCAAGTGTGCCTGGTACTGGTTATCCGATGGAGCTTACATTTTCTCTTGGTGGTCTGTATGCCATTCAGTCACTTGGGTTATGGTCATTTGGCTTCGATGCCGGCGTTAACGCCTTTGACCTTTACGCTGCCGATAATGCCGGCTTTGTTGACGAAATACTGCTTGGAAGTTTCAACGCAACTAATATTACAACTGAGGCTTCAAATGTGGGTCAGGTATTTTCATTTGCATCGACAGAGGCGTCATTTGTCAAAATGGTGATTAACTCCAACTTTGGGCATCCGCAGGCAGTGGTTGGTGAGATTGCGTTTGAGCTTTCGGACGACGTGCAGGTTGCGGAACCTGCCGGACTAGGGCTTCTGGGGCTTGGGTTGCTCGGTCTTGCTGCCACACGGAAACGTCGCACCTAAATCAATTTTGTCGTAGCTCTATAACGGCGGCGCCCTCAGGATATTGGACGCCGCCTTTTTGTTTGCTCTGTCTGACGAAGTTCGGAAGGTGAGGAATTTCCTCTACAGGCTCTCTCCCCTGAGAAGCCTCGGCAGGTCGCCGACGGTGCCCCGGGCGTGGCGCATGAAGAATTTCCGCAAGGGCGGGATTTCATTGACCAGGCCGAGGCCCAACTGCCGCGCCACGCGGACCGGGGCAATATCGTTGGAAAAGAGCCGGGTCAGCCCGTCGGTGACCAGGGCCAGGGTGGCATTGTCGGTGCGCCGCCAGCGGGCATAATGTTCCAGCACATCTGGCGCGCCGATGTCCCCGCCAAGCCGGGCCTGATCGACAATGACCTGCAGCAGCACGGCAATGTCCCGGAGGCCCAGGTTGAATCCCTGCCCGGCGATGGGGTGAATGCCATGGGCCGCATCGCCCACCAGGCAAAAACGGTCGTCGGTGTAGCGGTCGGCCAGCTGCAGGGTCAGGGGGTAGGACCATCTCTGGCCGAGCGATTTGACCTCGCCGAGGAAAGTACCGAATTTTTTGCCAAGTTCCCGGTTAAAGGCGTCTTCCGACAGGCCCATGATGGTCTTTGCCAGATCATTGGGTTCGGTCCAGACGATGGAGGCGCGGTTGCCTGTTAACGGCAGGATGGCAAAGGGGCCGCCGGGGAAGAAACGCTCATGGGCGATGCCCTGGTGGTCTTTTTCGTGTTCGACAGTAGTGACGATGCCGGCCTGGTGATAGTCCCAGGTGCGGCTGCGGATACCATGCAGGTCGCGCAGCGGCGAGCGGCGGCCTTCCGCCGCCACCAGCAGCGCGGCGGTCAGTTTCCTGCCGCTGGACAGGGTGACCTCTGTATGTCCCGGACCGGCCTCACATCCGGTGATCCTTTCCGGCATCAGCAGAGTGATGTTTTTTTCGGCGACGAGAGCGTCATAGAGGCCCTTGCGGATGTGGCGGACCTCAACCATGTAACCGAGCGGGCCCTCGCCCAGTTCCTTTTCATCAAAATGCAGAAACAGCGGCGAAAAGCCGTCAGTCACGCGGATCTCGTTGATGGGCTGGGCGTCAAAGCCGATTTTTTCCCACAGCCCCAGGCTTTCCAGCATCATATAGGGGGCATGGGAGATGGCATAGGAACGGCCGTCAAAGTCGTCATTCAGGGTGGCGGTCAGGTCAACCTGGTCGATGAGGGTACAGTTCAGGCCCTGGCGGGCAAGACCCAGAGCCAGGGTCATACCGGCGACGCCGCTGCCAGAAATCACCACATCACAATCAAGCTTCATTTACCCGTCCGGTACAAAATGAGGGACTGGGGCACAGTTAGAATTTGGCCATTTCAGTCCGTTGATTTACACTGATTATATATAGACCGCATCTTTCCGCTGGCAATGCAAAATATTTGATCAAAATATATGCAAATATAAAAATTGCACAAAAAATAGTCATTAATAAAAGATTAAATATTTGGCCAGGATTTTGAAATATTTTTTTTCTTTTTAAAAATCAAAGGGTTATGCGCAAATTTCGATTCTGGCACGACTCTTGAAATGAATCTGGCAACTCGGACATACAGGAGGAAGAGTCTATGAAATTAATAACTGCAATTATAAAGCCGTTCAAACTGGATGAGGTGCGTGAGGCCCTCACCGGTATCGGTGTAGAAGGTCTCACTGTGAATGAGGTCAAAGGTTATGGCCGTCAACAGGGCCATTCCGAAATCTATCGTGGTGCCGAATATGACGTGGCCTTTGTACCGAAGGTTCGTCTTGAACTCGCCGTGAAAGAGGATCTTGTTGACAAGGCAATCGAGGCTGTCAGGCAGGCTGCCTATTCGGGTCGCATTGGCGATGGCAAAATTTTTGTTGTCGACCTTTTGCAGGCCATGCGGATCAGGACAGGAGAGACGGGCGAAGACGCCCTTTAGGAGAAGAAATATGAAAAAGTTATTACGTGGGACAAGTTTGTTTTTGGTGATTTCGGCTTTCATGGGCGTTTCTGCTGCCCATGCCGAAGTAAGCGAAGAAACAGCTTATATTTTAAATACACTATTGTTTTTGATTGGTGGCTTCCTGGTGATGTGGATGGCTGCAGGCTTCTGTATGCTTGAAGCCGGCCTTGTGCGGACCAAAAACGTTTCCACCATGTGCCTTAAAAACATCGCGCTCTATGCCCTTGCCGGCATCATGTATTACCTGATCGGTTACAACCTGATGTATTCCGGTGTGGCTGAAGGTACCGGTTTCATGGGAACCTTCTCTATCTGGGGTCCCGGCGAAACAGCCGCTTCTGAAATGATTGATGTTTCCGGTGGTTATGCCTCTGCATCAGACTGGTTCTTCCAGATGGTGTTTGTGGCCACCGCTGCTTCAGTCGTGTCAGGTACCCTGGCCGAGCGCATCAAGCTGATGCCCTTCTTTATCTTCGTACTTGTTCTGACCGGTATTATCTACCCGATCCAGGGTTCCTGGGAATGGGGTGCCGGCTGGCTCGACGGTCTGGGCTTCAGTGACTTTGCCGGTTCTACCCTGGTGCACTCCACAGGTGGTTGGGCTGCTCTGGTCGGCGCCATCATCCTCGGTGCCCGTAAAGGCAAATATGCTGCCGACGGTTCCGTTCGCCCGATCCCGGGTTCATCCCTGCCGCTCGCTACCCTGGGTACATTCATCCTGTGGCTCGGCTGGTTCGGATTTAACGGCGCCTCACAGCTGGCTCTTGGTTCTGCCATCGACGCTGTTGCCGTATCCCAGATCTTTGCCAACACCAACATGGCTGCTGCCGGCGGTATCGTAGCTGCCATGGCTCTGACCAAGATCATCTACAAGAAGATCGACCTGACCATGGCCCTGAACGGCGCCCTTGCCGGTCTGGTGTCCATCACGGCTGAACCGCTGACTCCGACCATCGGTGAATCCATCCTGATCGGTGCCTTCGGTGGCGTCCTGGTGGTCTTCGCCGTGCCGCTGCTCGACAAACTGAAGATCGATGACGTTGTCGGTGCGATCCCGGTTCACCTGGTCTGCGGTATCTGGGGTACGCTGGCTGTCGCCATCACCAACCCGGATGTGACTTTCATCGCTCAGCTGACCGGTGTGGTTGCTATCGGTGCCTTCGTAGCCATCTCCAGTGCTGTGGTATGGCTGGTGCTGAAATACACCATGGGTATCCGGATGAGCGAAGAAGACGAAGACCGCGGTAGCGACCTGGCTGAACTTGGCCTGGAAGCCTATCCGGAATTCGGTCACGGTTCCCAGAAACTCTAATCGGGACCGTATAACTTAAAGTTTGGTCTTTGGCTTGGGTCTTCTAGCTAACTGACCATTGGGCGGGTGCTCCAGTCCCTCATGAGCGCCCGCCCTCCCTTTTTCAAAAATGGGCAAAATTTATGCAAGTGGGCAAAAGCTATTCAGCTCTTGCCTGTTTTTTTTGCATATTGCAACGCCGCAATTTCTGGTCATTTTTTGTTAATATATTGGGCAGACAGAATTTTTCCTTTTCTGGCACGGTTTTTGAGTACTGCTCGCCCCGAAAGGTCCCACTTCCGGGCCTTGAAAATGAGGGACAAATATTATGGAAGCCTTACAATCGGGCGCCGACGTATTTTTTGTACTTGTCGGTGCCATTCTCGTGTTTGCTATGCATTCAGGTTTCGCCTTTCTCGAGGTGGGAACCGTTCGTAAAAAGAACCAGGTTAATGCCCTGGTGAAAATCCTTTCCGATTTCGGAATGTCCACCGTGGCCTATTTCTTTATCGGCTATGGGGTTGCCTATGGGGTCAGTTTCCTGGCCAGTGCCGCGGAAATCAGCGGCATGACCGGCGAGCTGTTTGCCGCCAACGGCTATGACCTGGTAAAATTCTTCTTTCTGCTGACGTTTGCCGCGGCCATCCCGGCGATCATTTCCGGCGGCATCGCCGAACGGGCCAAATTCGGTTCCCAGCTTCTGGCGACGGCCGTCATCGTCGGCCTGGTCTATCCCTTCTTTGAGGGCATGGTCTGGGGCGATACCCTGAATTTCCAGGGCATGATGGAAGCCATGTTCGGGGCGCCGTTCCACGATTTTGCCGGTTCCATCGTTGTGCATGCGGTCGGCGGCTGGCTGGCGCTTGGCGCCGTCGTGCTGCTGGGCGCCCGCATTGGTCGCTATCGCAAGGACGGTTCGGCGGTGGGTATTCCGCCGTCAAATATTCCGTTCCTGGCGCTCGGCTCCTGGATCCTGTGCATCGGCTGGTTCGGCTTTAACGTGATGAGCGCCCAGGCAGTGGACGGGGCCAGCGGCCTGGTGGCCATGAACAGCCTGCTGGCCATGGTTGGCGGTCTTCTGTCAGCCTTGCTGGTTGGCCGCAATGACCCCGGGTTTGTGCATAACGGTGCGCTGGCCGGTTTGGTGGCCGTTTGTGCCGGCTCTGATATCATGCACCCGGTCGGCGCCCTCGCTGTCGGCGCAGTGGCCGGGGTGATTTTTGTGAAACTGTTCGTGGTTTGCCAGGAAAAATGGAAAATTGACGATGTGTTGGGCGTGTGGCCCCTGCACGGCCTGTGCGGGCTGTGGGGCGGCATCGCGGCCGGCATTTTCGGTCTTGAGGCCTTGTGGGGCCTGGGCGGCGTCACCTTCCTGTCCCAGCTGGTGGGCAGCCTGATTGGGGCCGGTTTCGCCCTTGTGGCCGGATTTATCGTTTATGGCGTGATCCGCCAGTTCCTGGGCATCCGCCTGGATGAGGAAGAAGAATTCCGCGGCGCGGATCTCAGCATCCATAAAATCTCCGCCTATCCGGAGGAAGATCTGACCATGAAGTAGTCCGGCAGACGGGCTTATTTGAGCAGGGCGGGCCTTCGGGTCCGCCCTTTTCTGTTCCGGAGGACGCATTTCTGTGCTTGTTTCCCCCCGTCCGGGAAAGTAAAGTAGCGCCAGATTAACAGAAGGACTTGTTATTTGTTGAATTCCCGTCTGAAGGCGCTGCCGGATTATCCTTTTCCTCGCATGCGGGCTTTGCTCAATGATATTGAATCTGGTGATCCCGGGGGACTGAACATGTCCCTGGGGGAGCCGCAGCATGAGATCCCGGAATTTGTGGCCGAGATCCTGTATCAGGAACGGGCCAGCTATCACAAATATCCGCCGGTCGCGGGAACCCCGGACTGGCAGCAGGCGGTCGGCGGCTGGCTGGAACGGCGTTTCGGGCTGGACGAGGGCATGCTCGGGGCAGATCACCTGGTGCCGCTTTGCGGCAGCCGGGAAGGCCTGTTTGCCATCGGGTTTGTGACCATTGACCGGCAGAAGGCGGGCGGCGTGCCGCTGGTGCTGATGCCCAATCCCTTCTACCAACCTTATGCCGGGGCAGCCATTGCCGCCAACGCGGAGCCTTTCTATGTGAATGCGGAGGCGGAAAACGGGTTTTTGCCGGACTATGAGGCCTTGCCGGAAGAGGTTCTGGAACGGACGGCGCTTTGCTTTATCTGCAATCCCGCCAATCCCCAGGGCAGTTTTGCCTCCCTCGATTATCTGAAAAAAGCCATCCGCTTGGCCAGAAAGTATGATTTCGTGCTGGTGGGGGATGAATGTTATTCGGAAATCTATGACGCCGAGGCGCCGGTTGGGATTTTGCAGGCCTGCATGGAGCTGGTCTCGGCAGGCGAAGGCGATCCGGAAAATCCGTTCGACCATGTGGTCTGTTTCAATTCGCTTTCGAAACGCTCCAATCTGGCCGGGTTGCGCTCCGCCTTTATGGCCGGCGATCCGGTGATTGCTGCCGAATGCCGCAGGTTGCGCAATTACGGCGGCTCCCCCCTGCCGCTGCCGGTCGATGCCGCCTCCGCCGCCGCCTGGCGGGATGAGGAACATGTAATCGCCAACCGGGCGCTGTATCGCCGCAAGTTTGACCTGGCAGAAAAATATCTGGCCGGCCGGTTTGACTTTTCGCGCCCATCGGGCGGTTTTTGCCTGTGGCTCAGGGTCGGGGACGGGGAACAGGCAGCCAGGGCCCTGTGGCGGGAAGCCGGCATCAAGGTATTGCCCGGGGCCTATCTGGCACGGGAAGACCGCAACGGCGTCAATCCCGGTGCCGGATATATCCGTCTCACCCTGGTGCATGGGGAAGAGCTGCTGGAGCCGGCACTCGCCAAAATCGCCACAATTTTATAGAAGAGTAATTTTTGTAAAACCTGCAAGATGTAATATAGTTGCAGTCAGGCAAGATATTTTAGGATTAGTTTTTGGCTAACAGACGGAAAAGTATAAAGAAATCTGCCAAAAAGGCCCTTTTGCCCGAGGCAGTCACCGAATTCCTGAAAAAGAGCTTCATCCGGGGATGGGGCGCTGTTCTGGTGATATTTGCCCTGGCGGTCTACGCCTCTTTTCTCAGCTATGATACCCATGACCCGAGCTGGAATAACGAAGTTGTCGGCCCGGTCGGCAACTGGCTTGGGGCGCCGGGAGCCCATGTGGCAGACCTGTTGCTCCAGTCCCTTGGTCTCGGGGCCGTGGTTCTCATCTTCCCCTTCATTACCTGGGGCTGGCGGGTGATCTCCCTGCAGGGCCTGCCGTTCCTGTTCCGCCATTTGCTGCTGTTGCCCATTGCGGTGCTGTTGGCCTCGCTGGCGACGTCCCTGTTTCCGGCCAGTTCCGCCTGGCCGCTGCCGACAGGGATGGGCGGCATCCTGGGCGACCTGCTGAAAGATAACCTGATGTCGGTCTGGGCCATGACCGGGGTGGAGGCCTTTCCGGTGATCATGGGGCTTGTATCCCTGGTTCTGACGGGGCTGTGCCTGCTGTTTGTGCTGGGACTGGAAAAATCCGAATGGCGGACCATCGGCGCCTTCCTGGTCTGGCTCGTGCTCAAGGGAGCAGGCAGTGCTGTTGCCGGGATACGGCGGGTGGCGGGCCAGTTGCGCCGGGAACCGGTGGAAAGCGGCAATGTCATTGATGTCAGCCCCAGGAAAGCCAAAGTGCGCAAGGAGCCGGTGATCGAAAAGGCTGCGGAGCCGGTGGAGCAGAAATCCATTCCCGTTGTCGACACGCCGAAACCGAAGGAAACAAAAAGCCGCCGCGAGGAAAAGGAAAAACAGCCGATGCTGGATATCCTTTCCGACGGCGAGTTTGCCCTGCCGCCGCTCAGCCTGTTGAGCAAGGCCAAGCCGCTGTCCAGGGAGGACCGGCTGTCCCGCGAGGCGCTGGAACAAAATGCCCGCATGCTGGAATCTGTGCTGGATGATTTTGGTGTCCAGGGAGAGATTGTCCAGGTCCGCCCCGGACCGGTGGTGACCCTCTATGAACTGGAGCCGTCGCCGGGAACCAAATCATCCCGGGTGATCAATCTGGCCGACGATATCGCCCGCAGCATGAGCGCCGTTTCCGCCCGTGTCGCCGTGGTGCCGGGCAAGAACGCCATCGGTATCGAACTGCCTAACAGCAAACGCGAGATTGTGGCGCTGCGCGAGCTGCTGACCAGTCCGGCCTATGAAGACAGCAAGGCCAAGCTGCCGCTCACACTGGGCAAGGATATCGGCGGCGAACCGATCATTGCCGACCTGGCCAGCATGCCGCACCTTCTGGTGGCCGGCACCACCGGCTCCGGTAAGTCGGTCGCCATTAACGTAATGATCCTGTCGCTGCTCTATAAGCTGACGCCGGAACAGTGCCGCCTGATCATGATCGACCCCAAGATGCTGGAACTGTCGGTCTATGACAATATTCCCCATCTGCTCACCCCGGTGGTGACGGACCCGAAGAAGGCGGTGGTGGCGCTGAAATGGGCGGTGCAGGAAATGGACCAGCGCTACCAGAATATCGCCAAGCTGCAGGTGCGCAACATCACCGCCTATAACCAGCGCCTGGAGCAGGCCCGCAAGAAGGGCGAGGATATTGTGCGCCGGGTCCAGACCGGCTTTGACCCGGAAACCGGTGAACCGGTTTACGAGGAGGAACATCTCGACCTGACCCCGATGCCGATGATTGTCATCGTCGTCGACGAGATGGCGGACCTGATGCTGGTGGCCGGCAAGGATATCGAGGTGCTGATCCAGCGCTTGGCCCAGAAAGCCAGGGCCGCGGGCATTCACCTGATCATGGCGACACAGCGCCCGTCGGTGGATGTGATCACCGGCACCATCAAGGCCAACCTTGCGACCCGGATCAGTTTCCAGGTGACCTCAAAGATCGACAGCCGCACCATCCTTGGCGAACAGGGGGCGGAACAGCTGCTGGGTATGGGGGACATGCTCTATATGGCCGGGGGTGGCCGCATTACCCGCGTCCATGGCCCCTTTGTCAGTGACGAGGAAGTGGAGCGGGTGGCGGACGAATTGCGCAAGCAGGGCTGGCCCGATTACCTCGAAAATGTGACCGAAGAGCCCGAGGAGGGTTATGAAAATACCTTCCTGCAGCATGCGGTCAGCGACGGCAATGGTGGAAAATCCAGTGGCGACGACCTATATGATCAGGCAGTGGCTATTGTGGCCCGGGACGGCAAGGCCTCCACCAGCTATGTCCAGCGGCAGTTGCAGATCGGCTATAACCGGGCTGCCAACATTATCGACCGAATGGAAAAAGAAGGTGTGATCAGTGCCGCCAACCATGTGGGCAAGCGGGAAGTCCTGATCCAGGACCACAGCGGTGAAAGCTGATGCCTTATTTTGATCCCGATGGTGTGCTATCCAGTGGGCGTGCGGGAGTGTTGGGAAAGACGATGAACAAATATTTTTTAGCCGGAGCTCTTGTGGTTTCCACCCTGCTGCCCGCGGGACAAACGGTCCAGGCGATCGAGCGGACCCCCCGCGCCGAAATGAAAACGGTTGAAGCGGCGCCCACTCTGGTCACCGGCGAGGACCGGGAGAAGGTTATTGCCCGCATCGAGGAGAGCCTCAATAAAATCAAGAGCCTGAAGGCGCAGTTTATCCAGCGGGCCCCGGACGGCACCACATCCGAAGGGACCGTCTTCCTGGAGCGGCCGGGCAAGCTGCGTTTTGACTATGAAGACGACCTGCCGTTCCTGATTGTCAGTGACGGCAATATGCTCAGCTTTATCGACTATGAGGTGGACCAGATTACCCGCTGGCCGATCGGCAAGACTCCGCTGGGGATCCTGGTGGATGATACTGTCAGCCTGAGTGGCAAAGTGGAAGTTCCGGAAATCATCCGGTTTGCCGGCCTGCTCAAGGTGCCGGTGATTGACAAGGAACGGGAAGAGCAGGGCTATATTACCTTGATTTTTGAGGAATCCGGCATGGAGCTCAAGGCCTGGGAAGTGATGGACGCCCAGGGCTATCTGACCCGTGTCGCCCTGGTCAATCCGCAGTATAATGTGGAAATTGACAAGGACCGGTTTACCTATAAGGATCCGCGGCCGATCAGCAAACGCCCGGTCCACGGCCCGCGCAAGTAGTTGCGGGAACGGCGGAAAACCGGAAACAACATTATTTTCATGTAAAAACCCTTATAAAGCAATAGGTTGCTAAATAATTGCAGATACACTCTTGAAAGTGGATGCTTTTCACTTATCTCTAATATGCGAGCCGGGGTTGCTTATATGATCTACACTTCCTCAGATTATCCAGTTCCCCGGTTCGTCGGCAAGAGGTTTCCCTCCCCCTCCCTCTTGCCTAGCATAGCGTAGACTGCCCGGTCAGATGTGTCTGACCGGGTTTTTTTCTATTCGCTCCTTGTGCAAGCCCTGTCAGCGGATTAGTAATGAGCGGAAGAGTTATTCAGGAAGAACCCGTCATGAGTGAAGAAGACATCGATATCGAGGATTATCCCACACTCCTGCAGGTGGGGCGGTTTGCCCGGTTGATCCCCCGGACCAACTGGTTCCGCAATGTCGGGGAGCCGCTGAGCGCCGAGCTCAGGGAAAAGGCACAGGACTATCTTGATGCCCTGGGGTTTCCGGGCGCGGATATCGCCCAGATCCATGACTGGGACGAGGCGGCGGCGACCATGGAAACCAACGACTGGAACAGTCCCTGGTGGGAAGCGGAAGAGCAGATACTGGCCGGTCTTGCCCTGAGCGCCCAGGAGATGCTTGATGAAGAGGCCCTGCGGGTGGCGCTGACCCATGTGAATACCCAAGCCTCCGAATATGTTACCGATAACCTGATTACCACAGCGGATATGTGGGGTATCCATGACGAGGAACTGATCCGGGCGGCCGCAGGGACCGCCATGCATTGCTGTTACCAGACGGCGCTGATGATTGCGGCCGGGGAAGAGGAAAATCATCCCTTTGCCCTCAAGTTTCAGCTTTATGAGATGGGCTGGTGGCCACTGGGCGTCGTTGGCAATACCTTCAATATTTTCTGACCAGCATTATATATAGAATAATCATTATAACAGGCAGGGAACTCTTATGACGACGGCACGACTGGCAACCTGGAATATCAACAGCGTCAGAACCAGACTGGAGCTGGTGGACCAGTTCATCCGGGAGGCGGCGCCGGATATTCTCTGTCTGCAGGAAACCAAGGTCCAGGACCATATGTTTCCGGTCAAATTCTTTGCCGAACGGGGCTATGAGCATGCGGCTCTCGCCGGCCAGAAAGCCTATCACGGCGTGGCCACCTTTTCGCGTATCCCTTTTGAGAATCGTGGTCGCATAGACTGGTGCGGCAAGGGAGACGCCCGGCATGTGGAAGTGGTCCTGCCGGGCGGGGTCGCGCTGCATAATTTCTATGTGCCGGCGGGCGGCGACGAGCCTGACGCGGCCATCAATGACAAATTCGCCCACAAGCTGGATTTTCTCGATGAAATGACCCGCTGGTCGGAGGACCTGCCAAAAGACGGCAAGCATATCCTGGTGGGGGATCTGAATATTGCGCCGCTGGAACAGGACGTCTGGGATCACAAGAAGCTGTTGAAGGTGGTCAGCCATACTCCGATTGAAGTGGAGCGGATGAAGGACCTGCAGGTGGCCCATGACTGGCAGGATGTGATGCGCCAGTTTGTGCCGGAAGAGGAAAAACTGTATAGTTGGTGGTCTTACCGGGCAAGGGACTGGCAGGCGGCCAACAAAGGACGCCGGCTAGATCATATCTGGGTCAGCCCCGCCCTGAAAGATACCCCCCGGTCCATGCAGGTCATGGAGGACGCCCGGGGGTGGGAGCGGCCATCGGATCATGCGCCGGTGCTGGTGGATTTCGAGTTCTAGAATTTCAGCATGTTAACCTTGCACTGACATTTTGGAAAGTTCTTGCATTGTAATTTTCATATCCATCATGGCTAAATTCGAGCAGGTGTCGAGTTCATGTCAGGTTCGAAAAGGTTGGGATATTTTGCCGAAAAGGAGTTGGCTGAGGAGGAAATTCCACAGCGGCATCCGGTCAGGTTATTCGCAGATCACTGGCGAGACATCGGTGGTGACAAATCCATACCTGCGCGAAAAGATTTTTCACCGATCAGAATTCCAAATTTGTTGCCCTATGTTGCGGTGGTGGAATTAGTGGACACCGAAGAAGGTCCTGATCTCAGGACACGTCTGGAAGGGGAATATATTGTTTCTCTGAGCGGCAGAAACAATCGGGGGCATTCACTGCGGAATTTAATGAGTGAAGAACGCTTCCAGAAGCGTCTGGCAGAAGCCCGGAAGGTACTCAAATCGGGACAAGTATATTTCAGTGTCAATGATCTGCTTGATTACCGGAATGAGAGTCATACTGTCATTCGCGGTATTTTCCCCTTCCGAATGAACGGATCCGAGACAGGACAGGTTTTTATCGTTTTGGCCGATAAAGACAGCTCCATCGTCTGAAAGTGAGCGGATTTTAGCTGGCCCGTCCCAATATTTCCTGTTTGTAAGCCTTGGCAAATATTTTAACCATGTAGCATTATGTGCTAATTTTGAATTTCATTAATAGTTTGTTAACTTTTTGGTAAGTTTTTGCAGTGTAAATTTGCCAAAAAAATATGCAAATAAACCCAGGCGATTCATCCATGTCCCCTCAAACCTATGTGGAATACCTATCCGAAACCGTTGTGAAGGAAGAAGATATTCCACAGCGGCATCCGGTCAGGTTGTTCGCAGACCACTGGCGGGAGCTCGGCCGTGATGGTTCGATCCCGGTCCGCAGGGATTTTTCGCCGGTCAAGGTGCCCGCATTGCTGCCTTATCTCGTGGTCCACGAACTGATACAGACGGAGCAGGGGCCGGATCTGATGACTCGTCTCGAAGGGGAATTTTATGTGTCCCTGAACGGCAAAACGAACCGGGGGCACTCCCGGCGGAGGGTTATGAACGAGGAGCGATTCCAGATGCGTCTTAAGGAAACGCAGGACGCCCTTGAAACCGGGATTGTTCGCTTCAGCTTGGTGGAACTTCTCGATAGCGAGAAAAAATACCACAAGGTTTTCCGCGCTGTATTTCCCTTCAGGTCGAACGGATCACAGAGCGAGCAGGTTTTCGTTGTCCTGGCGGATGAAAATACATCCCTTTGAGGGAAGACGGGTCTGCGCGATGTCCGGCAACTGCTGATTCGACGTCAAACACTATTGTAATTTTCCGATTTCCCGGGCCGGTTCCTGACGGCTGTTCTCTCAAGGATGGTTTTATTTCTCGTGCGGTTACTTTTTGGTAATCGATTTCCTGTAAAAATTGTAGAGTATTACAGACATTATTTATCGGGGTTCGGGGAGTATGAGGGAAACGCAGAAATTAAAATACACCTCTTATCGGAAGATATCTGACCAGGAGGTGCCTGCGGATCATCCGGTCAGGTTGTTTGCCGATCATTGGCGGAAACTGCGCGGCGACAGGCCAATCCCCGCACGGCAGGACTTCTCACCCATTAACGTACCGGTCCTGTTGCCCTATCTGGTTGTACTGGAACTTACCGAGACGGATGACGGCCCGGATCTCCATACCCGCCTGGAAGGTGAATATATGATTTCCCTGACCGGAAGAAGCAATATGGGGGCGTCGGCACGGCATGTCATGGAAGAAGACGGATATTTTGCGCGACTGCAGGAAGCCAGGGAAACCCTAGGAAACGGGGAAGCGCAATTTGCGGAAATCGAGGCGCTGGATCATAAAAACAAGACCCACAAACTGTTACGCGGCGTTTTTCCCTTCGTCCTCGACGGGGACAGGAAGGGACAGATTTTTATTGTTGTCGGCGAAAATGGAATGAGCCTGTGAGGGTTTCTCCCTGCCCCGGAGCCTGTTCCCCAGGCTCTGTTGGATTTTAACCTCCAATATATTGTGCTTATCACAAGCGAATATAGTATATTACCATTGCATGGTCGTTTCCTGCTCCAGCGGCTTACAAATAACGGGGACTGAAAGGGTGAAGGGAAAAAGCCTTCATGTGTACGGGTGACAGATCTGCCGAAACTTGCCTATACATCCTACGAAGGAATTGAGCTGGATGATCTGCCTCCTGTTCATCCGGTCAAGCTGTTTGCGGATTACTGGGCCGGCCTGAAAGGAGATCAGCCCGTGCCCTGGCGCAGGAAATTTTCCCCTCTCGATGTGCCTTCTCTTCTTCCCTACTTGGTGGTTCTGGAGCTGGTGGATACGGAACGGGGACAGGATCTGAGGCCCCGACTGGAGGGGGAATATCTGGTCGCGCTTGCCGGTAAAGGGAATATCGGGAATTTCCTGAAAGACGTTCTGGAGCCCGGACAATATGAATTGTGCTTTCGGGAAGTCCATCAAATCATGGAAACCAGCCAGCCGATCTTTTCAAAAATCGAGGCGACAGATTTTGAGGGTGGCGAACACCTGCTGTTGCGCGGCATGTTCCCCTTTTGCCTGGCGGACGGGGAAATCAGGCAGTTCTTTATCGTGCTGGCAGACAGTGTTATTTCAGCCCGGAAGCGCCGCTAGGCGTTCCGTTCTGCCTCGATCTGGTACCCGACAGAGGCGCAATCCTCATAGACATCTGCTTTGCGGCTTGACACTTTTGCCGCCACAACCTGTTTCCGGCTGAAGCACAGGTCAATAATATCCCGGCACAGGCTTTCCTGCAGATTATAATGCCGGGCCTCGATCAGTTCGGTGATGCCGGTGCGCAGGAAGTCATAGTCGAGCACCTCCTCGATATGGTCTCTCTCCGGGCAAGCGGTGTCGACGGTAAGAATAATGTTGAAAATAATGCGTTGCGGGGCCGCCCGCTCGTGGTCGTGGATGCCGATCGACACCATGGTTTCGAAATCTTCCAGAATGATCTGGCGCCGGGTTACCTGATAGGGCTTCATTCCGTCATTCCTTCCCCAGATATTTTTCCGCGATCCTGGCGACATCCCGGTTCATATGCAGGTTTTTCTGCCCGCTGTCCAGCGGCAGGACGGCGGCATTGAAGGAAGGTGTTTCGATCAGGTGCCGGACCGTGGCGGCGATATCTTTCGCCGTACTGGACGATTCATTGAGATTGAAGTGGCGGGTCAGTTCAAAATTGTCTTCCGTCTGGTCGCCGCTGAGCAGGGTCAGGCCCGGCGCGACGGCATTGACGCGCACCCGTGGCGCCATGGCCATGGCGCTGGCCTCCGTCGCGCCCGACAGGGCATATTTGCTCAGGCTGTAGGACAGGAAATCCGGATTCATGGCGAAGATGCTGCTGTCGATGATATTGACCACACTGCCCTTGTTGTCATCTGTCCCAAGGGAGTCATAGAGGCCGCGGCTCAGTTGCAATGGCGCCCGCAGGTTGACGTCCATATGGGACTGGAAGGAGGCGGCATCCAGCGAAAACAGGGTGTCGTCGTCGAACTGGGAAGCGTTGTTGACCAGATGGCGCAGCGGCGGGGTATTGGTTGCCGCGAGGCCCGGGATCAGGCGCTGTGCAGCGTCATAGTCGGCCAGGTCGGCCTGCACCAGGCTGGCGCTGCCGCCGGCCGTTTCAATGTCCGTCAGGGTCTGCCGGGCCTCGTCGCCGGAGTTGTGATAATGCAGGTGGATATGATACCCGGCCGCCGCCAGGGTCAGGGCAATATCGCGGCCGATCCGTTTGGCCGCGCCGGTAACCAGAATGCTGCTGTCCATTATGCTCTTCCGTTGAATTTACAGGAGAATAGCCTGACCTGTGACGTCAGTTCAAGCGCCTTGGATGTTTTCAGGCAAGGTCGTTGATGGACATGTCGGCCCGTTTCCACCAGGGTCTGGCCGGACCCGGGTAGCTGTCGGTACACAGGGCCTTGTCCGGGTCGCCGTGGAAGATCACCGTGTTGGTCGGGGTTTCCTCGATCTCCAGGCGCCGGCAGACAATGCCGAGGCCAAGGTCGTTGAGAAACGCATTGATCTTGGCAAACAGGCAGGCCGCCAGGGCTTCAGTGGTGGGATCGCCCGGCGTGACCAGAAGGTGGGCCAGGTTCTCCGGCTCGTTGTCGCGGAAAAACCCGATCAGCGGATCCTTGTCCGACAGATGCAGGCTGTGGTCCAGGTGATTGTCGACCCACTGGTGCCAGGTTTTCTTCAGGGTGTCGAACGGCGCCATCATATTGGTGTCGCCGTCGAGCGCGTCATTTTCCGGCCGGCTCAGGTAGACTTTGACAAACTCGTTGTGGCCGTGGGGCACAAAGCAACGGCTGTCCTTCAGGCTGTAGAGCCTGTGGGACATGGAATATCGCCGTGTAAAACAAATTTCAAACATGGTGCGCCCGTTAATTAGGATAACTGGCGCTTGATATATCAGTGCCGTCGCAAAGTCCAGAAGAGTCTGACCCGTGCTTCCGGGCCGATTGTCAGTCACCGAGGCGGTAGCCGCCCGGTTCGGTGACCAGGATGCGGGCGCTGGACGGGTCCGGCTCGATTTTCTGACGCAGGCGATAGATATGGGTTTCCAGGGTGTGGGTGGTGACCCCGGCATTATAGCCCCAGACCTCATCAAGCAGGGTATCCCGGCTGACCGCGGTGCCTTCGGCGCGCTTGAGGTATTTCAGGATGTTGGTTTCCTTCTCGGTCAGGCGGATCTTTTCATCATTTTCCTGGTTGGTGAGCGTTTTCTCGCCCGGCTTGAACAGATAGGGGCCGATCACGAAGGAGGCATCCTCACTGATGCTGTGCTGGCGCAGGTGGGCGCGGATGCGGGCCAAAAGGATGCCGAATTTGAACGGTTTGGTGACATAGTCGTTGGCGCCGGCATCAAGGCCGAGGATGGTGTCTGCGTCGGAATTATTGGCCGTCAGCATGATAATGGGAATCTTGATGTTTGATTTCCGCATCATGCGGCAGATTTCCCGCCCGTCAATATCCGGCAGGCCAACATCGAGAACCACCAGGTCAAAGCCCCCTTCCTTGGCGGCTTTCAGGCCGTCCATACCGGTGCCGGCCTGTTCGGTGACAAACTCCTCGTGGAAAGAGAGCTGCTCTGCCAGGGTGGAGCGCAGGTCCTCGTCATCATCCACCAAAAGGATCCGAAAGGTTTGGGCCATGTTAAAATTCCCTCTGTATTCTGTTCTTTTTTCGGTTACAACACTATATAAAGCACATACTTAGTATATCAGATTACCTGATTTCTGGATATTTTAATGGGTACAGACCTGCCATCAAATACCCCAAAAGGGGAAATGACATTCGATCACAAGATAGTGAATGTGGAGCGCGCCGCCAGTGAACTGCGGCGCGGTCGGCCGGTCGTGGTGACCAATTCCGACGAGGAGCTTCTGGTCTTTCCACCGGAACTGTTGACGGAGCAATGGCTGGACAGCCTGAAGGCGGCGGCCGGGGGCAAGCTGCAGGTGGGGTTGACCTATAACCGGGCCAATGTGCTCAAGGTCTCGCCGCGTAAGGGTGATGTGGCGCTGGTGGACGTGTCCCGCCACATGACCAGTGCGGCGATCCAGTTCATGGTCGATCCGGCCGATGACCTGGACCACCCGATGATGGGGCCGTACAAAGTGGCGGCGGAGAATGCAGGGCCGATGCATGACGCCGGAATCAAGCTGTGCAAGATCGCCCGCCTGCTGCCGGCAGCGGTGTTTGTCGGGCCGGTGCCGAAAGGGCGGTTTGGCGATCTGTTGAATGTGTCCGCCGGTGAAGTGACCGACTATGACCTGTCTGACGCCCTGTCGCTGGAGAAGGTGACCTCGGCCAAAGTGCCGCTGGAAGGGGCGGAGGATACGGAAATTGTCGCCTTCCGGCCGAAAGACGGCGGCACCGAGCATTTCGCCATCCTGATCGGGTCGCCCAATCGCCATGATCCGGTGCTGGCCCGGATTCATTCGGAATGTTTTACCGGTGACCTGCTTGGCAGCCTGAAGTGCGACTGCGGCGACCAGATGCGCGGCGCCATCAAATTCATGCGCGAGCAGGGCGGCGGTGTGCTGCTTTACCTGGCCCAGGAAGGCCGCGGCATCGGCCTGATCAACAAGCTCAGGGCCTATCACCTGCAGGACCAGGGGTTCGATACGGTGGACGCCAACGAACGGCTCGGTTTTCTGAGCGACGAGCGCATCTTCGAGCCGGCGGCGCAGATGCTCAAGAAGCTGGGATTTTCAAAGGTGCGTCTGCTGACCAACAACCCGGACAAGGTGGCGGGGCTGGAAGCCTGTGGCATCAACGTTGTCGAACGGGTCGAACATAAATTCCCGTCCAACGCCCACAATGAATTTTATCTCAGGACCAAGAAAAAGCGCTCCGGTCACCTGCTCTAGAGCAGGTCGTGTTTTTTCAGCTGGTGGCGGAGCTGGTGATAGGTCAGGTTGAGATAGACCGCCGTATCCCGCTGGTTATGCTTGTTGGCGTCGAGTGCCTTCTGCAGCAGGTCCTTTTCCACCCTGGCGACGGTCTCAGTGTAATCGGTGGGGCCCAGGGTCTCCGTAATTACCGGTTCTTTGTGCGCGGCTGGCGCCTCCTGCACCGGCGGTTTCTCGTCCTTATGGGATGAGGCGGCCGGCTTTGGCCGCCAGGGGGAGCGGAACGGATCCAGTTCCAGAATATGGATCGGGTCAAATTCATCTTCAGCATGATAGACGGCCCGCTCCACCACGTTCTTCAACTCGCGGATGTTGCCCGGCCAGTGATATTCCTGCAGGGCCTCGATCATGTCTTCGGAAAACCCGGGGAAGCTGGACCAGTCCCGGTCATGGGCCGCGCGCTGGCCGAAATGGAAGGCCAGCAGGATGATGTCCTCCCGCCGGGCCCTGAGCGGCGGCAGGGTGATGACGTCGAGCGCCAGCCGGTCCAGCAGGTCATGGCGGAATTCGCCGGCGTCTGCGGCGGAGGGCAGGTCCACATTGGTGGCGCCGATCAGGCGTACATCCACATTGAGCACCTTGTTGCCGCCGACCCGCTGGAAGGTGCCATATTCGGTGATGCGCAGGATTTTTTCCTGGGCCGACATGGAGCAGGTGGCGATCTCATCCATAAACAGGGTGCCGCCGTGGGCCTCCTCGAACCGGCCGATCCTTTTGTTGGCGGCGCCGGTGAAGCTGCCGGCTTCATGGCCGAACAATTCAGATTCCAGCAGGCTTTCGGTCAGTGCCGCGCAGTTGACCTGGATGAAATTGCCTTCCCAGCGCGGGGACAGGAAATGCAGGCGGGCGGCGATCAGCTCCTTGCCGGTGCCACGCTCGCCGATTACCAGTACCGGACGTTCGTGCCGGGCGGCCCGGGACGCCTGGTCAATGACCTCCAGAAAGGCCGGGCTTTCGCCGATGATGGGTTGATCCTGTGGGCTCGCCATGAAAATTGCCAAATATTGTTGAAAATAACTAATGGGTAGCGTAATTCACTAACAGAAATTTGGCAAGATTTTTAAGTCGATAAATAAAAATGTTTAATATCAATGAGATAAGGGGGTTTTGTAAAACTGGCACGCTTTCTGCAAATGTCATATCCGGGTAGCAGGTATTGAGCTATTTAACTGGAGAAAGATTATGGGCATTTTTACTCGCCTCAGTGACATTGTAAATTCCAACATCAACCATATTCTGGACAAGGCAGAGGATCCGGCAAAAATGATCCGCCTGATGATCCAGGAAATGGAAGACACTCTTGTGGAAGTCCGTTCTTCCGCCGCCCGGGTCATTGCCGACCGCAAGGAACTGGAGCGCAACCTCACCCGCCTGCAGGCGGCACAGGATGAATGGTACGCCAAGGCCGAGCTGGCGCTGAGCAAGGATCGCGAAGACCTGGCCAACGGCGCCCTGGTGGAGCGGGCCAAACTTGCGGAAATGGCGGAGCGCCTGGAAAATGACCGCGAGCCGCTGGAAGAAGCGCTGACCAAATATGAAAGCGACATTATTTCGCTGGAAGCCAAGATCAAGGAAGCCAAGGCCAAACAGAAATCCCTGATCGAACGTCAGCGCTCTGCGTCCAGCCAGCTTCGGGTGCGCCAGAAACTTTACGACAACCGGATTGACGATGTGATGACACGTTTCGGTCAGGTGGAACGTCGTGTAGAGGAAACCGAAAGCCGGGTCGAGGCTGCCGACATGGGGCGGGAGAAAACCCTGCATGACGAGTTTGCCGATCTGGAAGCCCAGCAGAAAGTGGCAGACGAACTTGCCGAGCTGAAAGCCAAAATGGCCAAAGGCAAAGAAAGCAAAGAAGATAAAAAATAATGCGGGTGGGGGCGAAAGCCTACCCGTGGGGATATAGCATCAAAGGAGAAGTCTGATGGGCGAAGTTTTCGGGATACTGTTCCTCGTTGTTGTCGCGCCGCTGTGGATCATTTTCCATTACATCACGAAATGGAAATCGGCCAAGACGCTGACCAGCGAAGACGAACAAATTCTCGCCGACCTTTATGAGAGTGCCGAGAAGATCGAAAGCAGGTTGAATAACATCGAGCGCATCCTGGATGCGGAATCCCCGGATTGGAGGAACAAATAATGAGCCCTCATCCTGAACAACATGCCCCCAAATACAACAAGCTGTATCTGGACAAGAAAAACGGGAAAATTTCCGGGGTGTGCGCCGGCTTGGGCGACTATTTCGGAATTGATCCCACCGTCATCCGCATTATTTCGGTGATCGCCTTTTTCTTCTTCGCCGGTCCCCTGGTCCTGATTGCCTATGTGCTCCTGGCCTGGATGCTGGACCCCAAACCGTCGGATCTTTATCACGACGAGAAGGAAGGTGAGTTCTGGAAAAACGTGCGGGTCAAACCTCGCAATACGATCCGCGACGTGCGTTACAAGTTTCGCGATATCGAGCGCCGCCTGCGGGCCGCCGAGGCCCATGTGACCTCAAGCGAATATAAACTGCATAAAGAATTTCGCGATCTGGAGAACAACTGATGTCTTGCTATTACTGTGACAGGAGAAGCTGTGACTGTGGCGCGAACCGCCTCTACAAGGACAAGATCGGCGGCATGATCAGCGGCGTCTTTTCCGGCCTGGGAGAGTTCCTGGGCATCAACAAAACCTTTCTCAGGATCCTGGGGATCCTCGGAATTTTCATGACCGGCCCGATTGTCATCCTGATCTATTTCATTGCCGCGCTGGTCATGGCAGAAAAGCCCCTGCGGCTGTATCAATAATAAATTTCTATCCGCGGAGGGGAACATGAATGTTTTTGAAATGATCGTCCTTATCGTGCTGGTTAGCACACTTGGCAGCGCGATCATGTACTGGATCAAGTCAAAGCACGACAAAGGTATCGATTTTGACGAGCTTTCAAGCGAGCTGGGGCTGTCGGACAGCTACTGCAGCAAGCAGCAGATGAAGGCCTGCCTGGCCCGTATCGATCAGCTGGAGGAGCGGATCCGGGTTCTGGAGCGCATCGCCACTGACAAGGGCACTAACCTGGCCCATGAAATCGATAACCTGGCCTAAGCCACGGAACCCGACGATAAAGCAGAGAACACTGGAGGACATAAAATGTTGCTGAAGGAACTGATTGTAGAGCCTGCCAATGACAATCCCTGTCGCGGGGTGTTGAAAGCCGGGGACCGCATATTTCCCTGTGCCCTTGGGAAACAGGGTCTTGTGGTGGACAAGCAGGAAGGGGATCATAAAACTCCCGTGGGGCAGTTTCCCCTGAGAACCGTTTTTTATCGCTTTGATAAGTTGTCTAAGCCGATTTATAGCCAGGTGCCCATGCTGGCCATCCTGGAGGAAGACGGCTGGTGCGATGACCCCGAGGATGCCGCCTATAACCAGCCGGTGATGCTGCCTTATCACGCCCGGGCGGAGCGGCTGTGGCGGGAGGATGAGCTCTATGACGTGCTGGTCGTCCTGGGCCAGAATGACGACCCGGTGGTGCCGGGCAAGGGCAGCGCCATCTTCCTGCATGTGGCCCGCGGCAACGACCCGGAAAGCTTTGAAGGCACCGAAGGCTGTGTCGCTCTGCAGAAGGAACACCTGCTGGAACTGCTGCCGAATTTGTCGCCTGAGACAACATTGAAAGTAATGGTCAACTAGACTCTATCCCCGGCCTTCCGGCAACCAACAGAATTTCTTATTGGACTTCATGCGTCTGATATCTTCCACTCCCGGCCCCTGGTTTCAGGGTGCCGGGTTTTTTTAGACAACTTCCTGAAGGGAGTTCAGTAGCCCGGTCGGGTGCCGAACACCGCAGTGCCGACCCGCACATGGGTGGCGCCGTGCTTGATGGCGATTTCAAAGTCGCCGCTCATGCCCATGGACAGGATGCCGATGTTGTTGCGCCGGGCAATCCCGGCCAGCAGGCCGAAATAGGGGGCCGGGTCCTCGCCGGCCGGCGGAATGCACATCAGTCCGGTCACGGGTAGGTTCAACTCGTCACGGCACAGGTCGATGAAGGCGTCGGCCTCGTCCGGATTGATGCCGGCCTTCTGCTCCTCGCGTCCCACATTGACCTGGACATAGACCTCGCGGCGAATGCCTTCCTCCTCAAAAATCCGGGCCAGGGTGCGGGCCAGTTTGAGCCGGTCCACGGTCTCGATCACATCGAACAGATGCACCGCCTGGCGCACTTTGTTGGTTTGCAGCGGCCCGATCAGGTGCAGGCGCACGTCAGGATACTGTTCCCTGAGCGCCGGCCATTTGTCCGCTGCTTCCTGGACCCGGTTTTCCCCGAACAGGCGTTGTCCCGCCTCCAGCACCGGCGTGATGACGTCAGCGCCATGCACCTTGGACACCGCCACCAGTTGGACACTTTCGGGGGCGCGGCCGGCGGCTTCGGCGGCGGCGGAAATTTTGCTCAGTACGTCTTCGAGGGCTCTGGTCACAAAAGCTGTCCTGTGTTACTATAGGGCCATGTCTTTACAGCGCCAGACCCTAGCAGCAATCGCTGCAGAGCTCAATCGGACAAATCAACATCACGGGTCGGAAACTCTGATTGACTTGCCACTTGGGCCAGCCCTTTACCTGACGGACACGGGAGTTCACCCTGATCCGGTGCAGATCCCTGACCGTCTGCCGGCCACCAGTGTGGTTATTCTTCGCGATTATGATCATCCAGAACGGGAGGTTCTGGCCGCCCGACTGGCGGAAATGTGTCAGCGGCGCCGGCTTTATTTCTTTGTCGGCGGCGATGCTGCCCTTGCCCATCGGGTTGGGGCTCACGGGGTTCACCTGCCCGAGCGGCTGATTGACCGTCTACCCCGGTTGCGGCAGACATATCAGACTTTCCTGTTTACTGCGTCCTGCCATTCCGCTCGAGCCCTTTTGCGGGCCGAACGTCTTGGCGCCGACGCGGTCCTGCTGTCCCCGGTGTTTCCCACCCACAGCCACGCCGAGACTTTTTCCCGTCCCGAGCGGACTCTTGGCGCCTGTCGGTTCAGGACGTTATGCCGCCGGAGCAACATACCTGTCTATGCACTCGGGGGACTCAATGTCGACACGGCGCCGCGACTCAGGCAGAGCACTCTGGCGGGGCTGGCCTCCATTCGCGGCTACGAAGGATAGAAATTCCTGGAAATTGACGCCTAGAAATTGACGCCTAGAAATTGACGTTGGTGCCCAGGATAAAGACCTGGGTATCGGACAGGGGATCCTGTTCCGCATTCTGGCCATAGGTGTAATAGGTGAAGCGGCCGGTGAAATGCAGGTTCGGCCGCAGGCTGTAGCCGCCGCCGAGTTCCAGCGCATAAACCTTGTCGAAATAATCCACGGTAGAGGACAGATAATTATATTCCTGGCTGCGGCGGTATTCGGCAAAGCGCAAATCGGTGAACCAGCTGCGGCCCCGGTAGCCGAGGCCCACGTCATAGCCGCTCAGGTTCTGTTCTGACAGGCTTTTTTCCCGGCTGAAGGAGGCGCCGATGGAAAATCCGGCATAGGCCAGATCCAGCGACAGGTTGTAAACCTGCCGGTTGCGCAGGTCGTACTGGGACCCGTCATAAAGCGGTGACAGGATTGATGAGGGGCTGACCAGGAAGCTGGAGCCCACTGAAATATCAAAGGTATCCGGATCCATGCTGCGATCGGCCGGCCCGTAGGAGAAGGTCACCTGGTTGCCCGCCATCAGGCCGTCGAACAGGCCGCTGGACAATTGTACGCCGCCGCTGGAGATATCCATGGGCTGCATGCTGAACAATATGGACGGCTTGCTTTCAGAAGATTTTTCCACCTTGAAGGAGGCTTTCTTTTTGCGGTTTTCTTCTTCGGCCGGGTCGGTGAAATAGATATACTGATCGGCGGTTTCTGCAGTGGGCTCATCAAGAATGATTTCCACCTCGTCAGAATGACCTTGTGACTGTTTCCGGGTCTGCCGGGATTCGTCGAAAGAAACAGAGAGCGGCTGCATCTCGAAGGAAACGGTTTCCACCTTCATCTGGGCATGGGCAACGGTGCCGGTCAGGATAAAGCCGACGGTGCTTGCCAGTATCAATGTGCCAGTGGGCCGTTTCAAGGGTGTTTCCTCATTATATTCTGGTTACTTTTCAAGCTACCCACAAAGACTGCCTGATCTTTATTGTTATAGTGTGACAGTATAAAGTCTGCCGCCGAAAAATCAAATGGATTCCATGGCATTCGGCGCTGATGCTGATGTATTTTGTCAGCAGGTTTGTCCGCCGGCAACTGCCGCGTGGCCCGACGGCGGGACACAGTTTGGCCAAGAAAATCTTGTCTGATTTCAGACAAACGGATAAACAGCTTTAATAAGCGAAAGTCAAGGGGTATGATGCCCCGGATTGTGAAAACCTGGTGACAGGAAAAACAACGAATTACTGATGCGTAACAGACGAATGGAAGTTGCATGATTTTTAAGCGGATAAAAAATACAATGGCAGGAGGCAGACAGGGGATGGGCGTGAAGTTTGCCGCACTTTCAATTCTGGCGGCAATGATGTTTTCCCTCGGCGGCTGCAGCATTTTCGGCGGCGGTGACAAAGGGGCATCCGAAGCCAGGCTCGAAGCGGCAGAAGAAGTCTATCAGATCGGTGTTAATGCCTATCTGTGGCGGGCCAGCCTGGATACCATCAATTTCATGCCGATCTTGCAGGCTGACCAGTCCAGCGGTGTGATTCTGACCGACTGGCAGACCAATCCGCGTGACGCCAGCGAGCGCACCAAGGCAGAAATCCAGATCGTCGGCAAAAAGCTGCGGGCCGATGCGGTGAAGGTGGTGATCCACCGGCAGCAGAAGCAGGAGGGTGACTGGGTCAGCGTCGGGCCGCGTCCCGGGGCCGAATTTAAGCTGACCAATGCGATTCTTTTGCAGGCAAGGGCGCTGCGGCGGAATAATGCCCCGCTGAAAAACTGACCGGCTGCCGCCGGAAACAACAGGCACCAAAAACACAGGATCCGTCATTGGCTGTGCCGCGACGGGTCCTCCTTGATTTGAAATCAGGGATTTAAGATCAGGACCAGAGATCAGGAAGTATAAGAATGACACGCTATAATGCCGGTGTGACCGAAGCAAAATGGCAAAAAGTCTGGGATGACCAGCAAACCTTCAAGGCCGCCGAAGATCCGTCAAAACCGAAATATTATGTGCTGGAGATGTTCCCCTATCCCTCCGGCCGCATTCACATGGGCCATGTGCGCAACTATACCCAGGGTGACGTGGTGGCGCGCTACCGTCGCGCTGCCGGCTTTAATGTGCTGCATCCCATGGGCTGGGACGCCTTCGGCATGCCGGCGGAAAATGCCGCCATGGAAAACAAGGTGCATCCGGCCAAATGGACTTATGAAAATATCGACCATATGAAGGGCCAGCTCAAGCAGATGGGGCTGTCGCTGGACTGGTCGCGGGAGATCGCGACCTGCGATCCCGATTATTACGGCAAGGAACAGGCCATGTTCCTGGATTTCCTGGAAGCCGGTCTGGTCTATCGCAAGGAAAGCTGGGTTAACTGGGACCCGGTGGACAATACGGTGCTGGCCAATGAACAGGTGGTGGATGGTTGCGGCTGGCGCTCCGGCGCGCCGGTGGAACGGCGCAAGCTGAGCCAGTGGTTCCTGAAAATCACCGATTTTGCCGACGAACTGAATACGGCGCTGGCGTCCCTCGGGCGCTGGCCGGACAAGGTCCGGTCCATGCAGGAAAACTGGATCGGCCGCTCGGAAGGCCTGAAACTGAACTTCAGCATCCATGGTGTCGACGGCTACGACAGTCTGGAAATCTATACCACCCGGCCGGACACCCTGTTCGGCGCCTGCGGCATGGCGGTGGCGGCTGACCACCCGCTGGCGGAAAAGCTGGCGGCTGACAATCCGGAGCTGGCGGCCTTTATCGAGGAGTGCCGCAAAGGTGCGACCACCGAGGAAGCCATCGAGAAGATGGAAAAGAAAGGTTTCGATACCGGGATCAAGGCCACGAGCCCGTTCGAGCCCGGACGGGAACTGCCGGTCTTTGTCGCCAATTTCGTGCTGATGCATTACGGCACCGGCGCCATCTTCATGTCCGCGGCCCACGACCAGCGCGATCTGGACTTCGCCCATAAATACGGCCTGGAGGTGCGCACCGTGGTCTCCCCGGACGGCGACGGTAACTTCAAGGTTGACCGCGAGGCCTATCTCGAGCCCGGCATCATGATCAACAGTGACTTCCTCAATGGCCTCGACAATGCCAAAGCAAAGGCGGCGATGATCGACAAGGCCGAGGAAATGGGCGTGGGCGAACGCACCATCAATTTCCGTCTGCGCGACTGGGGCGTGTCCCGCCAGCGCTACTGGGGGGCGCCGATCCCGGTGATCCACTGTGACGGCTGCGGCGTGGTGCCGGTGCCGAAGGCTGACCTGCCGGTGAAACTGCCGGACGATGTCAGTTTCGACAAGCCGGGCAACCCGCTGGACCATCATCCGAGCTGGAAGAATGTGGACTGCCCGTCCTGCGGCAAGCCCGCGCGCCGGGAAACGGACACCTTCGATACCTTCATCGATTCCAGCTGGTATTTTGCCCGCTTCACCTCGCCGACTTCGGAGCTGCCGTTTGACCGGGCGGCGGCCGACTACTGGCTGCCGGTGGACCAGTATGTGGGCGGGGTTGAGCACGCGATCCTGCATCTGTTGTATTCCCGCTTTTTTACCCGGGCCATGAAAAAGGTTGGCCTGCTGGATATTGACGAGCCGTTTGACGGCCTGTTCACCCAGGGCATGGTGTGCCACGAGACCTATCAGGACGGGGCCGGCGCCTGGATCAGCCCGGCCGAGCTGGTGAAGCAGGAAGACGGCAGTTATCTGACCCGCAAGGACGGCGAGCCGGTGACGGTCGGCCGCTCCATCAAAATGTCCAAGTCGAAGAAGAATGTGATCGATCCGACGGAAATCATCGACCAGTATGGCGCCGACACGGCCCGCTGGTTTATGCTGTCCGACAGCCCGCCGGAGCGCGACCTGGAATGGACCGAGGAAGGCATCGAGGGTGCCTGGCGCTTCAGCCAGCGTCTGTGGCGGCTGGTGACCGGCAATATTGAGGCGACCGCTGATGTTGCGTCCGACGAGCCGGCAGCCTTCAGCAAGCAGGCCCAGGACCTGCGCCGCATGAGCCACCAGAGCATCGCCCAGGTCGGCAAGGATATCGAGAATTTCCATTTCAACAGCGCTGTGGCCCAGCTGTATAAATTCGCCAACGCCATCGGCGCCTTTGATTGCGATGGCAGTGACGGCGATCTTTTTGCCCTGCATGAAGCGCTGGTGACTATCGTCCAGCTGTGCGCGCCGATGATGCCGCACCTGGCCGAGGAAATGTGGCAACAGCTTGGCGGCGAAGGTCTGGTGACCAATGCCCCTTGGCCGGTGGCCCGGGCCGAACTGATGCAGGAAAGTTCTGTCACCATTGCGGTCCAGGTGCGCGGCAAGCTGCGCGACACCATGGAAGTGGCCAAGGACATGGACAAGGCCGAGGTGGAGAGGCTGGCGCTTGAACTGCCGAAAGTGAAAAGCAGTATTGAGGGCCAGGAAATCCGCAAAGTGATTGTGGTGCCCAACAAGATCGTTAATATTGTTGTCTAGATTGTCTCATAGGGAACCTGCAGGTTACATGCTCAGAACCGGACTAGTTGCTTTATTGCTGATGACCCTTGCCTCTTGTGGCTTCCGGCCCATGTACGGCAGCGCGTCCGGTCAGGGCCGGGAGCTGGAACAGACCATGGCCAACATCCGGGTCGAGGATATCCGCGATGCTGACGGGCGCAATTCCCGTATCGGCCAGGTTATCCGCAATAATATGATGAGCCGGCTCAGGGCCAAAGGATCGCAGGCGTCGGTGGAATATTCCCTGAACATCAAATTCCAGGTGGAAGAGCACGGCTATGGCTTTACCGAGGATGAATCGGTTACGGCCCAGAGTCTGAAGCTGACAGCGCTTTATATCCTCGAGGATATTGCGACCGGCGAAAAGGTGATGGAGGATGCGGCCCGGGCGCTGGTGACCTTTGACCTGGTGCAGTCGGACTATTCCAACATGGTGGCCCGCAATGCGGCGCTGAAACGGCTGTCGGAGGAAGTAACCACCCGGATCACCACGCGGATCGGCGCCTTTTTCAGCGCCCGCCAGCAGCAACAGCAGAAAGAGGTCTCGGCCGGCCAATGAAGATTCAATACCGCGACATTGAAAGCCAGGTCAAAAAACTGGACCCCAAATATGTAGCGGTGCTGGTCTATGGCCCTGATGAGGGGCTGGTGCGGGAGCGGGCCGAGAAGATTGCACGGCAGGTGGTTGAGGATCTGAAAGATCCGTTTCTGGTTGCGAGCCTTGATCCCGATACCCTGAAGTCCGAACCGGCGCTTCTGGCTGACGAGGCCGCCGCTATTTCCATGATGGGCGGCCGCCGGGTGGTCCGGGTGGACGGGGCCGGGGAGAACGCCAGGGAAGCCGCCAAATCTTTTCTCGACAGCGCACAGGAAACGAACCGGGAAGACGGCCTGGTGGTGATTGCGGCCGGCAACCTGAAGCCGTCTTCCGGGCTGCGCAAGCTGTTTGAAGGCGCCAAGAATGCGGCCGCCATTCCCTGTTACGAGGACAACCAGGCGGCGCTGGAGGGGCTGATCCTGTCAGTGATGCGGGACAATAACCTGCGCATCGAACCGGATGCGGTGGCCTACCTGCAGGCCAATATGGGCAGCGACCGCATGATATCCAGGAGCGAGCTGGAAAAGCTGGTGACCTATATGGGCAAGGTGCCGGAAGGACAGACGCTGACGGTTACGCTGGACGATGCCCGGGCCTGTGTCGGTGACAGCGGCGCCCTGACCCTGGATATGATCGCCAAAGCGACCAGTGGCGGCGACCTGCGTAATCTTGACGATGTGTTGTTCAAATCCTTCAATCGCGGGGAAAATCCCATCAGTATTCTCTATGCGGTGTCCCGGCGCCTGCAGCGCATGCATTTTGTCCGCGGGATGATGGACCAGGGACAGGGAATGGAGCAGGCCATGGGCAAACTGATGCCCCGGGTGTTTCCGATGGAGGCGGCCCAGTTCAAGGCGCACCTCGGCAAATGGACCACGGACAGCCTCAGCCGGGCGCTGGAAATTGTCATGCTGGCGGAGCAGGACTGCAAGACCACGGACATGCCGGCGGAAACCATCTGCGCCCGGGCCTGCCTCAGGATTGCCAATGCGGCGCGGGCCAGGCGTTAAATTCCCAAGGCGCTAAATTCACCGCATCTTAAAATTGAGGCTTCCTTTTGTTCAGGAAGGCATCGACGCCTTCCTGGTGGTCCGGACCGTCAAAGGCGGCATTGAACAGGGCCTCTGACGCTTCGTCATCTTCGCGCTCGCCATTCAGAACCCGGGCGATATTCTGCTTGAGATG
This sequence comes from Emcibacter nanhaiensis, assembly GCF_006385175.1. Taxonomy (NCBI): domain Bacteria; kingdom Pseudomonadati; phylum Pseudomonadota; class Alphaproteobacteria; order Emcibacterales; family Emcibacteraceae; genus Emcibacter; species Emcibacter nanhaiensis. Next base: position 283,614 of record NZ_VFIY01000015.1, read on the forward strand.
GCGCAGGCTGTAGCCGGAATTGGCCATCATCTGCTCGGCCAGATTCAGGGTTTCCTCCTCCAGTTTGTCATCGGGAAAAATATCATTGACCAGGCCGATGCGCAGGGCATGGTCGGACGTGAAGATACCGGCCGTATACAGGATCTGCTTGGCCCGGGCCGGCCCGACCAGATCCACCAGCCGCCGGGTGTCGCCAAGGCCGTAGACCAGGCCCAGTTTGGCCGGGGTGATGCCATATTTTGATCGTTCATTGCCGAGCCGGATATCGCAGCACAGCGCCAGCATGCAGCCGCCGCCGACGCAGGCGCCCTGAATCATGGCAATGGTAGGTAGCGGGCATTGCTCCAGGGCCCGGCAGGCGGCCCGGATCGCCTTGCGGTTTTCGTCCCGCGCGGCTTTGTCGTTCTTGAAAAGGGTGAATTCGCTGATATCGGCGCCAGCCGAGAAAAAACCCGAATCTTCTGATCGGATAATCAGCACCCTGACGTGAGATTCCCTGGTTGCCTCCTCCACAAGCCGGGGAATTTTCTCCCACATGGATTTATCAAGGGCGTTTTTCTTGTCCGGCCGGTTCAGAACCAGCCAGGCAATATTGTCTGTAATTCTCAAGTAAATTTCGGCGTGGGCCATGATGACTCTCTCTTGCTGAACAGTTGCCAGAATAGCGAGCCCGTGGGGGAGAGCAACCTCTAAAAACGGGCGGTGGCGCGAACGATGTTGCCTTTGCCCAAATATTCCAGCGTGTCAAAACTGGTTTCGCGGGCCAGGGCAATGCCCCGTCCGAGCGGCAGGGGAGTCGGTTCGATCTTGGCAGAAATATAATTTTCCACGTCGAAGCCGTTACCCTGGTCGGTAATCCGGAAGACGACTTCATTGTTTGTCAGTTCGAATTCCACTTCGACAAATTTGTCCCTGTTTTCCGGCAGCGCCATCCGTCGGTCGAGTTCTTCGCGGTATGTACCAGTTTCAAGGAAGCGACGTTTTTCGTCAAAGGTTATGCCCAAGTTGCCATGTTCGATCGCGTTGGCCAAGAGTTCAAACAGGCCAAGGGCGATCCGGTCAGGTTCGGGACAGCTGAGTGACAGCATGGTGGCGGTTTTCTCGGCGTCGGGAAAGTTTTTGAGCCGGAAGGTTCCTTTTTGGATATAGCCGATCACTGATTCTCGCGACTTCACTTCATGCCGCAGTTTTTTCCGCTGCAGATAGTCTTCCAGCGCAGAGTTAAGGATGGAGGTAAGGGAGATCATCCTGAAGGGTTTATGCAGCCAGTAGAGGCTACCGCTATATTCTTTTCTCAATCTGTCATAGGACTCTTCATCGTCAATGACGACAACCAGGGGCACAGTGCGCAGGACTTTTGTCTCGTCAAGTTGACGGATCAACTGGTGTCCCACCTCATGGAGCGACTGGTCACTCAAAAGGATTGCCAGTTTTGGCTCCTGCTCCCGTGAGCAGGTATCCAGGAGCATGTCGATCGCTTCCTTCATGTTGTCGGTTTGTTTGACGCGCAGCCAGTCTTCGCCCAGGACAATATCCAGCTCCTCAGGGGACAATCCGGCATTTTTAAAGATTACAACAGTCATCGGGGATTATTGTTTCATATATTTTGTGCGAATATAGTGAGCAGGAATATATCCTGCGTCTGAATTTCGAATGTATATGTGCAATTATTGCGCGTATCATGCTAGTAGGAAATAATTACCAGCACGTTAAAAGTGGGGTATTATCATTATAAATCAATCTACTTCAGGGGAGTCTAAATTTATAGCTGGAGTTGCAGAGGCTTAAAGCCTTGTTAATTTTTGACGTCTAACATTCGAATTTGGTAACATTTGTTCTGACTGGCAATTCAATGGAACTTTTTCCCGCTGACTGAGTTAATTGTACAAAACAAAATATCAAATCAGGAAGGTTTTCATATTTCAGAGGAAAGGCCATGAAATACAGACTGGAAACGGCAAATGACAGTTTTGAAGCAGTTCTCAGCGAGAAAATTACGTTCTCCGACCTGGAGGGATTTCGGGAAATTATCAGAAAGATGCACGAGGCTTCGGCGCCGGAAAATGTTATGGACCTGTCAGGCGTTGAGTTTATTGACTCCGCCGGGCTTGGCATGCTTCTGCTGGCCAAGGATGAAGTGGGTAAGCTGTCTTCCAGGCTCGTCCTCAAACAGCCCCAGGGTCAGGTGAAAAGAATGTTTGATGTTGCGCAGTTCGACAAAATGTTTGAAATAGTGTGACATAGACCGGGCCGGATTTCCGGCCCTTTTTTGAGGCAACAAAGGTTTAAAATATGGGGGTCGATGAACCATCCATAAGTCAGGAAGCATTATCTGCATGTATACTCATTGTGGACGATGTGGAACTCAACCGGCTCCTCATTTCTTCATATTTGGGCAAAAGCGGTTTTGAGAATTTGCATTTTGCCGTCGACGGCCTGGACGCTTTGGACAAAGTCAAAAAGTTAAATCCTGATATTGTCATCCTTGATCTTATCATGCCCAATATGGACGGGTTCGAAGTCTGCCGGGCCCTGCGTCAGGACGAGCTCTATGTTGATCTTCCCATTCTGATCCAGACTGCCATGTCCGAGCCCGAGGAAAGGGCTGAGGCTTTTGAGGCAGGCGCAACGGACCTTGTCTCCAAACCGTTATCGCCCCTGGAACTGGTTTCGCGAACGCGTATTCATCTGGAAAACCGGATTATGCTTCGCGACCTGAAGGGTTATCGTTCCCGCCTGACCCGAGATCTGGAAGTGGCGCGAGAGATGCAAAAAGCGCTGATGCCCGGGCGGAATTTTCTTCAGCAGGTGGAACAAAGTCATCGGGTTCGGGTCCGCTATAATTATGAAAGCTCGGACGAACTTGGCGGGGATTTCTGGGGGATGCGGGTGATGGAGGACGGCAGGCTGTTTTTCTACATTGTGGATTTTGCCGGTCACGGTGTGACAGCCGCACTGAATACCTTCCGCTTGCATTCTCTTATTGATCATGCGGAAAATATTCCCTCGCCGGAGATCTACCTGAAAGAGCTGAACCGGCAGCTTCATCGGCTGCTGCCGGTCGAACAATATGCCACCATGCTGTGTGGCTATATTGATGTGCCGGCCGGCACGCTGGTTTATTCCAGCGCGGCATCCACGACACCGATGATCGGCCGACAGGGGAGCGGGGAAATCAGACTGCTTGACCCGACCGGTTATCCGCTGGGCGCCATGGCAGAGGCTTCGTTCGAGCGGCGCGAGGTATCCTTTGCGACGGGTGACCTTTTGTTCCTCTATAGCGATGTGCTGACCGAGACTCCCGACAGGAGCGGGGTGCCCCTGGGGGATGAGGGGCTCGAAGAATTGTTTCGAAAGTCACTGTTGGACAACCGGGCCGGATTGACTGTTTGTGAGGTCATGTCTGAAAATATCGAGCAAACCCTTTGTCCTCCCTATCAGGATGACATGACAGCGGTTTTCCTGCGAGCGCTCGAAACATAATCCTTCCCCCGGACGTTATACTGTGCCGTACGTCGGTCAGCCTATGTGCATCAGGCTGACAGGTTAATCATGATCAGTACGGACAGGACGTAGGATATCAGGAAAGCAACGAAAAAATTCTCTATCTGCGGCTTGGACATGCTCAATACCCCTATTGCGACACGGTAATTGTAGCATATGCTAACATATTGTCGGGCAATCGCGAGGGGCATGTGTAACTGACTGAGTTTAGGGGGCGATTCCAGACGTCCCAAATCGGGACTCACGAAATGCTTGAGACTCGGGCTTTTTTGCAGCTAAGATACCGCAAAAAGGGAGTGTTAAATGGACAGGGACTTTCAATCATTTGGGGAGTTTTATCCCTTCTATCTGTCGGAACATTCGGACAGTACCTGCCGCCGGCTGCATTTTCTCGGTACCGGCCTTGTCATTCTCACGGCATTTTATGCGGTGATCAGCGGCCAGTTTTTGCTGTTACTGCTGTTGCCCGTGCTGGGGTATGGCTTTGCCTGGATCGGACATTTTGTTTTCGAAAAGAACCGGCCGGCGACGTTCAAATATCCTTTCTACAGCCTCGTGGGTGACTTTGTCATGTTTCGGGATATGCTGCTGGGCAGGGTATCCTTTTGACAGGCTCGGGTTTTCTTAAATAATTTCAAACATCAGGTTGAGTTTCCAGCCACAGCTTTGGGAGACATAAATAGTGCAGATTGCCACGCTGGAAGATATTGAGAAAATCGAGCAGGTTCCCTTGAGTGACCGGCTTGGAAAAATTGATACAAGCTATGCTGTTTTTGCACATGGGGCACGCGAAATGCCAACCAAAACAGCGCTCATGTTTGTCGGCACCGCCGCGGACGAAGAGCCGCCGATACAGTACAGCTATGAAGACCTTTTCAGCCGGATCAACCAGACTGCGAATTTTTTAAACGATCTGGGGATGGGCTCCAGCGATGTGGTCTCCCTGATTATGCCCAATCTGCCCGAAACCCATTTCTTCCTGTGGGGCGGGGAAGCTGCCGGGATCGTCAATCCGATCAATCCATTTCTGGAAGTGGCGCATATCGTCGGAATCACAAAGGCGGCAGGCACAAAAATTCTGGTGGCGCCCGGTCCGATGCCGGGCAGCGAGATGTGGGAAAAAGCCGTGCAGGTTCTGCAGCAATGTCCTTCTATCGAGGCGCTGGTCCAGGTTGGCGGCCTGCCCCAGGATGGCGAAAAGATTATTCACTATAACCCGGTTGTTGGAACCTATACTGCCACGTCCCTGGACAGCGGCCGGGTCATCAAGCCGGGGGACACAGCCTCTCTGTTCCATACGGGCGGCACCACCGGTGTGCCGAAACTTGCCCGCCATACCCATTATAATGAAGTGGCTGACGCCCTGATGACGTCGCTTGTCGGGGCGACTGACCAGGATTCTGTCGGGCTTTGCGGACTGCCGCTGTTCCACGTCAATGCCGCCATCGTGACCGGTCTTTCCTGTTTCCTGCAACAGGCGACGGTGCTGCTGGCCACTCCCGGCGGATACCGGACGCCCGATGTCATCGGCAATTTCTGGAAATTGATCGAACGCTACCGGGTGACGTTCTTCTCGGGCGTTCCCACCCTCTACGCAAGCCTGCTGAATGTGCCGATCGGGGCGTGCGATGTCTCTTCATTGCGCTATGCCATTTGCGGGGCGGCGCCGATGCCAAGGGAAACCATTCGCCGGTTCGAGAGCGCTACCGGTCTGTCCATTCTGGAAGGATATGGCCTCACGGAAGGAACCTGTGTCAGTGCCTGTAACCCGCGCGCCGGCGAGCGGCGGGCGGGCTCGGTGGGGTTTCGCCTGCCTTATCAGGATATGAAATCCGTGCAACTGGATGAAGGCGGGCACTATCTGCGCGACAGTGATGTCAACGAAATTGGTGCCCTGGTCATCCGTGGCCCGAATGTTTTTCCCGGCTACCTGCAGGAGGACGCCAACGCGCATATCTGGGTTGATGGTGACTGGCTGAATACGGGGGACCGGGGACGTCAGGACGAAGACGGCTATTTCTGGCTGACCGGCAGAACCAAGGAACTGATCATTCGTGGCGGGCACAATATTGATCCAGCTATTATTGAAAATGCCCTGGCCAGGCACGAGGCAGTCGCCCAGGTGGCGGCGGTCGGGCAGCCGGATCCCTATGCCGGCGAGCTCCCGGTCGCTTATGTTGTTCTAAAGCCGGGAATTGGGGAAATAAAATCGGATCTTTTGGAATTTTCAAGGCAGAATATTGCCGAGAGAGCGGCAATTCCGAAAGAAATATACTTCTTGGAGAATTTACCGTTGACGGCGGTTGGAAAACCGTTCAAACCTGCGCTCAGGCTGGACGCGACAAAACGTGAATGCATAAAGGCGCTGGCCGGGATTTCGGGACTCGATACCATAGATGTCCAGGCGCATCCTGTTCATGGCAGCATGGTCATACTATCCCTGAAGCCGGGGGCTTCGGGGGAGGACAGGGAAAAAATCGGGACCATTCTGGGAGCTTATGCTTTCAGATATGAAATCATAGGCTGAGTATTCGCATACGATAGAAAAAGAGGGATATGAATATGGCTGTAGCCAAACATGAAAAATGGTCGTCCGGCTTTACCTTCCTGCTGGCGGCGATCGGTTCCGCCGTAGGACTGGGCAATATCTGGCGGTTTCCGTATGTGGTGGGGGAAAACGGCGGCGGCGCCTTTGTACTTCTCTATATCGGCATGGTGATTCTGTTTGGCATTCCGGTGGTGATGACCGAGCTGTTGATCGGCAGGCGCTATCAGATGAGCCCGGTGAATTCACTGGCCCATATCGGCCAGGACAAGCCGGCACGGCGCCTGTGGAATGCCTTGGGCTGGTCATACGTCCTGGTGCCGATCGGGATCCTGTCCTTTTACGGCGTGGTGGCCGGTTGGACCCTGAATTATGTGGTGAAAATGGGCTCAGGCGCTCTGACAGGCGTCGACGCAACCACCGTTGAAAATACGTTCAACGGTATGATGAGCGATCCGGTAGTGATGATCTTCTGGCAGACGGTCGCCATGCTGATCACCATGGGCATTGTCGCCCGCGGGGTGAAAGGCGGTCTCGAAAAGGCGGTGGAGATCCTGATGCCGGCCCTGTTCATTATCCTGCTGGTGCTGGTGGCCTATGCGCTTTATGCCGGGGATACCAGCAAGGCAATGGATTTCCTGTTCGTGCCGGACTTCAGCAAACTGACCGGCAGAAGCGTGCTCGAGGCGGCGGGTCAGGCCTTTTTCTCCCTGTCGCTGGGCAGCGGCGCGATCATGACCTACGGTGCTTACCTGACCAAGGATATTTCCATTCCGAAAATGTCCTGCGGGGTGGCCTTTGCCGATACCCTGGTGGCGTTGCTGGCGGGACTGGCGATCTTCCCGATCGTTTTTGCCCATGGCCTTGATCCGCAGGCCGGACCGGGACTGGTGTTTGTCACCCTCCCGGTGGTGTTTGACGGCATGCCGTTCGGTCAGCTGTTCGGGATTCTGTTCTTCCTGCTGATCACCTTTGCTGCCGTGACGTCAACCATCTCCCTGCTGGAGCCGATGGTGTCTTACCTGGAGGAGCGGGTGCCGCATATGCGCCTCAAAATGACTTTCCTTGCCGGTGCCGTAACCTGGGCGGTGGGCGTGCTGGCGGCCCTGTCTCTCAATGTCATGAGCGACGTCAAGCCGCTGGGATTTATCCAGCGCTTCGCCGACAAGGGGGTGTTTGACCTGCTGGATTATTTCTCCGCCAATGTGTTCATGCTGCTCAACGGCCTGATGATTGCCTTCTTTGCCGGCTGGGTCATGAAACGGACCGCGCTCCTGGAAGAGCTGGGTCTCGAGGACAGCGGACTGTTCAAATTCTGGCGCCTGCTGATCAAGGTGGTTGTCCCGATCGGGGTCGGGCTGATCTTCATCAACTTTGTGACCGAAGGCTGGTTGATGGACAGTCTGGAAGGCTTGTTCAACGGCGCCATGGCCGGCTGATACCGGAACCGAAAACGACGCGAAAAGGCCCCTGTACAGGGGCCTTTTTAATTCCGGAGTTGGTTACGGACGAAGTTTCAGGGCCGAAGTTTCAGGGCCGAAGTTTCAGGGCCGAAGTTTCAGGGCCGAAGTTTCAGGGCTTGGGCAATCTTGCGCCAGTCCACCAGCTTGAAGTTCTGGTTTTCCTCGGGCAGGGTGTTGAAGCCGTCCTGGGCCATGAATACGCCCTGGGGATAGCCGGGCAAAGGGGTGCTGAGCGCTTCCAGGCCGTCGGTTTCCTGGGAGCCGTCAATGCCGGTCTCCGGATCATCCACCACCTCGAAAGAGCCCACATAGTCATAACCATTGTCCCGGTCGAACAGGGCGTAAGTGTTGCTGCCCTGGCTCGAGGCGACAAGGTAACCCTTGTCCGCTTTGGTGTGATACAGGGCCAGGCCTTCCACATCGGCGGTCAGGGATTTGTTGTCGATCAGGCGGACCAGCTGGCGGTGTTCATCGGATTGGGGCTCGGCGTTATATTTCCAGATGCCGGTATTTTCCTCGCCGATGTAAAGCTCGCCGGTCTTGTCGTCGGCCACACAGCCTTCCGTCTGGTCACCGACGGTGAATTGACGGACGGTTTCGAGCCCGACCTTGCCGTCCTCAGTGGCGACCAGCTTCCATTGCTTGTAGTCACCGAAGTCCTTGTCATTGGCAAAGACATAAAAATTGCCGTCCCGGGTGCTGTGATACATGCACAGACCGTAAGGGTCCTCGAAGCCGGTGGCCTGCACGCCGTTGGCCACATTATAAAGTTCCGTGGTGTCCGGGTTAATGGCGTAAAGGCTGATGCTGTTGTTGGTGCGGTTGGTGCTGGCGACGACGGTGACGTTGCGGCCGGCCAGGTCAAAGCCGTCTCTCAGGTCGACGTTGTTCATGCGTCCGTCGGGCAGGAACTGCACAATTTCGCCTTTCAGGTCATAGACATAAAGGCCGGATTTTTTCTGGGTGCCGATAATGCGGCTCTGTTCGGGATCCGCCGGATTGACCCAGATGGCCATGTCGTCGGCGGCGTCGCCGCCGGTTTCAACAGCGGGGGTTTCCATGGCGGCGGTGACTTGTACCGGACCGGTGTCCTTTCCGGGGGCAGTTGTTTGTTCTCCGCAGGCGGCGAGAAAAGCAAGCGGAAGCAGGCAGGCAGTAAGTCCGGTAGGTTTCATATTCTGATCGTCCTGATGTCTGAATAGCGTAGTAAACGGATTAGTTTGGAATTTGAGAGTAATTCTCATAAATAATACACCCAAGTGTTACAGCATTGTAACATTGGAAAAATAAACCCGTTGGAAATGAAAATCAGTATTTGTCTTACAAAAGTCTCCAATCAATTACGGGTGGAAAAATGATCAAAAGAAATTCTTTCAAGTCCCTTCTCCTGGCCACAGCGCTTTCCGTCACCACAGTGGGCTCGGTTGCCGCTGCTGCCGACTTCACCGGCACGGTGCTGGAAGGCTCCGAACGCTATGCCCTGGAAGGCGCCATTGTTGAAATCAGGTCCGAGGGCCTGCGGACCACCACCGATACCGACGGCCGGTTCCGGTTCCGCGGCCTGGCCGCCGGTACCTACGAGGTGAACATCTCCTACGTCGGGACCAAACCGGTGACCCGCACCATCACCGTCGGTGAAGAGAATGTCAGCCAAATGTTTATCTTCGGTCAGGACGACCTGGAAGAGATCGTGGTGACCGGCCTGCGCGGCAGCATGAACAGCTCCCTCAACAAACAGCGCGCCGCCGACAATATTGCCAACTATCTGTCCGCTGACGCCGCCGGGAACTTCCCGGACCAGAATATCGCTGAAGCCGCCCGCCGCCTGGTGGGTCTGTCCATGGAGACGGACCAGGGTGAAGGCCGCTTTGTGATTGTGCGCGGCATCGACCCGAACCTGAACTCCACCAACATCAACGGTGTTTCCCTGCCGTCACCGGAAGGGGACGAGCGCAAGGTGGCGCTGGACGTGATCCCGTCCGAACTGCTGGAAACCATGCAGGTGACCAAATCCGCCACCCCGGACATGGACGGCGACTTCATCGGCGGTAATATCGATGTGAAAACCATTTCCGGCTTCGACAAGGACAAACGGCTGATCAAGCTGAAAGCGGAAGGCAGCTACAACAAGCTGCAGGACAAGCTGAGCCCGAAACTGTCCGCCACCTATGCCGACCAGCTCAGTGAAAAAGTCGCCATTGCCGCGTCCGTGAGCTGGCAGGAGCGCAAGCACGGCGCCGACAACAAGGAAGTCGACGGCGGCTGGAAAGACAGTGACGATGCCGATAACGAAATCGGTGAACTCTATCCCGCTGAAATGGAACTGCGCGACTATGCCGTCACCCGCGAGCGCTTCGGCGCGGCCCTGAATATCGATTTCCGCCCGAGCGATGACACCAATCTTTACCTGCGCTCCCTGTATAGCAGCTTCAAGGATACCGAGCTGCGCCAGCGCACCGAGGTTAAATTTGAGGACGGCGAATTCGCCGACGGTGCGGACGAAGTGGGTCCGGAAATCTATTTCCTGGAAGCCAAGGCCGACCGCGACCTGAAGGACCGCATCGAAACCCAGAAAATCATCTCTACTGTTCTCGGCGGGGAAACCTTCCTGGACAATTGGAGCTTCGAATACAGCGTTGCCTACGCCCATTCCGAAGAGCGTGAGCCGGACCGTCTGGACACCGACTTCAAATCCGACGAGCGGGTGAATGTGGGTGTGGATATTTCCGATCCGTTACTGCCGTTTGGTATCTTTGCCTCTGACGCAGATCGCGCCCTGTTTACGGATCCCGGCAATTATGAGCTGGATTCCATGGAATATTCCGACAACATCACCGAAGATGACGAATGGGCCTTCAAGCTGGACGTGCGCCGGGATCTGGAGATTGGCGGCAACCAGGGTTACATCAAATTCGGTGGTAAATATAAGACCCGCGAAAAAAACCGTGATAACACCTTCCTGGTCTACGAAGACCTAGGTGACTTCACCATGGCCGATTTCCTGACCGATGTGGACTATGGTCTCGACGGCACCCAGGGCGGCATCGGTGCCGACAACCAGGCGCTGCGCGACCATTATTTCGCCAACGTAGGCAGTTTCGAGCTTCAGGAAGACGACACCACGCTTGGTTCCGAAGCACTGGACTATACCGCCAATGAAGACATCATTGCCGGTTATCTGATGGGCAGCGTTGATGTGGATAACCTGCGGGTTGTCGCCGGTGTCCGCGTCGAACATACCGACTATGACGCCACGGCGAATGAGGTAATTGTCGGTGACGAGTTCTCCGTCACAGAAGTTGCCGGTGAAAACAGCTATACCGACTGGCTGCCGAGCATCAACCTGCGTTACGACTTCGACGGCAGCAATGCGGTCCTGCGGGCCGCTTACTATAAATCTGTTGTTCGTCCCAAGATCGGCGACATGGTGCCGAGCGGCGCCATCGAATCCGAGGATGATGACGGTGAAATCATCCGTGAGGGTGAACTGGGCAACCCGAACCTGGATCCCTACCGCGCCCACAACTTTGACCTGGGCATCGAATGGTATCCCAACAACGACTCCATCGTTTCTGCCGGGTTCTTCCACAAGGAAATCAAGAACTTCCATTTTGACCAGGTGTTCGAGGATACTACTCTCAATGGCATCGAGTTTGCTGAAGTGGTGCAGCCGCAGAACGGTGAGGATGCCACAGTCACCGGCATCGAGCTGAACTACCAGCAGACCCTGTCCATGCTGCCGGCCCCGTTCGACGGGATTATTGTCGGCGCCAACTATACCTACACCGACAGTGAAGGTCAGTATCTCAACGGTGATGGCGATCTGGTGGATGTACCGCTGCCGAAAACCTCGGAGCATGTGGCCAATGGCATCGTCGGTTACGAGAAGGACGGCTTCTCCCTCCGCGCGGCGCTCAGCTACCGCAGCGAGTATCTCGATGAGGTCAACGAAGGCGACGGTGACCGTTATGTGCTCGGCCGCACCCTGCTGGATGTGACCGCCAGCTATGAAGTGACTGAGAACGTCAAAATCTACGGCGAAGTGTCCAACCTCACCAACGAGAAATGGACTGCGGTTTACCGCACTGAAGACGGCGACCGGATGATGCAGTATGATGAATTTGACATGACCATTAACTTCGGCGTCAAAGCCAAGTTCTGATCAGGATAATCTGAGGAAGAAGCCCCGGATCGAAATCCGGGGCTTTTTTTATTTTGCGAGCCGTTCGACCGAGATGTCGCTCTGTTTGAGGCCGAAACCGATAATGTCCTCCGGCAGGCCCTTGCCCTGGCAGAGCGAGGCGGTGATCCGCCCCAGCGCCACGGCAGTCTTGATGCCGAATCCGCCCTGGCCGGCGAGCCAGAAGAAGCCGTCCGCATCGGGGGCGAATCCGGCCACCGGATGATGGTCGGCCACATGGCTCCTGAGCCCGGCCCACTGATGGTCGATTTTCTTGACCGGTCGGCCGATGGCCTGCTCCAGGTAATGGGCCGCATAGGCCACGTCCATTTCCTCCGGCCGGGCGTCGCAGGGTTCGGACCGGGTCTCGTCCATGGGCGAGACCAGCAGCTTGCCGGCGTCCGGCTTGAAATAAAAAGTATCCTGCGCCTCGGTGACAAACGGCCAGTCGTCGACCGTGACGCCTTCCGGCGGGTCCACCAGGATGGCGGTGCGGCGCAAGGGCTGGATGCCGATCGGGGCGGCTCCGGCCATCCGGGCCACTTCGTCGACCCAGGCGCCGGCGGCATTGACCACAATCGGCGCCGTATAGCTGCCGGTCGGGGTGTCGACCTGCCAGTTCTTGCCGACACGTTCAATGGCTTCCGCCGGAGAATCGGTGATGACCTCGCCACTCCGGGCCCGCAGGCCACGCAGGAAACCTTCATGCAGGGCATGCACGTCCATGTCGGCGATGTCCCGTTCCAGCAGCGCCTTTTCCAGGAACGGTTCGGTCATCAGCGGTATACGCCCGAGAATTTCCTCCCGGCCGAGCCAGGTCACATCGTCGGTGACCCGGGCGAGGTCGTCATGCAGTTTGTCCAGCGGCTTGAGGTCTTCCCGGTCGCAGATGAACAGATGTTCCCGCGGGTGCAGCAGGGCATGTTCGGAAAATCCCTTGGGCGGATTTTTCAGAAAGTCGGTGCTGCCCAGCACCAGGGCGCGCAAAACCGGATCGCCCTGGCCGTAGGTGGAGCTGTAGACCGCAGCGGAGCGCCCGGTGGTGTGATAGCCGGGCTGGCTTTCCCGCTCCAGCAGGAAGACCTTGCCCAGCTTGGACAGTTCATAGCCGGCGCCGGCGCCGGCGATTCCCCCGCCGATAATGATGAAATCTGCGTGTTGCATCTCAGAGATATCCCTTTTTTTCCAAGCGGTATCAAGCCCCGTCGGGCGGGTCAATAGCAATTCGTCATTTGCCGCGCCGGTTTTGCTCGGTGCGTTTGTAAAAATCGGCGGGTTTGCCCCGCAGCCATTGGCAGAAAGAGCGGATTTCCGCCTCGTCGCGCAGCTTTTCGATGCTGTGGAAATTGTGCTTCAGTTCCCGCTCGCTGTACAGGCTGTGGATCTTGCGGTGGCAGATGGCGTGCAACAAAACCACCTCCCGCCCGCCCAGCGACTTGGGGACCAGATGATGTTTCTCGACTCTCCGGCCCAGCGGCCGGTGGCACAGTAGGCAGATGTCAGCGGAGTCTTCTGTCATCGGACTATTATGCCCGGCCAGATGCCGCAGACAAGGAAGAATTATTATGCTGTAGCGCAATAAAAACAGAAGTAGAGTAATAAAATTTCAACCGATACCAAAGGATAGTAATTTTATTCTGGATTTTTGCCGGATATTTGCTAGTTTGGGGTAATGATATTGTGCAGTGCCGCAATTTTGCTGCCGGTCAATAAATGAGGGAAAATGATGCAGAAACCACCAAAGGATTTTTTCAAACCGCTGGCCATCGGCGCGCCGGAACCGTACCGCGAGATCCCCGTGGCGCTGGAGCGGATGATTCATTTCTTTCCGCCCCATGTGGAAAAAATGCGCGCCAAGGTGCCGGATATGGTCGGCCAGGTGGATGTGCTGCTTGGCAACCTGGAAGACGCCATTCCGGCCGACGCCAAGGAAGCGGCCCGGGCCGGCTTCATCGAAGTGGCGAAGGCTGTCGACTTTGGCAAGACCGGGCTCTGGACCCGGATCAACTGCCTCAATTCCCCCTGGATGCTGGAGGATGTGACCGAGATCGTCGCCGCCGTCGGCAACAAGCTGGATGTGGTGATGCTGCCCAAGGTGGAAGGCCCCTGGGATGTTCATTATCTGGATCAGTTGCTGGCCCAGCTCGAGGCCCGTAACGGGGTGACCAAGCCGATCATGATTCACGCCATCCTGGAAACCGCCCAGGGGGTGGACAATGTGGCCGCGATCGCCGCGGCCAGCCCGCGTATGCACGGTATTTCACTGGGCCCGGCCGACCTTGCCGCCAGCCGCGGCATGAAAACCACCCGGGTCGGCGGCGGTCATCCCTTCTATGGTGTGCTCGAGGATCAAAAAGGCGAGGGCGAGTCCCGCACCTTCTACCAGCAGGACCTGTGGCACTATACCGTGGCCCGTATGGTCGATGCCTGCATGACCTATGGCCTCAAGGCCTTTTACGGTCCGTTCGGCGATTTCTCCGATGATGCCGCCTGCGAGGCGCAGTTCCGCAATGCCTTTCTGATGGGCTGTGTCGGGGCCTGGTCGCTGCACCCGAAGCAGATCGCCATCGCCAAGAAGGTGTTCAGTCCGGATGTGGACGAAGTTTTGTTTGCCAAAAAGATCCTGGAAGCCATGCCTGACGGCACCGGCGCGGTGATGATCGACGGCAAGATGCAGGATGACGCCACCTGGAAGCAGGCCAAGGTCATGGTCGACCTGGCGAAACTGGTGGCGGAAAAGGATCCGGAACTGGGCGCCGCCTACGGTTTCTGACAACGGCTGATATCGAGAGTGTGGAAGGGGCCGGAAGAGCGGCCCCTTTTTTATGGCTGACGGGAATTTATAATTGATAATAATTATCAATAGCATTATAATAATCCTTGCTCCCCGACAGGTAATAACTCCGATCACTCAGGAAGGCGGAACAATATGGATACAGTGGCATCGCATGACCGGGAAAAACTTGAACTTGTTGTAGATAACACCATCGGGAAAACATCGTCGATTTTCGTTCAGTCGCACTGGAAAAAGCTCATGGTTCTGGGCAATGAAGCCCGGGAACAGGATAAAAAATGCCTTGCAAGGTTCTATTTTGAACGTGCCAACAGGGAAGCGGTTTCTGCGTTGACGGGCTTTGCGGAAGATCCCTTTATCGGTGCCCAGGAATTGTATGACCGGGCATCGGCGCATATCATTGCCGCTGAGAATCTTGCCGACATTTATCTGAAGACCGGTGACAAGCAAAAGGTGCTTTCGGTGCTGATGCAGGCTTTTGACCGCTTGCTGGTGCTGGTGCAAAACAGGTCTTACGGGATGATTTACCGGCAGGTGCTGCTGGAGTGCCTCACCATCATGCTGGATTCCATGGTGGTGACTATGCGCTCCTGCGGCTGCTGTCCCCACATGATTGCCGATGTCATGGAGAGGGCCGGCAAGACGGCTTTTGATATAAGCCAGGAAAGCTGACGGGATGCTATTGGCGGATAAAAAAAGAGCGGCCGGTGTGCCGCTCTTTTTGTATATCCGGTGCCTGCCCTAGTGCTCAGCCGCCCCCGAGGCGCCGATGCCGGTCTCAGATCGCACCAGCTGCACATCGAACAGGGCCTTTTCCTGCTCCGCCCGCGCGCTCTTGTCGGTGACGGAGAACAGCCAGATCATGATGAAGGCCAGCGGCATGCTGTAGAAAGTCGGGTAGGCATGGGGGAAGATCGCTTCGTCGAAGCCCATGACGCCGACCCACACACCGGGGCCGAGGATCATCAGTACGACGGAGGAGACCAGGCCGATCACCCCGCCCCACACTGCGCCGCGGGTGGTCAGCCCCTTCCAGTACATAGCCAGGATCAGGATCGGGAAGTTGACGCTGGCGGCGATGGCCATGGCCAGCGAGGCGACAAAGGCGATATTCTGGTTTTCGAAGGCGATGCCCAGCACCACCGAAATCGCGCCCAGCACAAAGGTGGAAATGCGCGAGACGCGGATTTCTTCCGTATTGCTGACGGTCTGCCCGTCCTTGAAGGTTTTGGCATAGAGGTCATGGGCCACGGTGGCGGCCCCGGCCAGGGTCAGCCCGGCGACCACCGCCAGGATGGTGGCGAAAGCTACGGCGGACATGAAGCCCAGCACCAGGTCGCCGCCGACGATGTGGGTCAGGTGCAGGGCCACCATATTGCCGCCGCCGATCAGCTTGCCGTCCGGCGTGTGATAGGCCGGGTTATTCATTACGAAGGTAATGGCGCCGAAACCGATGATCACGATCAGGATATAGAAATAGCCCATGATCGAAGTGGCGTAGAACACCGACTTGCGGGCGTCTTTGGCGTTGCGCACGGTGAAAAAGCGCATCAGGATATGGGGCAGGCCCATGATGCCGAACATCATGGTCAGGCCCAGTGAGATGATGGAGACCGGATTGTCCATCCATACGCCCGGCTCCATCAGCGCCTTGCCGCGCGGGTGGGTGTCGATGGCGCTCTGGAAAATGGCGGACAGGCTGAAATCAAAATGGGTCAGCACCGCGAAAGCGATGTAGGTGCCGCCGGCCAGCAGCAGGATCGCCTTGATCAGCTGCACCCAGGTGGTGGCCAGCATGCCGCCGAAGCTCACATACATAATCATCAGGAAGCTGACCAAAATTACCGCATAGACATATTCCATGCCGAATAATAGCTGGATCAGCTTGCCGGCGCCGACCATCTGGGCGATCAGGTAAAACAGCACCACTGACAGGGAACCGATGGCAGACAGGGTGCGGATCGGCTTTTTGTCGAGCCGGAAGGACACCACGTCGACGAAGGTATAGCTGCCGAGGTTGCGGAGTCTTTCCGCGATCAGGAACAGGATCACCGGCCAGCTGGCCATCACGCCGACCGCCAGCAAGGTGGCGTCATAGCCGAAGGCGAACAGGGCGCCGGTAATACCGAGGAATGTGGCGGCGGACATAAAGTCGCCGGCGATGGCGGTGCCGTTCTGCCATGGCTTGATCCCGCCGCCGGCGGCATAGAAGTCTTCCTTGGTCTTGTTCTTGCGTGCCGCCCACCAGGTGATGCCGAGCGTGGCGAGCACGAAAACAAAAAACATGATGATGGCATGCATGTTGAGCGGCTGTTTTTCCACCTCGCCCTCGATGGCGCCTCCGGCGGCCAGCAGCAGTTGAGGCGTGAAGATGATTGAGAGCGCGGACAGCAGGACCGAAAGCTTGAATTTACCCATCGGCTTTCTCCCCGGCGGCGTGCTCCTGCAGGAACTTTTTGCGGACCGGATCGAATTTTGTATTGGCCCACCAGGTATAGATGCCGGCGCAGATCATGCCGTTGATAATGACCAGGAAAACCAGCACCATGCCCCAGGTGACAATCCCGCCGTCAGAGACCGGCTGGCTGATCACAGGATCGGAAAAGGCCGTCAGCAGGATATAGAGGCCGTAGGGAATAGCGATCGCCAGGCTGAGCAGCAGGCTCCATTTCAGGCGCAGGCCGCACAGCCTTTTGAATTCCCGGTCAACGGATAATTTCTGAAGATATTGCTGTTGTGCGGCACTGCCGTACTCATCTGCCTTCTGGTCCGACATACTAAGCTCCCGAAAAATTATTTTAATCTTATAGCATGGAAAGTCTGCTTCTCCGAGGCGCAAGAATACGCAGCTTTCGGTGCGGGTTCAAGGTTTCATTTGAAACTTATTTGCGGTTGAGGCCGGGGCGCAGGCGGGGTAACGCGCCCTTGATGACCGATATATAATCCGGCGCCACGTCAAATGGATAGGGGACAAGCACTCCGGCAACAGCCTGAGTCGGTTGTGAAACGGGGAGTATCGGAAAAAATATTTTATATATAAAAGAAAATATTGGAAATTTTTGAAGCCGGGAAATTTGTTGAAAAATAAAATAAAAGCAATATGTTATGCAAATATAACTGTCTTTTGCTGTTCAAAATATAAAACAATACGGCATTTTATCTGGAAATATAAAATAAAATATATTAAGTTTAAAATAATTTGATGAACCCTTGGCTGTGAGAGGAACACTATCATGAAAATCGTATGTCTCGGCGGCGGTCCCAGCGGCGTTTACCTGGCCATTTCCATGAAAATTCATAATCCCGAACATGAGGTCGAGGTCTACGAGCGCAACCGGGCCGACGACACCTTCGGCTGGGGCGTGGTCTTCTCGGACCAGACCATGGAAAACCTGCGCGCCAACGATCCGGTCAGTGCAGAGAATATGATCGGCGAACTGATCCACTGGGATGACATTGACGTGCATATCCGCGGTGAGGTGGTTAAGTCCAGCGGTCACGGCTTTATCGGCATCGGCCGCCAGCGCCTGCTGGATATCCTCTATGCCCGTGCCGCGGAGCTGGGCGTCAAACTCAACTTTGAAACCGAAGTTGAACTGGACGACCTGCAGACCCGCTTTGCCGATGCGGATCTGATCGTCGCCGCTGATGGTCTCAATTCCAAGGTGCGCAACAACAACCTTGAGGCCTTTGACTGCGACATCGACATGCGGCCCAACAAGTTTGTCTGGCTCGGCACCCACCAGCGTTTTGATGACGCCTTCACCTTCATTTTCGAGGAAACCGAGCACGGCTGGGTCTGGGTGCACGCCTACCAGTTCGACAAAGAGACCTCCACCTTTATCGTCGAATGCGGTCCGGAAACCTACGACGCCTGGGGCTTCGAGCATATGAGCCACGAGGAAAGCGCCGAGACCTGCCGCAAGATTTTCGAGAAATATCTGGACGGTCACGACCTGATGACCAAGTCCGCCCATATCCGCGGCTCTGCCTGGATCAACTTCCCGCGGGTGCTGTGCCACACCTGGGTCAAGGACAATATCGTGCTGATCGGCGATGCGGCCCATACCGCCCACTTCTCCATCGGTTCCGGCACCAAGCTCGGCTTCGAGGACGCCATCAGCCTGGCCCAGCATCTGAATTCCGGCGAGGAGGTGAAGGACGCCCTGGTCAGTTATCAGGACGAGCGCGAGCTTGAGGCCCTGAAACTGCAGTCCGCGGCCCGCAACTCCATGTCCTGGTTCGAGGAACTGGACCGTTACCTTGATTTTGATCCGACCCAGTTCACCTACAGCCTGCTGACCCGCTCCCAGCGCGTGAGCCATGAGAACCTGCGCCTGCGCGACAAGGACTGGCTGGAAGGGGTGGAAAAATGGTATGCCGACCGGGCCTATAAAGCCGTCGGCAAGGACAAGCCGGCCGGCCGTGTGCCGCCCATGTTCACCCCCTATAAAATCCGCGACATGGAACTGGCCAACCGGGTGGCGGTCTCCCCCATGTCGCAATATTCAGCCAAAGACGGGCTGATCAACGACTTCCATTTCGTCCATTACGGCGCCCGTGCCATGGGCGGGGCCGGGCTGCTGTATACGGAAATGACCGATGTGTCCGCCGACGGCCGCATCACCCCGGGCTGTGCCGGGATTTACACCGACGAACAGATGCAGGCCTGGAAACGGGTGGTGGATTTCGTCCACGGGCACAGCCAGGCGAAGATTGCCATGCAGCTGGCCCATGCCGGTCGCAAAGGTTCCACGAAGGTGGGCTGGGAAGGCTATGACATGCCGCTGGATGAGGGCAACTGGGAACTGATTGCGCCGTCCGCCATTCCGTGGGACGACGGCAACCAGACGCCACGGGAGATGACCCGGGCGGATATGGACCGGGTGCGCGATGATTTTGTCGCCGCCACACTGCGCGCCGAACAGGCCGGCTTTGACATGATCGAAATGCATGCCGGCCACGGCTACCTGCTGTCCAGCTTCATCACGCCGGTCAGCAACCGGCGCGAAGACGAGTATGGCGGATCGCTGGAAAACCGTCTGCGCTTCCCGCTCGAAGTGTTCCAGGCCATGCGCGAGGCCTGGCCGGCTCACAAGCCCATGTCAGTGCGTATTTCCTCCACCGACTGGTGCGGCGAGGACGGGGTCACCCCGGAAGAAGCGGTGCTGATCTCCAAGGCCTTTGTCGAGGCCGGGGCCGATATCATCGACGTGTCCACCGGCCAGACCCTGCCGGTGCACAAGGTCAATCCGGTGTTTGGCCGCATGTTCCAGACCCCGATGGCCGACCAGATCCGCAATGTGGGCCATGTGTCCACCATGGCGGTGGGAAATATCTTTGAAACCGACCATGTAAACAGTATCCTTGCCGCCGGACGCGCCGACCTGGTGCTGATCGGCCGGCCGCACCTGATGGACCCGCAGTGGACCATCCGGGCGGCGGCAGAGCAGGAATATCACGGGCCTGCGGTGCAGGTGCCCAAGCAGTATCTCACAGCCTTCACCCAGCTTGAAACCAATCTCAAGCGGGCGGCGGAGATGGCGCTCAATGCTTAATTTTTGGGCCTGATATTAGGGTTTAAAACCTTGGCAGGTTTGGAATTGCGTCCGCTGGCAGTGCAAGTGTAGCGGGCGCAATTTCTTTGTCGAACAGGAGAATGAAGTGACCGAACAGACTCAGGGAAAGTTTAAGGGAAAACATGCCGTGATCACCGGCGGCGGCCGCGGCATCGGAGCCGCGATCGCCGATGCGCTGGCGGCGGAAGGGGCGAAGCTGACGCTGCTGGGCCGCAACGAAGAGGTGCTGAAGGCCAAGGCGGAAACACTGCCCGCGGCCCTGCCGTTGTCCTGTGACGTGACCGACCAGGCCGCGGTCGAGGCCGTTATTGCCCAGGCCCGGGAGGCCCATGGCCCGGTGGATATCCTGGTCAACAATGCCGGAGCGGCCCATCCGGCGCCTTTCATGAAAACCTCGTCCGAGCAATTGCAGTCCATGCTCGATGTCAACCTGATGGGACCCTGGTACTGCATCCAGGCGGTGCTGCCGGAAATGCAGGAACGGGATAGCGGCCGCATCGTCAATATCGCCAGCACCGCCGCCCTGATCGGCTATAAATATGTCACCGCCTATGCCGCCGCCAAACATGCGGTCCAGGGCATGACCCGCTCCCTGGCCCTGGAACTGGCCGGCAGGAACATTACCATCAACTCCGTCTGTCCCGGATTTACCGAAACGGATATTGCATTTGATGCAATAGAGAATATTATGAGCAAAACGGGCCGAAGCCGTGAAGAGGCAATCGCCGAACTGGCAAAACATAATCCGCAAAAGCGGTTTATCCAGCCGGAAGAGGTGGCCTCGGCAGTGCTTTGGCTGTGTGAGGATATCAACAGAAGCATGACCGGACAGGCCATCTCCGTGGCCGGCGGGGAGGTAATGTAAACCTGGACAAGAAGCTGAAACCGGATAGCAAGACGCTGGGCAAGAAAAGACTTGGCCTGTGGTTGCGTCTCTTTACGGATACGGCCCTGATTGAAAAGCAGACCCGTCGTCTTCTCCGTACCCATTTCGGTGTTACGTTGCCGCAATTCGACCTGATGGCCGCCCTGGACCGGGCGCCGGGCGGTATGACCATGGGGGAATTGTCCAAGCAGCTCCTGGTGTCCAACGGTAATGTGACCGGGGTTGTGGAACGGCTGCAGCAGGAAGGGCTGGTGAAGCGCTGGCCCCTGCCGACCGACCGGCGCATTTACAGCGTCGGCCTGACCGCCAAGGGCCGGAGCACCTTCCGGGAAATGGCGGAAAGCCATGAAGGGTGGGTCAATGAGATCCTGTCGGACATGGATGAGGCTGCCGTCGACGAAATGACCCGGCACCTGGACTTTCTGCGTGACAGTCTGAAGAAAAAAGCCGACGAGGAAACCTCCGGCTCTAGAAAATAACAAGAAAATTAAAACAGGCCGGTCGGGATAGCCGGCATGACAGTAATACGGGGCGGATCAGCCAGCAGTGGGAAGACGATAACTGGAGAGCAATAAATGTCTTTGCCGACTGCCCATGAGGATACCTTTGCGCGCGACCATCTTCCTGCACCGGAAGCGTGGCCCGATTTTCTTTTTGAACTCCCCGAACTTCAGTATCCCGACAGGCTTAATGCGGCGGCGGAACTGCTGGACCGGCATATCCGGAGCGACGACGGGAACCGGGCCGCGCTGATTTTTGAAGACCGGCAATGGAGCTATGCGCAGCTGGCGGACAAGGCCAGCCAGATTGCCAACGTACTGGTCCGGGATATGGGGCTTGTGCCGGGCAACCGGGTGCTGTTGCGCGGTTTCAACAATCCGATGATGGTGGCGGCCTGGTTCGCGGTGCTCAAGGCCGGCGGCATTGCGGTGGCGACCATGCCGATGCTGCGGGCCCGCGACCTGGACCCGATTGTGGAAAAAGCCCAAATCAGTCATGCTCTGTGTGATGAGCGGCTTGCCGACGATCTGGAAAAGGTGGCGGCCTCCCGGGACTGCCTGGCGGAAAGGGGTTACTTCACGGCGCTGGGTGACGGGGGCACCCCGTTCGACAAGCTGGTTGCCAGACGGTCGAAGAAATTCGATCCTCTGCCGACCCTGTCCGATGACGTGGCGCTGATTGCCTTTACCAGCGGCACCACCGGCAAACCCAAGGGCACGGTGCATTTCCACCGCGATATCATGTCCATGTGCCATTGCGTGGGCCGGGGCCTGCTGGGGCTGAAAGCGGAAGACCGGGTGATCGGCAGTCCGCCGATCGCCTTTACCTTCGGGCTCGGGGCGCTTGTCACCTTCCCGCTGCAGGCGGGGGCGGCCAGCATCCTGCTGGAAAACGGCACCCCGCCCAATCTGGCCCGGGCCATCGAACAGTACCGGGCAACCTGGTGTTTCACCGCGCCGACCGCTTACCGGGCCATACTGGGGGAAATCGGCGGTGTGGATCTGTCGAGCCTGAAAAACTGTGTGTCGGCCGGCGAACACCTGCCGCTGCCGGTGTTTGAAGACTGGAAAAAAGCGACCGGCATTTCCCTGATCAACGGCCTCGGCTCCACGGAAATGATCCATATCTTCATCTCCGCCGCTGGCAAGGAGATCCGGCCGGGGGCCACCGGCAAGGCCATCCGCGGCTATGAGGCGCGGGTCGTGGACGAGAGGATGCAGGATGTACCGGTCGGCGAGACCGGCAAGCTGGCGGTGCGCGGCCCGACCGGTTGCCGCTATCTGGAGGATGAACGGCAAAAGGTCTATGTGCGGGACGGCTGGAACCTGACCGGCGATGCCTACCGAATGGACCAAGACGGATATTTCTGGTTCATGGCCCGCACCGACGACCTCATTGTCTCCTCCGGCTACAACATCAGCGGACCGGAAGTGGAAGAGGTGCTGCTGAGCCATCCGGCGGTCAGGGAATGCGCGGTGGTCGGCGTCCCCGATGACAAGCGGGGACAGATTGTGAAGGCTTTTGTCGTTCCGGCCGAGCCCTACCAGGGATGCAGCAAGCTTGTGCTGGCCCTGCAGGATCATGTAAAGGAACATATAGCGCCCTATAAATATCCGCGGGAGGTTGCCTTTCTCGACTCTTTGCCGAAGACCGAGACGGGCAAGATCCAGCGATTTAAACTCAAGGAACTTTAGGTCCGGCGGGAAACACGCAGGACAGGATGACTGGAGCAACAGATGCAGAATTTCTTTGTCAAAATCAAATGCGAACTGGGCAAAGCCTATGAGGTCGCCGCCGCCCTGGTCGACCGCCTCGAGGACAAGGTGGAGGAAGTCTATTCCATCTCCGGCGAATTTGACCTGATCATGAAAATCAGGCTCGAAGAGGACGAGGATGTGGGCCAGTTCGTCAACGAACATGTCCATGCCATCGACGGAATCAAGGACACTTTTACCCTGATCGCTTTCAAGGCCTTTAAATAAACCTTCCCGCAGAATTCGTCATTCCCCTGTCATAAAATCCATTGATATGGATCAGTGAAAACAGGGGCGTGTCCCTGTATGACATCACCCAAGATGGAATTGAAGGTGACCAGATGACGGTTCTGAGAAAAAACAAGGATTTTACGGCTGACAATTTGAAGACGGGACCGGCCCGCAAGCCGCGCCTGCCGAGGTATACAAGTTATCCGACGGCCCTGCAGTTTGATGTTCTGGACGGACGGGAGCATAGCTCCTGGCTCCGGGCGCTTCCGGATGACGAAGCGGTCAGCCTCTATTTCCATATTCCTTTCTGTGACCAGCTGTGCTGGTTCTGCGGCTGTTATACCCATATTTCCAACAAGTATGAACCGGTTGAAAAATATTTGCAGACACTGTTGCAGGAACTGGCCTGGACGTCTTCCCGGACCGGGCGGCGCAAGGTCAGCCATATCCATTTTGGCGGCGGCAGCCCGACCATCCTGGAAGCGAATGACTTTGATCGCCTGATGCAGGCCATTGGCGAGGCCTATGAAATCCTGCCCGATGCGGAAATCGCCGTCGAGGTCGATCCCAGGACCTTGAGCCTGGAAAAAGTGGTGGCCTATGGCCGCTGCGGCGTGAACCGGGTCTCCATGGGAATCCAGGATTTTGACGAGAAGGTCCAGAAAACCATCAATCGCATTCAGACCACTGAGCTGATTGAAACCTGCCTTGGCTGGTTTCGGGCCTCCGGGATTGATAACATCAATTTCGATCTGATTTACGGACTGCCCAACCAGACCCAGGCCACCATCCGGGAAACCGTCCTGCAGACTGTGTTCTACCGGCCGTCCCGTATCGCCCTGTTCGGTTATGCCCATGTGCCGTGGATGAAAAAACACCAGGCCATGATCAATGCGGAGACCCTGCCCGGACAGGCGCAACGCCAGGCCATGTTTGACCTGGCGCGCCAGACATTGCTGGACTGCGGTTATCAGGCCATCGGCCTGGATCATTTTGCCCTGCCTGGTGACAGTCTGCTCGAGGCTTATGAAGAGGGCGCTTTGCGCCGCAATTTCCAGGGTTATACCGCCGATGTGGCGGATACCCTGATCGGTTTCGGCGCGTCGGCCATCAGCTCCCTGCCGGGCGGCTATGCCCAGAATACGACTGATATGCGGGTTTACCGCCAGCGGATCGACGCCGGGGAAAGCCCGGTGGTGCGCGGCGTGGCGGTGACGGCTGAGGACCGCCTGGTGCGCCAGCTTATTTCGGACCTGATGTGTTTCCAGCAGGTGGATCTGGAAGCCCGGGCCCGCGAATTCGGATTATCTCCGGAGTTTCATCGTGAACTCAATGCCTTGGAAGAGCTGATTCGGGCCAGTTATATGGAGAGAGATGGGTCCATATACCGCATCACGGAAGCCGGTCGGCCTTATCTCAGGGCGATTTGCTCCGTCTTTGACCGTTACCTGCCGGCCAACTTTGTGGAACGTCCCGATATTCTCTATCGCTGCCTGCATGAAAGCGAAGGTTGAGGCGCACTCAGTCACTGGATGAGTCTTCGGCCCGGCCGGTGAGTTTGGTGATCAGTCGGTCCAGATCCTGTTTTTCTTCGTCATCGAGGGCATTGAGCAAGACAGACTCATAATCCCGGACCAGCGGTTCGATCTGATTGTAGGTCTCGCGGCCCTTGTCGGACAGGTTCAGGATCGACCGCCGCCGGTCTTCCCGGGCATAGCTGCGCTCAACCAGGCCTTTGTCGAGAAGGCTGTTTACGGCCCGGCTGACCGCCACTTTGTCGAGCGCTGTTTTGTCCGCCACTTCGGCGGCGGAAATATCCGGGAAGCGGTTGAGATGAGCGAGAACCTTCCATTCCGGCGGCGCAATGCCGAATTTTTCGCTATAGATGGTCGCCAGCCTGCGACCGACGATATTGGACAGATACGACAGGCGGTAAGGCAGAAATTTTTCCAGCAGGAGAGGGCTGTTATTATCGTTGTTCATACTTTAGAATTTGTTCCAGTATATATTTCTTGAATTAAGTTACAAATGTAACTATAATGCTTCCCCGTAGGGAGTGCAGAAGAAAGTTACCATTCTTTACAGGTTCAGGCATCACATTTTTTGACCGGCACACAGGGCTGTGCCGGGGACGTGATATAACTGCCGGCTTTCTGTCACTCAAACTGAAATTCCGGAAAAAGGACAGGATATGAAAAACTGGATTGGATTTCCGCATCGTGAAGGCGAACATTCCCGACAGGCCCATGTGGATCTGCCGGAAGGCACCTATGAGCGGGAAATGGGCAAGGAAGGCTTTTTCGGCCCGGCCTCCCATCTTTACCACAAGAATATTCCGACCGGCTGGAGCAGCTTTGAAGGCCCGTTGCAGCCCCATGCCTTTGACACCAACCTTTTGCACGACTTCGGTTCATCGCCGTGGGATGCGAAGATGATGATTTCCAACGCCCATATGAAATTCCGGGTCTGGAAAACCTCCGGCAAGATGGATCATCTGGTGCGCAATGCCGACGGGGACGACCTGCTTTTCGTCCACAATGGTGGCGGCGAGCTGTTTTGCGACTTCGGTCACCTGACCTTTGAGGCCGGCGATTATATCGTCCTGCCGCGCGGCACCATGTGGCGCATCGAAGCCAGCGAGCCCTGCGAGATCGTGATGGTGGAAGCCACCAACAGCAGCTATCAGTTGCCGGAAAAGGGCATGGTCGGCCCGCACGCCATCTTCGATCCGGCGGTGCTCGACGTGCCGGCCATCGACGCCGCGTTCGAGGCTCAGCAGGGCAATGACGAATGGCGGGTGGTGGTCAAGGCGAGAGACCAGTTCAGCACCATCACCTATCCGTTCAATCCGCTGGATGCGGCGGGCTGGAAAGGCGACCTGGCGGTGGTGCGTGTCAATGTGCGCGACATCCGTCCGCTGATGAGCCATCGCTATCATCTGCCGCCGAGCGCCCATACCACCTTTGTGGCCGGCCGGTTTGTGGTCTGTACCTTTGCCCCGCGGCCGATCGAAAGCGATCCGGGCGCCCTGAAGGTGCCCTTCTATCACAGCAATGACGATTACGACGAGATCATCTTCTATCATCGCGGCGACTTCTTCAGCCGGGACAATATCGACCAGGGTATGGTCACCTTCCATCCCTACGGTTTCACCCATGGCCCCCACCCCAAGGCGTTCAAGGCCGGGGAAAAAGCGGCGCGCAAGGAAACCGATGAATATGCCATGATGATCGACACCCGCGATCCGGTGGAAATGAGCGAAGACGCCTACAGCGTGGAAAATAAAGATTATGTGAACAGCTGGAAAAGCCACGACTAGGCTGTCATACTGAATAGAATTGAACAGGGAATAACTTATGAAACTTGCATCACTGAAATCAGGCCGCGACGGCAAGCTCGTCGTGGTCAACCGCGACCTGACCAAGGCGGCTTCCGCCGAAGCCGTGGCCTCGACCATGCAGATGGCGCTCGACCACTGGGCCGATGCCGAGCCCAAGCTGAAGGCGATCTATGACGACCTGAACGCTGGTAAGATCGAGGGTTTTGATTTCGACCCGGCCGAATGCGATGCGCCGCTGCCGCGCGCCTATCACTGGGCCGACGGGTCCGCCTATGTGACCCATGTGGAACTGGTGCGCAAGGCCCGCGGGGCGGAACTGCCGGCCACCTTCTGGGAAGACCCGCTGATCTATATGGGGGCATCAGATGCCTTCATTGGGCCGCGTGATCCGATCGAAATGGAAAGCGAAGACTGGGGTATCGATTTCGAGGCCGAACTCGCCGTCATCACCGATGACGTGCCGGCCGGCGTCGGTCCGGCCCAGGGGCTGGAACATATCAAGCTGATCACCATTCTCAATGACGTGTCGCTGCGGAACCTGATTCCGGGGGAGCTGGCCAAGCAGTTTGGCTTCTATCAATCCAAACCGCATACCGCCTTTGCCCCGGTGTTTGTCACCCCCGACGAGCTGGGCGACGCCTGGAAGGACGGCAAGGTGCATCTGCCGCTGCATGCCACGCTGAACGGCATCAAGATCGGCTCCCCCAATGCCGGTGTGGACATGACGTTCGACTTCGGCAGGCTGATTTCCCACGTGGCCAAATCCCGCGGTCTGGAGGCCGGCACCGTGATCGGTTCCGGCACCATTTCCAACCAGGGCTCCAAGGACGGTTCCTGCTGCCTGGCGGAAGTGCGCTGCCTGGAAACCATTGCCGACGGCAAACCGAGCACACCGTTCATGAGCTTTGGCGATCGGATCGAGATTGAAATGTTCGATGCGGACGGCAAAACCATCTTCGGCAAGATCGACCAGGTGGTCAAACAGTACCACCCGCCGCGCTAAACACGATCAAGGGAGACAGCGATGCTTGCGCTTTACGGCTATTACCGATCCTCCGCCGCCTACCGACTGCGGATTGCCCTCAATCTCAAGGGGCTGGAGTATGAAAATATCCCGGTCTCCCTGCTCGCCGGTGAACACCGCAACGAAGAGTATCTCAAGCTCAATGCCCAGGGGCTGGTGCCGGCGCTGAAAGACGGCGGCCTGACCCTGGGCCAGTCCATGGCGATCCTGGAATATCTGGAAGAAACCCGGCCGGAAGTGCCGCTGCTGCCGGCTGATGCGGCGGGACGGGCCCGGGTGCGCCAGATCGCCAATATCATTGCCTGTGACATCCATCCGCTCGATAACCTCAGGGTGCTGAAATACCTCAAAGGAGACCTCGGCATTTCCGACGAGGCCAAGGAAATCTGGTATCGCCACTGGATCAGGCTCGGCTTCGAGGCCATCGAGGCCATGCTGCAGGACGGTGCCAGCGGTCGTTATTGCCACGGCGATACGCCGACCATGGCCGAGGCCTGCCTGATCCCGCAGCTGTATAACGCCCGTCGCTTTAATACCCCGCTTGACGAGTTCCCGACCATTCTCAGGATCGAGGAACTGTGCAATTCCCAGGACCCGTTCATCCGGGCCCTGCCGGAAAACCAGCCCGACGCCAGCTGATTCTGCATAAAAGGCTGGCATTCCGGCCGCCTTTTGCGTATTCTGAATTAAAACGATCGTTTTATTCGAGAATTAATGGGAGTGCAGCATGAAAAACCTGTTCGATATTTCCGGCAAGACCGCTGTGATCACCGGCGGTTCGCGCGGGATCGGGGCCATGATCGCCCGCGGGTTTGTGGAATATGGGGTGAAGACCTATATCTGTTCCCGCAAACTGGAGCAGTGCGAGGCGACGGTGGAGGAGCTCAGCAAATATGGTGAAATCATCGGCCTGCAGGCGGATCTGTCGACCATGGAAGGGGTGACCGCGTTTGCCGACCAGATCAAGGAACGGGAAGACAGCCTGGATATCCTGATCAACAATGCCGGGGCCGCCTGGGGCGCGCCGCTGGAGGAGTTTCCGGAAGCCGGCTGGGACAAGGTCATGGACACCAATGTCAAAGGCGTGTTCTTCCTGACCCAGAAGCTGTTGCCGCTGCTGAAAAAAGCCGGCAGCGCCGAGGACCCGGCCCGGGTGGTCAATGTGGGCAGCGTCGACGGTCTGCATGTGCCGGACCCGGAAACCTACAGCTATTCCGCCAGCAAGGCGGCGGTGCTGCACATGACCCGGGTGCTGGCCAAGAGGCTGGCCCGGGACCATATCAATGTCACCGCCATCGCCCCCGGACCGTTCCCCAGCGCCATGACCAAGGGCCTGTTCGAAGCTGTCGGTGTGGATAAAATCACCGACGAAGTTCCGCTGGGAAGGATTGGCACGCCCGAGGATATGGCGGGCGTCGCCATTTACCTGTGCAGCCGGGCCGGGGCCTATGTCACCGGCGAGCATGTCACCGTCGACGGCGGCTGGGCCACGACAGTTTAACGCTGGCCCTTACAGCCGGGGCAGGACCGCCAGCAGCGCATCCAGACTGGCTTTGCCCAGTTTGGCCGAGCGGTCCGGCGACCAGCCGGTCTCCGGATAAGGGGTCTTTTCCGTATCCTTGAACGGCATCTCCAGGGTCATGGACACCGCATTATAGCGGTGGGCCAGCTGGTTGGTGGCCATGGTCAGGTTGGCCTTGCCCGGCGCGGATTTGGGATAGCCCACCTCGGTCTGGAAATCGGGCGAAATCCTTGCCAGCTGGTCCATAAATTCATAAGCCAGGTCAAGCTGGGATTCGTCGATGTCGGGGATGCCCTCGAAACAGGCAATGAAGTTATAGGGTAGGGCCTCGTCACCGTGCACGTCCAGCACCAGATCAATTCCGGTCTCATCCATTTTGCCGCGCACATACGCCACTTCCGGCTCGCTGCTGAAATCCGGATCTTCCCACACCCGGTTGAGGTTGACGCCGGCCGCATTGGTGCGCAAATGGCCGCGGCGGCTGCCGTCCGGATTCATATTCGGCACCGCATAGAAGACGCATTTGTCCAGCAGGGTGCGGCTGACCGGGTCATTGTCGTCCAGCAGCCGTTCCAGCATGCCTTCCATGAACCATTCGGCCATGGTCTCACCCGGATGCTGGCGGGCGATATACCAGATGACTTTTTTATCCTCGCCCTGTTGGTTTTTGGGGGTGCCGATGGTCAGCAGGTCCATGTCCTGGCCGTCCAGGGTTTCGCCGATGGTATGGAGCGCGACTTTTTCGTCGGCGGCGCAGCGGGCGATCAGGTCATGGTGCCGTTCCATGCTGTAAGGCGCGAAATAGGCATAATAAACGCAGTCGGTTTCCGGCACATGGTGGATCACCAGCGAGCCGTCCTTGTAAACGGTACTGACCCGGAACCAGTTCTTCCGGTCATAGGAGGCGACGGCCTGGTAATTTTCCCAACCTTGGGGATAGGCGGCGTTTTCCACGTCCTCGATGCTCAGCGCGCAGAGCTGGCCCTTGGCGCCGGTCATGCGGAAATAGAACCACTGGAAAAAGTCCGACTTGTTATCCTTGTGGATATGCAGACGGATGTTGGACGGATTTTCCGCCTCGATCACTTCAATATTGCCGCCGTCAAAGTCGCTGCTGATCTTCATTGGTTATCCCCGCGTGTTGAATCACTTTTACTGCAGGGATATTTACACGGCTTCGCCTCCGGAGGGAAGTGCTGAGCGGGAGGAAAATGGATTCCTGCGGCAAGACAGGGGATTGGCGGAATCTTTTTCGGACCGGAAAAGATTGTATAAAATATTTGTCTGTTTTATGGTTTTGACTTTGCAACAGCGTGACAGCCCCGGCCAATTCTGCCAGACTGTGCGCTGTTTGTGTAAATGAGAGCTCTAAATAGCGCCTTAAAATATCAAGGGGAAGAAAATGTCCGTCGGAAGAAATCTTCTGTTCAAGTTCATCGGGGGGATGCGTAAATGACGTCAGTTACAGGTAACCTGCGCGAAGGATCCCAGCAGCGGGAGTTCCTCGGCCATCCCATCGGCCTGGGGGTGTGTTTTCTCACCGAGATGTGGGAGCGTTTTTCCTATTACGGCATGCGCACCATTCTGGTGCTGTATCTGGTCAAGTACCACCTGTTCAGCACCGAAAAGGCCAGTCTGATCTACGGCGCCTATGCCGGTCTGGTTTATATGATGCCGATCATCGGCGGTTACATGGCCGACCGTTATCTGGGCAGCCGCAAGGCGGTCACCTTTGGTGCGCTGCTGCTGGTGGCGGGGCACGGACTGATGGCGTTCCACGGACCGCAGTCCTATCTGGACGGCGATGTGGTGGTTCGGGATGAGTTCTACCTGAATATCTTTTTCCTGGCCCTGGCCCTGATCATTACCGGGGTCGGGTTCCTGAAAGCCAATATTTCCACCATTGTCGGGGCGCTGTACGGGCCCAATGACCCGCGCCGGGATGGCGGTTTCTCCATCTTCTATATGGGCATCAACCTCGGCTCCGTGATTGCGACCGCTTTGGTTGGCTATGTGGGCGAAGTACATGGCTGGAGTTATGGTTTTGGCCTCGCCGGTATCGGCATGCTGTTCGGCCTCCTGGTGTTCCTGTGGGGGCAACGCCTGCTGGATGGCCGGGCTGAGCCATCAAATCCGGCGGTGCTCAAGGAAAAATCACCGATCGGCATCAACAAGGAATGGACCATCTACCTGTTCGGCCTGGCTCTTGTCGCGGCCAGCTGGATCATGATGCAGTATCAGGACCTGGTCGGCGGTGTACTCTATTTTGTCGGTCCGTTGATGATCGCGATCATGATTTTCTACGGCGTCACCCAGTGTACCAAGGTGGAGCGGGAACGCCTGTTTGTGGCCGCTTTCCTGATCACCATCCAGTCGGTGTTCTGGGCCCTGTTCGAACAGCAGGCGGCCAGCCTGACCCTGCTGGCCGACGAGCAGTTCGATCTCAATTTCCTCGGCATGACCTGGCTGCCGTCACAGGTGCAGCTGATGAACCCGCTGTTTATCGTGCTGTTTGCCCCGGTTCTGGCCTGGCTCTGGGTCGCCCTGTCCAACAAGGGCTGGGAACCGTCGACACCGGCCAAATTCGGCATTGCCATGCTGCTGATCGGCCTTGGCTATGTGGTGTTCTCCTGGGGCATGAGCCTGGATGACAGCACCAGCAAGAGCTTCCTGTGGATGGTCTTCATCTATCTGTCCCTGACCCTCGCCGAGCTGTGCCTGAGCCCGGTCGGCCTGTCCATGGTCACCAAGCTCAGCGTGCACAAAATCGTCGGCATGGTGATGGGGACCTGGTTCCTGTGGACCGCCATGGGTAACTTTGTCGCCGGGGTGATCAGTAGCTGGACCGGCAGCGGCGGTCACGGCGGTGAAGGCGGTAACCTGGACGTGGTTGCGACCATGGAGGTCTATACCAACATCGGCCTGATCAGCGTCGGCGTCGGGGTCTTTATCCTGGTGCTGACCCCGCTGATGAAGAAATATATGCACGGCGTCCATTAGAAGACGGTCTGCGCTATGTGAGGAAATGCCGCCTCCTTCGGGGCGGCATTTTTTTATGAGCTTTCCAGTTCCTCGCGCAGCATTTCGAGCTCGAGCCATTCTTCCTCTTTGGCGGCGAGCTCGGTCTGTGACTTTTCAAGGTCCTTGCTGAGCAGGGCAAAACCGTCCGGGTCCTTGCTGTAGAAATCCGGCTCGCCCAGCTTGGCTTCCACCTTGGCAATGCGCTGTTCCAGCGCTGCCATCTCCCCCGGCAGCTTGGCAAGGCGATCCTTGTGCTTGAAGCTGAGCTTATTGCTTTCCCGTTTGACCGGTCTGGCGGCTTCTGTTTTTTGGGCCTTGGCCGGCTCCGCTTCGGGTTGCGGCGCCACGTCGCCGCGCTGGCGCAGGTAATCCTGATAGCCGCCGGCATATTCAGTGACCTTGCCGTCGCCTTCCATGACAATGGTCGAGGTGACGATGCGGTCGAGGAAATCACGGTCGTGGCTGACCAGCAGCAGGGTGCCATCATAGTCGTTGAGGGTTTCCTGCAGCAAATCCAGCGTATCCATATCCAGGTCATTGGTCGGCTCGTCGAGGATCAGGAAATTGGTGGGTTGGGCCAGGGTCTTGGCCAGCAGCAGCCGGTTGCGTTCGCCGCCGCTCAGCGCCCCCACCTGGGTATGGGCCTGCCCGGCGTCAAACAGGAAGTCCTTCATATAGGAAATAATATGCTTGGAGTGTCCCCGCACCATGATGT
Organism: Emcibacter nanhaiensis; assembly: GCF_006385175.1. Taxonomy (NCBI): domain Bacteria; kingdom Pseudomonadati; phylum Pseudomonadota; class Alphaproteobacteria; order Emcibacterales; family Emcibacteraceae; genus Emcibacter; species Emcibacter nanhaiensis. The sequence goes on from NZ_VFIY01000015.1 coordinate 316,673, forward strand.
GGTCGCCGCCATCGGAGAGCGTCTCCCACACGGTGTTGGTGTCTTTCAGCAGGCCGCGCTGCTGGTCGAGGTAGGTGGGCTCCAGGTTGGTGCCGAGCTTGACCGTGCCCTGGTCAGGCTCGATCTCCTTGGTCAGAATCTTGAGCAGGGTGGATTTGCCGGCGCCGTTGGGGCCGATAATGCCGATGCGGTCACCGCGCAGGATGCGGAGCGAGAAATCCCGGAGGATCACCTTGTCGCCAAAGGATTTATAGACCTTGCGGGCCTCGATCACTTTCTTGCCGCTGGTTTTGCCGCTGTCGGTCTCGAGCTTGACCTGGCCGGTTTCTTTAATCTGTTTGGCCCGTTCTTCCCTGAGCGCCCACAGCGCCCGCATGCGGCCCATGTTGCGTTTGCGCCGGGCGGTGATGCCCTTGTGCGACCAGTCGGTTTCCTTCTCGATCAGCTTGTCGAGCTTGGCCCGCTCGATCCGTTCCTGCTCGAGAATGGTTTCGGCCCAGTCCTCGAAGTGGGCAAAGCCCTTGTCGAGCCGGCGCACCTTGCCGCGGTCGAGCCAGAAGGTGGTGTTGGTCAGATTGTTGAGGAAGGCGCGATCATGGCTGATGATCACCAGCGCGCCGCGAAACTCCTTCAGCCTGTCTTCCAGCCATTCAATGGTGGCGATGTCCAGATGGTTGGTCGGTTCGTCCAGGAGCAGGATGTCGGCCTCGCTGATCAGGGCGCGGGCGATGGCGGCACGGCGCCGCTCGCCGCCGGACAGATTGTGGGTCTCCAGGTCGGGACTGAGGCCGATGTCCTCCAGGATGATGTCGGCCTGGAAATGATCCTCGCTCGAAGCTTCCGGCAGGCCGGTGATCACATAGTCGTGCACCGTCTTCCACTGGCTCAGGTCCGGTTCCTGATGCAGGTAGGTGATATGGGTGCCGGGCTGGACGAACAGTTCGCCGCTGTCGGCTTCAACGCTGCCCGCGATCACTTTCATCAGGGTCGATTTGCCGGAGCCGTTGCGGCCCACCAGGCAGATACGGTCGCGCTCGCCGATATAAAGCTCCACTCCGTCAAACAGCGGGGTCGGGCCGTAGCGAAGGGCGATATCCTGCAATGTCAGTAACGGCGGCGCCATGAAATATCCTGTCAGTAAGTTTGCCTCTTCTAGCGCGACAAGGGGCCGGTTCGCAAGTGGTAAACTTTGCTCTCGCTATTGTGATCAGCTGTTAATGGCGGGGTAAGGAAGGAGCAGCTAGGATATGATCCAACGTGAAACAGAGGCCGTAGTATTATTATGTTGATCAAAACGCCGAAGTCCTATGAGCTGAAAGAAAATGACACCACCTCCCAGCGCGATTACCTCAATCGCCGGGATTTTTTGCGCGACCTCTCCCGGGCCGGCCTGATGGCCGGGGCGGCGAGCCTGGTGCCTGCCGGGGCGCAGGCAGTGGAGCGGGGCGAAAAGTTTCAAAACCTGGAAGCGCAGCAGAATTTCGCCCCGGGTGAAAAGCCGACGCCCTACCAGGCGGTCACCACCTATAATAATTTCTATGAATTCGGCACCGGCAAGGATGATCCGGCGAAAAACGCCCATACCCTGCGGCCGCGTCCCTGGACCGTGGAAGTGGGCGGCCATGTGGAAAAGCCCGGTGCCTATGATGTGGATGATCTGATCCGGGACAGCCATCTTGAGGATCGCATTTACCGCCATCGCTGTGTCGAGGCCTGGTCCATGGTGATTCCCTGGGTCGGTATTCCGCTGGCGGACCTGATCAAGCGCTTTGAGCCGACCTCGAAGGCCAAATATGTGCGGTTTGAAACCTTGGAGGACCGGGAGCAGATGCCGGGCCAACGCCGCCGGGTCATGAACTGGCCCTATGTGGAAGGCCTGACCATGGCCGAGGCCATGAACCCCCTGACCCTGATGGCAGTGGGCCTCTACGGCGAAGTGCTGCCCAATCAGAACGGCGCGCCGATCCGGCTGGTGGTGCCGTGGAAATATGGCTTTAAGGGCATCAAATCCATCGTCAGGATCGACTTTGTCGACCGCCAGCCGCTCAACAGCTGGCAGGAACTGGCGCCCCATGAATATGGCTTCTACGCCAATGTGGACCCCACTGTGGATCATCCCCGCTGGTCCCAGGCCAAGGAACGGCGCATCGGCGAATTTTTCCGCCGCGACACCCTGCCGTTCAACGGCTACGCGGAGGACGTGGCGCATCTGTACGCGGGCATGGACCCGAAAAAGCTCTATTGATTATGAAATATGAAAAACCGTTGCGCGCGGTCCTGCATATTCTCTGTCTGCTGCCGTTCGCCTGGATCCTGTGGCAGCTGTGGCTGATGTTCAATTATCAGCCGCACCAGCTCACCGCCAACCCGTTCCAGTATATCAACCAGTATACCGGCGACTGGACCATCCGGATTCTGCTGGCCAGCCTAGCGGTCACGCCGCTGCGCAAGCTCACCAAAAAGAACTGGCTGATCAAATGGCGCCGGCCGCTGGGGCTTTATGCCTTCTTCTACGGCCTGCTGCACCTCGGCAACTATGTGGTGCTGGATCATTTCTTTGACTGGACAGTGATCTGGCAGGATCTGGTCAAACGCCCGGCCATGACCTTCGGCATGCTGGCCCTGTTCCTGATGGTCCCCCTAGCGGTGACGTCGACCAAAAAGATGATCCGCCGCCTGGGCCGGTCCTGGCCCCGGCTGCACCGGCTGGTCTACCCGATTGCCATTCTGGCGGTCATCCACAACATCATGATGGTCAAGGCCGACCTGAGGCAGCCCCTGATCCATCTGTCGATACTGCTGTTGCTGCTGGGCTACCGGATTTACGTCAAATATCGACCAAGGCTTGTGAAACGGCTGTCCTTCTCCTAATCTTCTGTTATGAGACAGGCAACCACACAGTTAAGGTTTGAAACCGGCGGGCGCGGGCTTTACGACGTGACCTCATCCCTGTCGCGCTGGCTTGCTGAGCAGAATATTCATGAGGGACTATTTACCGTCCACATCAGGCATACCTCGGCGTCGCTGGTGATTCAGGAAAATGCCGATCCGGATGTCTGTCATGACCTGGATAATTTTCTCTGTCGGCTGGTGCCGGAAAATGACCCCCATTACCGTCATGTGATGGAAGGGCCGGATGATATGCCGGCGCATATCCGCGCCGCTCTGACCCAGAGTCAGGTCTCCCTGCCGGTGATTGACGGGCGACTGGCGCTCGGCACCTGGCAGGGAGTTTATATTTTTGAACATCGGCGCCGGGGCCACAGCCGGACCCTGGCGCTGCATGTGATGGGCGACTAGGCCCTAGAAGTCATACAGCAGGCCGGCCCGGGCAATGGTGTCCGTGGTGTCACGGTCGGCCGGGGCGTCCTTGTCATAAAAGACATCAAAAGAGAACTTGCTGCTCAGGGCGCCGTTGATTTTCACCTTCAGGGCATTCTTGGTTTCGAAGACCGTGCGGTCACCAAAGGTGATCTGGCTGTTGTTGCTGAACTCGCTGCGTTCATTGATAGCCCAGACAAATTCACTGGCGGCATACGCGTTCAGGCTGTCTTCGTAATCCGCACCTTCGGATTCCTTGGTGAACAGAACGGTAGGGCCGCCTTCCACATTCCACAGGAATTTTTCGGTTTCCATCAGGCGGTAACCGGCACCGGCGTTGACGGTAATTCGTTCACGGAAGGAACCGAACTGGTCATTCTGATAGCCGGTGAAGCCGGTCAGGTACATATGTTTGGAAAAATCGTAGTCCAGCTTGTAGGACAGGCCCCAGCGCTGGCGGTCCTTGACCCCGGAGTTTTTGTTGAAATCAAAATAACCGGCAATCTTGCTGTGGTATTTGCCCTTGTCCCGTTTCATCTTGGCGCCGACACCGAACGACTGCTGGTCGGTGTTGCCGGAGGAGGTCAGGACATTGAGGTCCACCTCACCGTCCCAGCCGCTGAGACTGAAATAGGGGTGCTTGGCTTCCGGGTTCTTGACCGGCGGCTTCGGACGCATCGGTTCGGCCGCGGCGAGGATTTCTTCCTTCTGGTCCGGGTTGGCGGCCAGCACCACATCCAGGACGGTCTGGAATTTCGCGCCGTCGTTGCTGTTGGCGGCCTGTTCCAGGATCGCCATGACAGCGGGGTCAACGGCGGCCAGGGCAATGGAGGGACCAGCCAGCATGACAGGGACGAATGCTGTCAATGCCAGGGTCTTCACGAATTTTTTCATTGTTTCGTGTCTTTCTGTGTTTGAGTAGGAGATTGGATACTTATTCTTTTGTGTACGTCAGATAAAAACTGAGGGGTACCGCCGTACTGATCGACGGCAGTCCTGCCAGTTCCTGTAGCTTCTGAAGCCCGGAAAGTAAATCAAAATCCTCGGCATCCAGGAAAATAAGTTCATGGGGGACAACCATGACACGATTATCCCCGAGACGCGTCACCACAAGCTCGCATTCCACATTTTTGCGCTGGCCATGCAGTTCCAGCACCAGGCTGGTCTCAAGAAGCTGGCTGGCGCCGATTTCCATGTCTTGGAACTGGCCAAGATCAATCTGGCCGCTCAGGGTCGCCACCGGATACATGCCGGTCTGGAACAGGAATTTGCGGATCCGTTCGTTGCGGATATCGACCCAGGTTTCCACCGAGGCGAGATCGACCGTCAGGCTGATTTCACCGCCGTCGCTGATCCGGCTGTCGATGGTGGCAAAATGGTTGCTTTCGCCAATGGTGTTCTTCTTGACTGAGCCGAAGGAAAGATGTGAATTTTCCCCGTCCAGAAGCCATTCGGCATGTGCCTGGCTGCCGAAGGTGAGCAGAAGGAGAATGCTGAGAAAGTAAGTGGAGAGTTTCATTTTTCGGGCCCTGAGGTTGAATGTGTATTACCGGAATCTAACGTCCGGGGTCATCGGTTGCAAGGATATATGAATCGAGCCGCCGCTATAAAAAACGGGCCGGAAGTAATTTTCCGGCCCGAAGTTGTGCAGTAGGCACAGGATTGAATGAACAGCCGGATCAGGCGTAAAAATTCTCGCCTTTTTCCGCCTTGTCCCGCAGCAGCGCCGGCGGCGAAAACTGGGGCCCGAAACGATTGGCCAGCTTGTCGGCTTCGGCGAGGAATTCTTTGACGCCGATGGTGTCGACCATGCTGAGCGGGCCGCCGGTCCAGGGGGCAAAGCCCCAGCCGAAGATGGCGCCGATGTCGGCATCTTCCGGGGCAAGCAGCACGCCTTCTTCCAGACAGCGGATCACTTCGATGGCCTGGCGGTACATCAGTCGCTTGGTGACTTCTTCCTGGCTCGGCTGTTCGTCGGCGAGCGGGAAATGCTCAGACAGGCCCGGCCACAGGTACTTCTTGCCGTCTTCGGGATATTCATAGAAGCCGTGGCCGTTTTTCTTGCCTTTGCGGTCCAGTTCCTTGTACAGCACCTCGATCACCTTGTCGGACGGCTGGGCGACATATTTGTCGCCGAGCGCCTTCTTGGTGGCGGTGCCCACGTGATAGCTCAGCTCCAGGCTGACTTCGTCGGCCACGGCCAGCGGGCCGACGGCCATGCCGGCATAAACGCCGCAGTTTTCGATCAGCGCCGGCTTGACGCCTTCGGCGATCATGTTGGAGGCTTCCTGGACGTAGGTGCCGAAGCAGCGGCTGGTATAAAAGCCGCGGCTGTCATTGACCACGATCGGGGTTTTCCTGATCTGGGCCACATAATCCAGCGCCTTGGCCAGGGCCACATCGCCGGTGTTCTCGCCGAGGATGATCTCCACCAGCGGCATCTTGTCCACAGGCGAGAAGAAATGGATGCCGATGAACTGGTCTTCCCGGGCGCTGGCCTTGGCCAGCTGGGTGATCGGCAGGGTGGAGGTGTTGGAGCCGTAGATGCAGCTTTCCGGCACCACGGCTTCGGTCTTGGCGGTCACATCCGCCTTGACGTCAACATCTTCCAGCACCGCCTCGATGATCAGGTCGCAGCCTTCCAGGTCCGCGTACTCGGTGGTCGGCTTGATCAGGCCGAGGATGCCGTCGGCCTTTTCCTGGCTCATCTTCCGCCGTTTGACCGCCTTTTCCAGAAGGCCGGTGGAATAGGACTTGCCTTTCTCGGCCGCTTCCATGGTCATGTCGAGCAAAATCACCTCGATCCCGGCCATAGCGGAGACATAGGCAATGCCGGCCCCCATCATGCCGGCCCCGAGCATGCCCAGCTTTTTGGTTTTCATCTCGGGCTGGTCCTTGGGACGGCGGGCGCCTTTTTCCGCCGCCTGTTTGTTGACAAACAGGGTGCGGATCATGTTGGGCGCCACATCGCCGAGCAGCAGGTCGCAGAAATATTTGCTCTCCACCACCAGGGCCTTGTCCATGGGCAACTGATGGCCTTCATAGACGCAGGACAGGATGTTCAGCGTCGCCGGATAATTGCCCTTGGTTTCCTTTTTGGTCATGGCCGGGGCGCCGATGAAGGTCTGGACGATATTGGGATCATAAACCCCTGAACCGCCCGGGATCTTGAACTTCTTGCTGTCCCAGGGCTGTTCCGCCTTGCCGCCGTCGAGGATCCATTTCTTCGCCGCCGCGACAATTTCGTCAGCCGGGACCACCTGCTGGATGACGCCGAAACCGAGCGCTTCCTGCGGCTTCATATTCTTGCCCTGCAGCAGATATTGCAGCGACATCTGGATGCCCATCAGGCGCGGCAGGCGCTGGGTGCCGCCGCCGCCGGGCAGCAGCCCGACCATCACTTCCGGAAGGCCGAGGTTGATCTTGGGATTGTCGGCCACGACCCGGTGATGACAGGCGAGGATGATTTCCAGCCCGCCGCCCATGGCGACGCCGTTGACGGCCGCCGCAACCGGCTTGCCGCAGGTCTCCAGCTTGCGCAGGGTACTGCTCAGGCTGAAGGCCTGCCTGAACAGTTCTTCCGGGCTCACTTTATCGACCATGGCGGTCATGCCGAGCATCATTTCCAGGTCGGCGCCGGCGACAAAGCCGCTGTCCTTGGCGGAGCTGATCACGGCGCCCTTGATGGTGTCGTCAGAGGCGATTTTGTCGATCAGGCCGTCCAAGTCGCTGATAAATTCCTGGGTGATGACATTCATGGACTTGCCGGGAACGTCAATGGCCAGCAGGGCGATGCCGTCGCTATCAATGTCGAATTTGATGGTGTTGGTCATTGTCCTGTCTCCCTTACACGCGTTCAATGATGGTGGCGGTGGCCATGCCGCCGGCCACGCACAGGGTGGCGAGCGCCGTCGATTTGTCAGCCCGCTCCATTTCATCCAGGGCGGTGCCGAGGATCATGGCGCCGGTCGCGCCCAAGGGATGGCCCATGGCGATGGCGCCGCCGTTGACGTTGACGTCTTCGGTGCCAAGGCCCAGTTCCTGACAGAAGCGCAGCACCACGGAGGCAAAGGCCTCGTTGATTTCCCAGACGTCGATGTCGGAGACGTTCATGCCGGCGCGGGCCAGCGCCTTGCGGGCACTCTCGCCGGGGCCGGACAGCATGATGGTGGGATCAATGCCCACATCGGCAAAGCCGATCATTTTCGCCCGCGGTTTGAGGCCGAGCCTTTCGCCCATTTCCCTGGTGCCGATCAGCATGCCTGAGGCGCCGTCGACGATGCCGGAGCTGTTGCCGGCGTGATGGATGTGGGTCATGCTCTCGATTTCCGGATATTTCTGCAGGGCGACACTGTCAAAACCGATCGCGCCCATATCAACGAAGGACGGCTTGAGGCCGGCCAGGTCTTCAGTGGTCGCTTCCGGACGCATATGCTCGTCATGGTCCAGCAGGGTAATGCCGAGTTGGTCCTTGATCGGGATAACGGAGTTCTTGAAATGGCCGTTGTCCCAGGCGGCCTTGGCCCGTTTCTGGCTGAGGATGGCATAGGCGTCGCATTCCTCGCGCGAGAAGCCGTATTTGGTGGCGATCAGGTCGGCGCTGATGCCCTGCAGTACAAAGCCGACCTTGTTGGAGACCTGGGGATCGAACAGCCAGGCACCGCCGTCAAAACCCATCTGCACCCGCGACATGCTCTCGACCCCGCCGCCGACCATCAGGTCGGCCTGGCCGGCCATTACCCGGGCGGCGGCATAGTTGACGGCCACCAGCGCGGAAGCGCAAAAGCGATTGACATGCATGCCGGGCACCGCGTCGCCATAGTCCGCCATATAGGCGGCGAAGCGGCCGACATTGCCGCCCTGTTCGCCGACGGCGGTGACACAGCCGGCCACCACATCGTCCACCAGGGCCGGATCAAAGTCATTGCGTTCCTTGAGGGCCGCCAGCACCTGGGACAGCAGGTTGACCGGCGTCACCTCATGCAGGCTGCCGTCTTTCTTCCCCCGGCCGCGGGGACTTCTTACATGATCGTAAATATAGGCTTCAGTCATTTTCGAATCCTCGTTGCTTGGGAAATGGATTAGAAGGCTTCTGCATCAAGGGCCATCACCGGTTCGGCACCGGCCTCGACCTTGGCGCGGAGCGCCGCGGTTTCCGGCAGCATATGGGTGAAGAAGAAGTCGGCGGTGACGATCTTGTTCTTCAGGAAGGCTTCATTGCCTTCGCCGGCGGCCAGCATTTCCTGGGCTTTCTTCGCCATGTCGGCCCAAAAATAGCCCATGGTCACCAGCGCCATCAGGTTCAGGTAGTAATGGGCGGAGGCGCCGGCATTGTCCGGATTGGCCATGCCGTTCTGCATCAGCCACATGGTGGCGGCCTGCTGGCGTCCCAGCGCTTTTTCCAGCGGGGCGAGATATTTTTCCAGCTCGGCGTTGCCTTTGTTTTCCTCGATAAAGGAGTGGATCATGGCGAAATAGGCCTTGACCGGCTCGCCGCCCTTGGCCGGCAGCTTGCGGCCGACCAGGTCCATGGCCTGCACGCCGTTGGTGCCTTCATAAATCGGGGCAATGCGGCTGTCGCGCAGATATTGCTCCATGCCCCATTCCTGGATGTAGCCATGGCCGCCATAGCACTGCAGCGCCCGGCTGGCCGCTTCCACGCCCTGGTCGGTCATGTAGGATTTGATCACCGGGGTCATCAGCGCCAGCATGTCTTCGGCCTGCTCGCGAACTTTTTCGTCCGGATGGTGAATGGCCATGTCGAGCTGGACACCGGTCCACATGGCATAGGCGCGCGCCCCTTCGATAAAGGCCCGGTTGGTCATCAGCATGCGGCGCACGTCCGGGTGCACAATGATCGGGTCGGCCTTGCCCTCCGGATTTTTCGGTCCGGTGAGGGACCGGCCCTGGATGCGGTCCTTGGCATAATCCACGGCATTCTGCTGGGAGACTTCGGCGATCGCGAGGCCCTGCAGGCCGACGCCGAGACGGGCCTCGTTCATCATGGTGAACATGGCGCGCATGCCCTTGTTTTCCTCGCCGATCAGGTAGCCGGTGGCGCCGTCATAGTTGAGCACGCAGGTGGCATTGGAATGAATGCCCATTTTATGTTCGATGGAGCCGCAGGACACGCCATTTTGCTCGCCCAGGCTGCCGTCTTCGTTGACCATGACCTTGGGCACGATGAACAGGCTGATGCCCTTGGTGCCTTCCGGGGCGCCGACCACGCGGGCCAGCACCAGATGAATGATATTTTCCGTCAGGTCATGTTCGCCGGCGGAGATGAAGATTTTGGTGCCGGAAATCTTGTAGGTGCCGTCGGCCTGAGGTTCGGCCTTGGTCCGCAGCATGCCGAGATCGGTACCACAGTGGGGTTCGGTCAGGTTCATGGTGGCTGACCACTCGCCGGTCATCATTTTCGGCAGGTAAGTGGCTTTCTGTTCGTCGCTACCCCAGTGCAGGATGGATTCGGTGGCACCCTTGGTCAGGCCGGAATACATGGCAAAGCCCCAGTTGGAGGCGACCATCATTTCGCTGAGGGCAAGCCCCAGAATCTGCGGCATGCCCTGTCCGCCGTATTCCGGAGTGCCGGTCAGGCCCTGCCAGCCGCCTTCCACATATTGCGCATAGGCTTCCCTGAAGCCCTTGGGGGTGGTGACCACGCCATCGTCCCAGCTGCAGCCTTCCTGATCACCGGACTGGTTCAGTGGGAAGAACACATTTTCTGTCAGCTTTGCGGCTTCTTCCAGGATCGCGTCAATCATGTCGGGGGTCGCTTCCTGAAAGCAGGGCAGGGTGCTGTATTGCTGCAGATTCAGATAGTCGTGCATGAGAAATTTCATGTCTTCCACGGGGGCGTTGTACCTAGGCATGTTTGCGGTCTCCTACTTCCTTGATATTTTGTTTCGTCATCCAGTCCTCGACGGACTCGATGATGTTTTTCAGTTCTTCAATTGTTTCGTCGATGTCTTTTTTCTGCTGTTCGAGGGTTTCAATACGCTCACGGCAGGCGTCCAGGGTAATCTGACCCTGTTTTATTTTCCCGCCTTCCTCGTAATACAGGTCCAGGACTTCAGCCATGTCAGCAATACTGAAACCGACCCGTTTTCCCCGCATGATCCAGGCGAGCCGGGCTCTGTCCGCTGTGGAATAGATCCGGCTCTGTCCTTCCCGTTTCGGGGAAATCAGTTTCTGGTCTTCGTAAAAGCGCAACGTCCGGGGGGTAATTCCAAATTCCTCGGACAGCTCAGATATGGAGTATGTGGGCTTTTTTTTGTTCATCAAAACTGTTCCGGTTTTTGTCGAAATGCAACTTGACACATGATGGCTTCTGGGGCGGCATCATAGTTTACGTTTACGTAAGGGTCAACAAAAAATAAAACGATCGTTTCATTTTTTATGCAAAGGCAATTTGCAGCCTAAAATCACGAAACAATGAAGAATTCACTATAAATAGGGGCAGTTTTTGTTTAGGATTTAGATAATTAATAAATCAGGCTTTTCCCTGACAAATCCGCTATTTCGAACCTGAACAGTATACCACATGCAGATCTACCTGCCCATTGCCGAGTTATCAATTAACATCTTTGTGTTGCTGGCCATGGGCGGTGGTGTCGGCTTCCTGTCCGGCATGTTTGGAGTTGGGGGCGGTTTTTTGATGACGCCGCTGTTGATTTTTGCCGGCGTGCCGCCGGCGGTTGCCGTGGCTTCCGAAGCCAACCAGATTACAGCAGCTTCGGTTTCCGGCGCGCTGGCTCATGCGCAGCGGGGCGGTGTGGACTATAAAATGGGCTTTGTCCTGATTGTGGGGGGCGCTTTCGGATCCTACGCCGGGGCGTGGTTCTTTGCCGTACTGACGGAATCGGGCCAAGTGGATCTGATGATTTCCATCGCCTATGTTATTTTCCTCGGCGGAATCGGCAGCCTGATGTTTGTCGAGAGCGTCATTACCATTATTCGCCGGCGGCGCGGGGACAAACCCAAACCCGGCCGGCGGCCGAGGACCTGGGTCGACGCCCTGCCGTTCAAGATGCGATTCCGCAAGTCAAAAATGTATATCAGTGTCCTGCTGCCGCTGGTGATCGGCGCCCTGGTCGGGGCTATGGCTGCACTTATGGGAGTGGGCGGCGGTTTTATCATGATCCCGGCCATGGTTTATCTGCTGAATATGCCGATCAATGTGGTGATCGGCACCAGCCTGTTCCAGATCACCTTTGTGACCGCCGGAGTCACCTTTCTGCATTCCGTCAATACCCAGACGGTGGACATGATGCTGGCCCTGATCCTGCTGATCGGTGCGGTCGTCGGCGCCCAGATCGGGGTCCGGGTGGGGGCAAAGCTCAAGGGGGAGCAGCTGCGAATTTTGCTGGCCGTTCTGGTGCTGGCGGTTTGTGCCAAAATGGGGGTTGACCTGGTGGTCCAGCCCGACGAGCTGTTTGCCGTCTTTCCCGCCGCAGAGGGAGACGTCCATTGACAAGGGTGCTGACAGGTCTGCTTTTGCTGCTGGCGGTCGTTGCCGCCTCGCCGGCGAGGGCGGAACGGCTGGTGACGGACCTGTCTGACAATATGATTGATATTAATGCGCGCTTTTCCGGAACGGACCTGATGGTGTTCGGGGCCATTGACATGGATATCCCACAGGATGACGGCGGCCATGGCGTTGTGGTGGAAGGGATGGACTATGACATGATTGTCGTGGTCACCAGCGATCCAAAGGACATGATGATCCGCCGTAAGGAACGGATCAGCGGGATCTGGGTCAACAAGGGAATGGAGGAGCTTTCCGGCGTGCCCGGATATTACGCTCTGGGGACGACGCGGCATCTTGATGACCTTCTTGCGCCTGCGGTGAGAAAGCAATATCAGATCGGTCTGGACAATATTTCCCTGCCCCTGTCCCAAGGACTGGACGCTGAGGAACGCGAGGGATATCGGGCCGGTTTTATCCGTAACATGAAGGCCAAGGGACTCTATAAGGAAGAATTCGGCAATATCAACATGCGTGAAGGCATCCTGTTCTGGGCCCGCATGTATTTTCCGGCCAACATGCCTGTCGGCGACTACAAGACCACGGTTTATCTGGTACGCCAGGGGGATATCGTTCTGAGTCGCACCACCGGCCTGCACGTGGACAAGGTCGGCCTGGAGCGGATGATCTATAATTTTGCCCAGCAGAGCCCCGCAGCTTACGGGTTGGTGGCAATCCTGGTGGCGCTTGTTGCCGGCTGGCTTGGCGGCTTCCTCTCGCGGAAAGTCAGCTAGTTGTCTCTTTTCAGCAATCTGTTCACGAATTTCTTACTTTCATAGGACTTGCACAATTGTGCAGGGGCGTTAAAACTTGCCCCCATGGAATCTCTGGAAGTCTCATATTTCGCCGCCTTGCTGGGCGGTATCTTCAGTTTTCTGTCCCCCTGCGTGCTGCCGCTGGTGCCGGCCTATGTATCCTATGTCACCGGCAGTTCTCTCAATGACCTGCGGGAAGGCGACAGGGTTCCCCTGGGGGATGTCCTGTTCGGGGCGCTGGCCTTTGTGTTCGGCTTTTCCACGGTTTTTGTATTGCTGGGCGCCGGGGCGTCAAGCCTGCAGCCGATCCTGTTGCAGCACCTGGATATTTTCTCCAGAATCTCCGGCGCCCTGATCATCATTCTCGGGCTGCATTTTACCGGTATTATCAGGATCGGCTTCCTGTATCGGGAAGCACGCTTTCACACCAGGGAGACGCCGGCCGGCATACTCGGCGCCTTTGTCATGGGCCTGGCTTTTGCCTTCGGCTGGACCCCCTGTATCGGGCCCATTCTCGGCACTATCCTGACCCTGGCGGCCAGCCAGCAGACCTTCGGCACGGGGGTCGCCTTGCTGATCGTCTATTCTCTGGGGCTGGGAATCCCCTTTATCCTGGCGGCCCTGTTCGTCAATCGCTTCCTGCAGTTTTCGGGCCGGTTCCGGAAACATTTCCGGTTGCTGGAAATCCTGATCGGCGGTCTGTTGTTGCTGACCGGTATTGCGATCTTCTTCGGGTTGCTTCAGACCTTCGGCAACACTCTGATCGAGTGGTTTCCCGGACTGGCCGAAATAGGTTAGTTTAGCACTCATAAAGTGTGCACAAAAAAAAGCCTCGGCAAACTCATCATTGAGTTACCGAGGCAGTCAGGCAGATGAAGGATCACCGGAATGATCCTTCAAGGGATCTGGAAAATTGATCAATATATTGAAGAATTATAGAATCCATTGCATTGCATATGCAAGAGGAAACTAATGTATATTCCTGAGTGAATTCGGTGAGTTATCGGAAAGAAGGGTAAAAATCTGGTGCCAGATGTAAGCGTCATCATCGTTGCCAGAGTTAATTGCATTTGCATGCAAACGGGTTGCATTTTCTGCCGCATTTTCTCCGTAAATATTTTCGAATTCCCGGGCGGCGAGGATAAAATAGGGTTGCGGGTCAATTCCCATTTTTTTTAAATCTACTAGTAAATTTGTCATTGACCTTTTGTCTGAAGGGGTTATCGATGTTGTTCCATTTGAAACAATATTTTCCATTGTCATGATTACTTCTCCTTACCCAATTAGAGAAGCAAGGGCTGTGCCAGTTTTTACCCTAGGAAAATCAACGGCAAGAATGTTGACGGGGTGAGAAGCTGCCGGAAAGATTTTGCCGGACTTGCAGAATCTGCCTAGTTTGAGGCCTTGAAATTTTTTTTAATTTTCTTCTTGTCGCCTGATGCCGGTAATCGGGATTTTTTGTAAAAAATTACCCAAAGTTGTGGCAGTTTGCTGTAATCCAACCGAATTTTCGGCCGACTCGGAGAGAATCAGTTGGGACAATTTTATGTCGTGATGGTGAAGAACGTCGCAGGCAGTGAGGGTATGACTGAGGCTGCCGAGGTAGGTCCCGGCCACCAGCCAGATGTCACAGTCGAGCGCCTTGATCCAGTCGAGAACCGTATGCCGGTCATTCAGAGGGACCATCAGGCCGCCGACGCCCTCGATGAAATGGTAGTCATAATCGTCACGGCAGGACGTTTTACAGAATTCCACCAGCGCGTCGAGGTCGAGGGGCTGGTCCTCCTGCACCGCCGCCTGGTCCGGCGACAGCGGGGCGCTGAACCGCCAGGGGGAAATGGCCGCGATATTTTCCTCGCTGCTGTCCCGCCCCAGGGCCTGCAGGAGCAAACCGGTATCGCTGTTTTCAACCTCGGCCGGATCAAACCCGCTGATAATCGGCTTCAGGGCATTGACCAGGAAACCGGAATTGATCCGGTTTCTGATGGCTTCACAGGTGACGTGGGTTTTTCCGATCCCTGTGCCGGTGCTGGTGACAAAAATAATGCGGCTCATTCCTCGGATCCTTCAGGTGACAAGGCGCCAATATCGGCAAGGGCTTTCGCCAGGGCGCGGACCTCTTCCTCCTTATGGGCCACGCTGAAGGTGACGCGCAGGCGCGCCGCCCCCTCGGGCACTGTCGGTGGCCGGATGCCGGTGACCAGAAAACCCAGGTCTTCCAGCCTGGCGGCAAGCTGCATGGTTCTGGCGCTGTCGCCTGTAATAATGGGCACAATCGGGCTCTGCGGTTCGGGCAGCCCCAGTTCCCGGGCAAACAGGCGGGCATTATACATGGGCCGGGCACAATATTCGCGCTCATTTTCAATGACATCCAGGGCCCGGATGGCGGCGGCGACGCTGGCCGGCGGCAGGGCCGTGGTGTAGATCAGGCTGCGCGCCCGGGTTTTCATAAAGTCAATCACGGCCTGGCTGGCGCAGAGATAGCCGCCGAAACTGCCGATTGCCTTGGACAGGGTGCCCATTTGCAGGGGAATGTCCGGTTTTCGGTCAAAACAGAAACTGCTGCCACGTCCTCCGTCGCCGATAACACCGACGCCATGGGCGTCGTCGGACATCAGCCAGCAGTCGTGCTGGCGGGCGATCTCTCCCAGTTCCGGCAGCGGCGCCAGATCGCCGTCCATGCTGAAGACGCCGTCCGTCAGGATCATGGCATGGCGATGGTCCGCCCGATTGGCATGCAGCAGGTCGGTCAGATGATCAAGGTCATTATGGTTGAAGTAGATCAGCCTGGCCCCGCTCAGCTGGCTGCCCGCCACCAGGCAATTGTGTATGAACTGGTCGGCGAAGATCACATCCTCCGGCCCCAGCAGGCTGGGAATAATGCCGATGTTGGCCATATATCCGGAACTGAACACCAGGGCGGCCTCTGTTCCTTTCAAGCGGGCGAGCCGTCCTTCCAGTTCCCCGAGCAGCGGATGATTGCCGGTGATCAGGCGTGAGGCGCCGGACCCGGCACCATAGTCCTCGATGGCCTGGATGGCTGCCTTTTTCACGTCCGGGTGCTGACTAAGGTTGAGATAATCGTTGCAGCAGAAAGAAATCAGCTCTTGCCCGTCGCGCCGGGCATGGCCGTCATCGAGGCGACGGGTGGTCACAAGTTGTCGGCGCAGGCCGGACCGGTCCAGCGTTTCAAGTTTGGCGGAAACAAATTTATCCAGCGACTTCATCGGGTTTTACCTGTTATACTGTTCTCAGGCATAATTGGCCTGCGGGAGACTATAGTCAATGTTACTCGCGAGTAAAGTTATTGTCGCAATTTGCTTGACTTTTTATGACAGGACAGGGAATGTGCGGCCATAAACTTATTAAGCGGCGGCCTGAATTTTCCGCCGGGAAACAAAGTCTGAGAGCAGATATCAAATGAGTGAAGCTTCTGAAATATCCCCCCCTGTATCCTATGAAAGCGCCTATGCGGACGGTTTCCGTCACAACTGGACCAAACGGGAAATTCTGGAATATTTCAACATGCCGTTCATGGACCTGTTGTTTGAGGCCCAGACCGTGCACCGCACCCATTTCGACCCCAACCGGGTGCAGCTGAGTCAGCTGTGTTCCATCAAGACCGGCGGCTGTCCGGAAGACTGTAAATATTGTCCCCAGTCCGCCCGTTACCAGACCGAAGTGGACGCCAGCAAACTGATGGCCGTCCAGGAAGTGATCGAGAAAGCGAAAAAGGCGAAGGAAGCTGGGGCGACCCGCTATTGCATGGGCGCCGCCTGGCGCAGTCCCAAAGGCCGCGACATGGACGCGGTCGTGGCCATGATCGAAGGGGTCAAGGACCTGGGCATGGAAACCTGCGTGACGCTCGGCATGCTGAACGAGGAGCAGGTCGGCCGGCTCAAGCAGGCGGGACTGGACTATTACAACCACAATGTGGACAGCTCGCCGGAATATTATAAAGAGATCATCACCACCCGCTCTTACGAAGATCGGCTCGAGACCCTGGAGCGGGTGCGCGGCGCCGGCATTAATGTCTGCAGCGGCGGCATTGTCGGCATGGGCGAAAGCCTGGAGGACCGGGCCGGCATGCTCCAGACCCTGGCCAACCTGCCGCAGCATCCGGGTAGTGTGCCGATCAACATGCTGGTCCAGGTGGAAGGCACGCCGCTGTTCGGCGAAGGCAAAATGGATCCGTTTGATTTTGTCCGCACCATCGCCGTGGCCCGGATCCTGATGCCGGCTTCCTATGTGCGCCTCAGCGCCGGGCGCGAGGAAATGAACGATGAGATGCAGGCACTCTGTTTCATGGCCGGCGCCAACAGTATCTTTTACGGCGAAAAGCTGCTGACCACGCCGAACCCGATCCAGAACCGGGACATGGAACTGTTCGAGCGTCTGGGCATTACCCCCGAAGGCAAATAATGTCGAAGAGCAAGGAGCTGAGCGCGGATCTTCCGGAATGGTACCGGGAAGGCTATGACAATATCTGGCTGCCCTATACCCAGATGAAAACGGCGCCGGATGCCTTGCCGGTGGTCGGCACCGACGGGGTTTACCTGGAGCTGGCCGACGGCCGCAGGCTTCTTGACGGCATCGCCAGCTGGTGGACCGCCTGCCACGGCTATAACCATCCCGGCATGAAAGAGAAAATGAAGGCGCAGATCGACCGGATGTCCCATGTGATGCTGGGCGGCCTGGTCCATGAGGGGGCGCTTGACCTGTCGCGGCGGCTGGCAGGGCTTCTGCCCGGCGACCTTAATCACGTCTTTTTTTCCGAATCCGGATCGGTCTCCGTGGAAATCGCCCTGAAGATGGCGGTGCAGTTCTGGCTCAACCAGGGTATCGAAGGCCGGGCCCGCTTTGTCGGGTTCAAGGCCGGCTATCACGGGGATACCTCTGCCGCCATGTCGGTGGGCGACAGCGACGACGGCATGCACAAGGCGTTCGGCGGCTACCTGCAGCA